>JBIOUY010000001.1:0-5506 GCA_044867445.1 Gemmatimonadales bacterium
GGCGGTAAGGATCAATGGCAGCTTCAGCGAGGACCACATGGATGTAACCTCCTACCCGAAGACAAAGGCCGCCCACCAGGGGAAGGTGACCAGCAGGACTGCGAGGGCAGTCGCGATCCAGAGCACGCGCTTCATGCGGCGGCGGGTGATTGGCAAGGCACATGGGGTACCCGGCTCGCACGCCTTCCTCTCTTCGCGGCGCAGCACGAAGAACCCGGAGCCGAGGGCCAGGACGGTGCCAGCCACGAAGTAGGCTCGCAGCGGTTCAAACGTCGCAGCCAGTCCCGCGCCGCTCATACCGAGCGCAACCGCGACGAGCGGCCCGGCGCAGCATAGCGCCGACCCTATGGCGGCCGCGACGCCGCCGGCCGTGGCCAGTACCGTCTTAGTGACTGGTGTCGTCATGGTCTCCCAACACCTCGAGGATCGGGCAGTCGTCCGTCGGCCGTCTAGCCGCGCATGCCGCTGCCAGCCGCTCGAGAGTGCGCTTCATACGCTGGAGGTCGCGGATCCGCTGCTGCACAACCCCGATCTTTTGCCTGGTTTTTCGCTCGACGGCATCGCACGCGGCGCCATGCCGGACGCGCAGTCCCAGCAAGTCCTGGATCTCGTTCAGCGAGAAGCCGAGCTCCTGCGCATGCTTGATGAAGCGCAGGCGCGCCACTGCCTCATCGGCGTACTGGCGATAGCCGGTGGGTGTGCGCTCCGGGGGCGGAAACAGACCCCGCCGCTCGTAATAGCGAATCGTCTGAATGTTCACGTCGGCCGCCGCCGCTACCTGACCGATCGTCAGCGCCATCCCTCCAGCCCTCCTTTGACAGCTGATTCAACATAGGCCCTGTACCTAGGTATAGGGTCAAGGGCGCTGTGCGGGGAGACCTTGACCCGGTACCAGGGTCCAAGGTTTATCGTCTTGCCATCATCCAGGTTGCGCGCTTTGCGCTCGAGGACCTGGGACGTAGGGACGAACAGTTATGAAGGGAGAGGAGACGTCTATTATGTCTCAGAAGAACATGCCGGCAGTGGATCGGCTGTGGCAGGCGGTGGCGCCCAACCTGCCGGCGCTCACGCCCGAGGAGCAACGGGCTGGCATCGTGCTGGTCCGAGAGTTGGCCCGTGGCGAGCCCGTCACCGCCGCGCAGCTGGCGCAGGCCATCGGGGCCAGCACCGCTGACGCGAGAAGTCTGCTCGAGCGCCCGGGGCTGAAAGCGTTCGTCTATCGGGACGAGCTGGGCCGGGTCGTCGGGTACCTCGGTCTCGCGGTGACACCGATGCACCATCGGTTCGTGCTCAACGGGCGCACACTGTGGACCTGGTGCGCCGGGGACAGCTTGTTCCTCCCGGGGGTCCTCAACGAGACGGCCGAGGTCGAGTCGCGGGACCCTGAAGGCGGTGAGCTCGTCCGCCTCACGATCTCCCCCACGCGGATCGAGGCGGTGGAGTCCGAGGACGTCGTGGTGTCCATGGTGAAACCCGACGCGCCCGACTTCAGGTCGGCCGCCCTGATCATGGCGACCGCCTGCCATCACATCTTTTTCTTCGCGTCTCGTGCGGCAGGGGAACGCTGGGTGGGCAAGCATCTCGGAATGTGGCTGCTCTCGCTGGACGAGGCGTTCGAATTTGGGAAGCGGTTCAGGGAGTCCCTGTTTGCGGCGGAGCTGGCGCGGCAGACGGCCGGCGCGGTCTGATGTGAATACGCTCGATGTGGTCACCCGAGAACTCCGCTACGCAGCTCGGTCGCTGATCCGCCGGCCCACGCTCGCCGCCGTCACCGTGGCGAATTCACCACGGAAGCACGGAAGACACGGAGGTCGCACGGAACAGCGAGGTCAGCGCAGGATTCTCCTGATGCCGTTGGGTAGGACGTTGACATTGAAGTTCATCAGAAGACCAGAGGACACTCGTTGGAGTCGCATGTAGGTCATCAATTGGGCGGAATGGATCGGCATGAGCTTGTCAATCGACTTGATTTCGACAATCAGGGCGTCTTCGATCAGGAGATCAATGACATAGCCCTTCGTGATCTGTCTGCCTTTGTATTCGAGCGGTAAGGCGACGTGGCTGTGATACGGGATTGCTCGAAGCTCCAGCTCGCGGCATAGACCGGCGTGGTAACTGGATTCGAGGAGACCGGGGCCCAGATGACGATGTACTTCGATCGCCGCTCCGATGACCCTCTCACTGATCGGATTGGTGGAATGCTCGATGAGTCCCACGGCCACTCCCGAAAAGCCCGAACATTCGGAGTCGCTTGTAAGAAATCATCATCATTACGACGCCTATAATTACCAATCCGTGCGGCCTCCGTGTCTTCCGTGCTTCCGTGGTAAGCTGTCGACGTACAGGCTGGGCATCATCTGACTCTACCGAGACTCCGCGACGGAGCCGCCCCAAAGGTGCTCCGAAAATCGTGCCCGAAGTGCGCCTGATCGGCAAACCCCGCCGCATGCGCCGCCTCGGTGAACGTCCGCCCCCGCCCCCGCACGATCTCCGCGATCGCCCCGCGCATGCGCTGCCACGCCCGATAACGCCTGAACGGCACTCCCACTTCCCGCGTGAACAGATGCTGGAAGCGTGACGCTGAGAGCCCGACCTCCGCGGCCAGCCGCGCCACCGGCGTGAGCTCGGCCGGCAGCAAGTCCGCCGCCATTGCCCTGGCCGACATCTCGCCTACGACCCGCGCGATCCGCGGATCGATCTCCCGCCGCGCCCGCCGCCGGCTGAACCGCAGCAAATCGCTCAGCGCCGCCCCTGCCCACTGCCTGGCGTCGGCGGCTTCGTAGAGTGCCCGGAGCGTCCCCACCTCGCCGGCGCGGCCGACCAGTGCGCCTCCGTCCTCGCTCGTGTCGCGCACCAGCGGCGTCAGCGCGTCCGCGCCCGCGAGGTCGGGTTCGATGTAGAAGACCCCGATCGGCTGTCCGCCGAGGTGGAGTTCGTGCCGGACCCCCGCGGGGATGACCGCCGTGCGCACCGAGAGCCACCGGCCCCCTTCCATCCTGAGACCGAAACTGCCGTAGAGCCCCGCGAGATACACCGGCGCGCCGTGTTGGTGGCTGGCGTTGTAGTCGAGCGGGCCAGCGAAGAACGTGCGCCCCTCGTCCAGGTGCCACAGCGCGTTGAGCTCGCCACCGGCCGGCGGCGCTGCTGCCGGCGCAGCACGTTCATACAAGCGCCTGCCGCACGGGCTCGATAGGGTGGGTCTCTCCAAGTCAGCGTCCATCCCGTCTCCAGGCGAAAGGATCCGCCATGCTCGAGCTCGCCACCCGAGTCACCCGCCGCCAGGTGCTCGCCACCGGCGCCGCCCTCGCGGCCGGCCACCTGCTCGGCGGTTGCGCCGCCGGCTCGGCCTCGCGCCCGGCCGCCCTACCCGCGCCCCGACTCGGCCCCGCACAGCCCGCCTTCTACCGCTTCCAGCTCGGCGATTTCGAGGTGACCATGATCTCCGACGCCGACGCCGTAATCGACGGGCCCTGGCCGATCGTCGGCGAGGACCGGCCGGCCGCGGAGGTGGAGCAGCTCATGCGCGAGAGCCTGCTGCCGGAGAAGAAGTTCCGGCCCGGCTTCACGCCGGTGCTGGTCCACACCGGCCGGGAGCTGGTCCTGTTCGACACCGGGAACGGAGGGGGCGGCTTCGTGCCCCGGCCCCACGGCGGCCGGCTGTCCCAGACGCTCGGGCCCGCCGGATACAGCCCCGAGCAGGTGGACGTCGTTGTCCTGAGCCATCTGCACCCGGACCACGCCGGCGGGATCATGGAGCAGGGCACACCGCTCTTCCCGCGGGCCCGCTACGTCATCGGCCAGATGGAGTTCGACCACTGGTCACGGGCCGACTACAGCTCGCTCCCGCCGGATGCCAACGAGTATAAGTCGAGCCGGATGTTCCAGGCCAACGTGCGGCCGGTGGCGGATCGGATGAGCTTCGTGGAGCCGGACGAGGAGGTGGTGCCCGGCATCCACGTGGTCGAGGCCTTCGGGCACACGCCGGGGCATCTCGCCTTCCATATAGAGAGTGCCAGAAAGCGGCTTCTGTTCTGGGGAGACTGCGCGCACCACGAGGTGGCGTCGCTGGCGCATCCGGAGTGGCACGCGCTGTTCGACATGGACAAGGAGCGCGGCGCGGCGACGCGGCGGCGGATCTACGAGATGGCGGCGGCCGAGCGGCTGCCGGTGGTGGGGTACCACACGTCATTCCCCTCCGTCGGGTTCGTGCAGAAGGCAGGCTCGGCTTACCGCTGGGTCCCGCTGACATATCAGCTGCTTCCCGAAATCGAGGGCTGAACGCCCGGCGACCGCTAACCTGGACACCGAATCGCACCGCGCCCAACATCTTCAGCGGCCCACCTTGAGCACGTTGGACTCCCGACGCCACCAGCAGACGAAACCATCTGCGGCAACCGGCCGTCTAATCCGGGACCACGGATCAACTCGACTGCGCCACAACGCGAAAGGATCAGAGTATGCTCGTCAAGTTTCTGGCTCCCGCAGCGGTTACCGGTTTGTTACTGAGCGCCACGGTGGGTCCCGCGCAGGCGGTCGCGCAGCAGGCTATGCTGGCCACGGACAGCAGCTTCATCCAGATGGCCGGCAGCCTCGGTCTGCTACAGGTGAAGCTCGGGAAGCTGGCGGAGAAGAAGGGGTCCAGCCCCGTCGTCAGGGATTTCGCCAAACGGATGCTGACCGACTATTCGAAGGTGAACGAGGAGCTCGCGGCAGGGGCGAAACAGGCGGCCTACCCTGCGCCCGTCATGCTCCGACAACACAAGCAGGTACTCGAGCGATTCTCCAGCAGTGGCCGCTCCTCCTTCGACAAGAACTACATGGCCGAGATGGTGAACGACCATGGCGAAGCTGTGCATCTGTTCCAGCAGGAATCCGAGAGCGGTCGGGTGGCGTCGCTGAAGCAGTTGGCGTCCAGCCTGCTGCCAACAGTGCAGCAGCATCAGACACTAGCCACGGAAACAGCCCGCTCCGTCGGGGTATCCGTGACCGCCTCGAATTCGCGAGGGCGGCAGGGATCGTAGCCGCGCGGGCCGGACAGCGGCTGATCGCTACCGGTTGAGCAGCGCCGCCGCGAGCGCACCGATCGCGAGAAAGACCGCGCACGCGATCCAGACCCGCATCTCCGCCCGCTCCGCCGACGGATCCGGCTGCCAGACCCGGTCCCGATTGAGCGCCGTGAACGCCTCGGCGAAGGCCTGGTCGCGCATCGCGTAGACGCGGCGCTCACCGTGGTCGAGCACGTCGGAGACGTCGGGGCTGAAGTCGAAAGCGAGGGTGACGCTGGTCTGCCGCGGCACCAGGTAGCGCCGCGTGTCCCACCAGGCATACCCGATGAGGCACGCGCCGGCGAGGCTAAACACGAGCGCGAAAGTGCGCTCGAATCCGCCGGTCGCCTCGCCGGGATGGGTCGGCGGACCGATCGTCGAGAGGAGGAAGACCGCGAAGCCGAGGCACGGGAACGCGGGAATCGACTGGAGCGCGAGACTCAGGAGTCGCGCGCGCCAGC
>JBIOUY010000002.1:0-2058 GCA_044867445.1 Gemmatimonadales bacterium
GAGCTGTTCATGATGGAGAAGAACCTCAAGGACGAGATCCGCATCCTCCAGGACGAGCGCGACAAGCGGATCGAGGACCTGCTCGACGGCAAGACGTCGCTGTCCGAGCTCGTCAACACGAAGGGGGACAAGGTCGTCAAGAAGGGCCAGAAGCTCACCCGGGAGGCCCTCCAGAAGCTCCGCCACTCCGACATCCTGAAGCTGCGGCTCAAGGGGCGGGACGACGAGGACGTGGAGTCGGAGCTGTCGGAGGTCGTGGACAAGACCGAGCGCCAGATCGAGGTCCTGAAGGCCCTGTTCGCGGAGAAGGAGAGCCGGCTGAAGCGCGGGGACGAGCTCCCGCCCGGCGTCATCAAGCTGGTCAAGGTCTTCGTGGCCATGAAGCGCAAGCTCTCCGTGGGCGACAAGATGGCGGGCCGCCACGGCAACAAGGGCGTCATCGCCCGCATCCTGCCCGAGGAGGACATGCCGTACCTCCCGGACGGGACCCCGGTGGAGATCGTGCTCAATCCGCTGGGCGTGCCCTCGCGCATGAACGTGGGCCAGATCCTGGAGACGCACCTGGGCTGGGCGGCCAAGGCCCTGGGCCTGCACTTCGCGAGCCCGGTCTTCGACGGGGCCACGGAGAAGGAGATCAAGGGCTACCTGGTTCAAGCCGGCGAGCGGGAGAAGGAGCGCAATCCCCTGCGGCCCAACCTGCTGAAGGCGGGCAAGACCGAGCTCATCGATGGCATGACGGGCGAGCGCTTCGAGCAGAGCGTGAGCGTGGGCTACATCTACATGCTGAAGCTGTCGCACCTGGTGGACGACAAGATCCACGCCCGCTCCATCGGCCCCTACTCCCTCATCACCCAGCAGCCGCTGGGGGGCAAGGCCCAGTTCGGCGGCCAGCGCTTCGGGGAGATGGAGGTCTGGGCCCTGGAGGCCTACGGCGCCGCCCACATCCTCCAGGAGCTGCTCACGGCCAAGTCCGACGACGTCTACGGCCGGGCCAAGATCTACGAGGCCATCGTCAAGGGCGACACCGTGCTCACGCCCGGCCTGCCCGAGTCGTTCAACGTCCTCATCCGGGAGCTGCAGAGCCTGTGCCTGGACGTTGAGCTGATCAAGAGCAAGGCGCACTGAGGCGAATCATTCGGAGGCGTCCGTTTATCGCGGTTCATACAGAGGTAGATAACAAATGAGTCTGATGATGCCCATGAGGCCCAACGTCGAGCTGGGCCGAGTGGTGATCGATTTCGACTCGATCAAGATCCGCCTGGCCAGCCCGGAGAAGATCCGGTCCTGGTCCCACGGCGAGGTCACCAAGCCGGAGACCATCAACTACCGGACCTTCAAGCCGGAGCGGGACGGTCTCTTCTGCGCCAAGATCTTCGGCCCCATCACCGACTGGGAGTGCCTCTGCGGGAAGTACAAGCGCATGAAGCACCGCGGGGTGATCTGCGACAAGTGCGGGGTGGAGGTCACGCAGTCCAAGGTGCGGCGCGAGCGGATGGGCCACATCGAGCTGGCCTGCCCGGTCAGCCACGTCTGGTTCTTCAAGGGGCTGCCCAGCCGCATCGGGCACCTGCTGGACATCAGCCTGCGCGACCTGGAGCGCATCCTCTACTTCGAGTCCTACGTGGTAGTGGACCCCGGCGACTCGCCCGAGGTCAAGAAGCAGGAGCTGGTGACGGACGAGCGCTACCGGCAGCTGCGCGAGAAGTACCCCCGCATGCGCGCGGCCATGGGGGCGGAGGCCATCAAGGAGCTGCTGCGCCGCGTGGACGTGGAGAAGGACGCGGTGGACCTGCGCGAGCGCATGCGCACGGAGAACTCCGTCCAGAAGAAGATCAAGTACGCCAAGCGGCTCAAGGTGGTGGAGGCTTTCCGCAAGTCGGGCAACAAGCCGGAATGGATGATCCTCGACGTCATCCCGGTCATCCCGCCCGAGCTGCGTCCGCTGGTGCCGCTCGACGGCGGCCGCTTCGCCACCTCGGACCTGAACGACCTGTACCGGCGCGTCATCAACCGGAACAACCGCCTGAAGAAGCTCATCGAGCTGCGCGCGCCCGACGT
>JBIOUY010000003.1:0-7643 GCA_044867445.1 Gemmatimonadales bacterium
CCGAGGTCCAGTTGATCGCCGGCAACGTGGCTACCGAGGCCGGCGCGCGAGAGCTGGTGCATAGGGGAGTGGACGCGGTCAAGGTCGGCATCGGGCCGGGCAGCATCTGCACTACCCGCGTGGTCACCGGCGTCGGCGTTCCTCAGGTCACCGCAATCATGGATGCCTTGCGCGGCGCGGAGGATGTTCCCTTGATCGCCGACGGCGGTATCAAGTACTCCGGTGACGTGGTGAAAGCCTTGGCTGCTGGAGCGTCCTCCGTCATGATGGGCTCGATGCTGGCCGGCACGGAGGAGAGTCCCGGAGAGTCGGTACTGGCCGAAGGCCGCCGCTACAAGATAATCCGTGGCATGGGGAGTCTCTCCGCCATGCAGGACGGCTCAGCTGATCGGTATTTCCAGGAGGGCGAGATGGCGCCCTCTAAGCTGGTGCCGGAAGGGATCGAGGGACGGGTACCCTATAAGGGGCCGGTCTCCGATGTGCTCTACCAGATGGTGGGCGGTTTGCGCAGTGGGATGGGCTACTGCGGGGTGGCCTCCGTTCCCCAACTCCAATGCGACGTCGAGATGATCCAGATTACCTCGGCCGGCCTGCGCGAATCGCACCCGCATGATGTCACCATCACTCGAGAAGCTCCGAATTACAGCGCGTGAACAGAAGTGAGAAGTGAGAAGTAAGAAGTGAGAAGGTCGCGTATGACCATTCTTGCTCTCGCTGCTCGCCCGAGACACGCGCGCTGGCTCGTCCTTCTCACTTCTCACTTCTCACTGGGTGGCCCATGAGCCTGTTCCTGCGGAAGGATGTCTCGGCGCTCCAGGCGGAGGTCGCCTCCGACCAGAGCCTCAAGCGAGCGCTTGGCTCGATCAACCTCGTCGCCCTCGGCATCGGGGCGATCATTGGGGCCGGCATCTTCGTGCTCACCGGTCAAGCCGCGGCTAACTACGCCGGTCCGGGCATCGTGTATTCGTTCATCCTGGCGGGCACCGCCTGCGCGCTCGCCGGACTCTGCTATGCCGAGTTCTCGGCCATGATTCCTATTGCCGGGTCGGCCTACACGTACGGCTACGCGACGTTGGGGGAACTGCTCGCCTGGATCATCGGGTGGGACTTGATTCTGGAGTATCTCTTCGCCGCCTCGACCGTCGCGGTCGGCTGGTCGGGATACGTGGTCTCGTTCCTTCGTGACTTGGGCATCAACTTTCCTTCCGAATTCACTTCCGCTCCCTACACCCACTCCGCACCACCCGACGCCGGCCTCAACGTGTGGCGTCTCTTCACCGAGGGTTGGAGCAGTACCGGGGCCGTGCTGAACGTTCCTGCCATGGTGATCGTGGGGGTCATCACCATCCTGCTCATCATCGGGATCAGCGAGTCGGCGACCTTCAACGACTTCGTCGTCATCGTGAAGCTGACCGTCGTCCTGCTGTTCATCGCTTTTGGTATCGGGTACATCAACAAGGAGAACTGGGAGCCGTTCATTCCGCCTGCGACAGGGCCGGGCAAGTACGGGTGGGATGGCATCGTGCGCGGCGCAGGAGTGATCTTCTTCGCCTATATCGGATTCGATGCGGTATCCACCGCGGCACAGGAAACCAAGAATCCCCAGCGAGACATGCCCATTGGGATCCTGGGCTCGCTGGCTATCTGTACCGTCCTGTACATCACGGTCGCGCTGGTGCTTACCGGCATCGTCAAATACACCCAGCTCAACGTGCCCGATCCGATCGCCGTCGGCATCAACGCCGCAGGCCCGGGCCTTACCTGGCTTCGTCCCGTGGTCAAGATCGGCGCCATTGCCGGCCTGTCCTCCGTGATCCTGGTGATGCTCCTGGGCCAGCCGCGGATTTTCTACACCATGTCTAAAGACGGGTTGCTGCCTCCGGTGTTCAGCGTGGTGCATCAGCGCTTCCGGACTCCGTGGCTCGCGAGCCTCATCACCGGAGTTGCGGCCATGGCCTTTGCCGGCCTGTTGCCGATCGGGTTGCTGGGTGAGCTGGTCTCGATCGGGACCCTGCTCGCGTTCGCCATCGTATGCGCCGGCGTACTGGTGCTCCGCTACACCGATCCTTCCCGCGCCCGTCCGTTTCGCACCCCCTTCGTCCCCTTCGTCCCCATCGCGGGGATCCTCGCCTGCTTCTATCTGATGGCCGGCCTGCCGGTAGATACTTGGGCCCGGCTCATCATCTGGATGGCCATTGGCCTGGCGATCTATTTCCTCTATGGCCGCCGCCACTCGAAGGTGCAGCTTGCCAACCAGAGGTAAGCAGTGAGAAGTAAGAAGTGAGTAGTGAGCAGTGAGAAGTAAGGAGTGAGGAGTAAGGAGGGTGTCACCCTGGAGCGCAGCGGAGGGGGCCGAAGCGCAGCTCGAGCCACCGCTCTTTACTCCTCACTCCTCACTCCTTACTCCTTACGGAGGAGGGCTAACAGCCTAACAGCTAGCCATGAGCTCACTTCTTACTTCTCACTTCTCACTTTCCCGTGCCCCTGACCCTTCCCCCCGACAAACTCGCCGCGGCTCGGACCTTTGCACAGGGGCTCGGCCGTGGGCAGCGGGTGTGCCTTACGACGCACGTCAACCCGGATGGGGATGGACTGGGCAGCGAGGCGGGGCTGGTTCATCTGTTGCGAGCTGTCGGAGTGGATGCGGTCGTCACCAACCCTACCGCGACCCCGTCGCGGTTCAGCTTTCTGTTCGATGATCTTCCGGGCGCCGATCGGACTGCCGAGGCCGTGAAGGAGCTGCGGCGAGCGGATCACATCATCGTGCTGGACATCTCGGATCTCGACCGGCTTGGGATGCTGAGTCACACGGTGCGTGAGCGAGGCGTGCCTGTCGGATGCGTGGACCACCATGTGAGCACCGGGATCCTGCCGCCGGGGCCTCGATATCTGGACCCGGGTGCTGCCGCCACGGGCGAGCTCATCTTCGAGCTGGCCCTGGCCAATGGGTGGCCCCTCACTCAGGCGGCTGCCCGTGGTTTGTACGTGGCGATACTGACTGACACCGGCGGGTTCCGCTTCAGCAACACCCGGCCACGGACGCTACGGGTCGCTGCCGAGCTGCTCGAGACAGGGGTCGATCCGGAGGAGATCTACCTGGAGGTCTATGCTAGAGCACCAGAAGGGCGCCCCCGGCTATTCGCCGAGGCTCTCCAGACACTGGTGGTCGAGCCGGAGCACGGGCTGGCCTGGGTGACAGTGCCGCCGGGCGCCATCGAGCGATTGGGTGTGTCGTCCGACGATCTCGACGGGGTGGTGGAGTTTCCTCGGACCATCGAAGGTGTCCGGATGGCATTACTCTTCCGCGAAGTGAGCCAGGGACGGGTCAAGGTCTCGCTCCGGTCGGTCGGCGACGTCGACGTGGCGGCATTTGCCAAGGCGTTCGGAGGTGGAGGCCACACTAAGGCGGCGGGACTAGCCTTGCCTGGCTCCATGGCGGAAGTTCAGGCGACGGTGCTCACGGCGGCGCGCGCCTATCTCGGTTCCAATGGCGCCGTTCGGGCTCAGGCTGGTTGACCGGTCTCAAGCGGGATTATATTTCTGAGTTAATCACTAGGAATTACCACGACCTGACATGGACACCATCGATCGCATCGAGCAGACCCTGGACACGCTCCGACCCTACATCGCCTCCCATCGCGGGCAGGTCGAGGTCGTGGACTTCGATGAGAGCGAAGGAATCCTCCTTCTCCGCCTGGGGGGCACCTGTCATGGTTGTGCGGCATCCACCGTGACGCTGAAGCAGGGTATCGAGAGCCGGCTCCGGGAGATGGTGCCTGAGGTCAAGCACGTGGAGGCGCTCTAGTGGTGGAGCCGCTGGAGGCGCGCGTTGCCGCGGCGCTAGCCCGGATCCAGAATCCTCGCTTGGAGAACGACATCCTTTCGGCCGGGATGGTCCGAGACCTCGCAGTCACGGACGACGGCAAGGTCAGCTTCACCTTCCTGCTCGCTCCCGAAGATCCCGCGACATTGGTTCGCCAAGCCAGGGCGGCTGTCCAGGCCATCGAGGGTGTTCGCCGGGAAGACCTCAAGATCAATGTCACCAATCCCGCGGGTCCCGCGCGGGTGAGCCATGGGCCACCTGGGCCTCCCCTGGGCGTTCCATCGCCCCCGCCCGCACCGGAACAGCCGGCGTTGGGTCGAATCATTGCCGTCTCATCCGGCAAAGGCGGTGTGGGCAAGTCGACCATCGCGGTGAATCTGGCGGTGGCCCTGGCTCAGGCCGGGCTTCAGGTGGGGGTGATGGACGCGGACATCTATGGTCCCAACGTCCCCCGCATGTTCGGGGTGTTCGACCGTCCGCCGGTGTTGGGCGGCAAGATCCAGCCCATCGAGGCGCATGGGGTCAAGCTGATGTCGCTGGGCTTTCTGGTGGAGCGGGACGCGCCAGCCATCTGGCGCGGTCCTATCATCATGAAGATCGTCCAGCAGTTCCTGCGCGATGTCGATTGGGGGACGCTGGACTATCTTATCGTCGATCTTCCCCCGGGTACCGGCGATGCGCAGCTCTCTCTGGTACAGGCGACCCATGTCTCAGGGGCCGTGATCGTCACTACTCCCCAGGAGATGGCTGTAGGCGACGCGCTCCGCGGGGCCAAGATGTTCGAGCGGGTCGGAGTCCCTGTCCTCGGGGTGGTGGAGAACATGAGCGCCTACACTGATCCGGAGACGGGTCGCCGGATCGAGCTGTTTTCCGCCGGCGGCGGGCAGCGGCTGGCCGATGAGGTTGGCGCGCCGCTCTTCGGCAGCGTCCCGCTCCAGCCGCGCCTGGCCGAGCTGGCCGACGCCGGACATCCAATTCTGGTCGCGGAGCCCGAGAGCCCGGCCGCCGCCAGCCTGCGCCACATCGCGGAAGCGCTGCAAGAAAAATCGGCAGGCCGCGGAGTCGCTCTGCCCATCCTTCGAGGTTGAAGCCGCTCTACCCGGCGGAGGAATCGCTCCCCGTTCCTCCCGGTCTCTACGCGGAACATCAGGACGCTTCACCCCCTCTCGCCGCTCCGGCCGAAACCGGTATCATCGATGGACCGCTTCGTCCCGCCATCCTTCGTTTGGCGCTGCCCGCCGTCGGCACCACACTCTTCCAAGTCCTGTTCAATATCACCGACACCTTCTGGGTGGGCCGCACCTTGGGCGCCAACGCTCTCGCCGCGGTGTCGCTCGCCAGCTATACCGTCTGGATCCAGGTATCGATCGGTGAGCTGATCGGGGTCGGCTTAACCGCCGTCTCCGCCCGACGCCACGGTGAGCGCAATCCAGCTGCCGCAGCCCGCGCCGCGGGCACTGCTCTCTGGATGGCGATCATGTTAGGCACAGTGGTTGGAGTGGGCGGGGTGCTCGCCCTCGGTCCCATCTTCCGGATCATGGGCACTCGAGGGGAGGTGGCAGCCCTGGCGCGCGACTTCCTGGTGGTACAGCTCATCGGGGCCATTCTGGTCTACGGCTACTTCGTGGTGACTGCCGCCTTTCGGAGCGCGGGGGATACCCGCACCCCTTTCTTTCTGCTCGGCGCGTCGGTTCTGCTCAATCTCTTCCTCGACCCACTCATGATCCTCGGCTGGGGGCCGATCCCGGCACTGGGCGTCTATGGTGCGGCGTTGGCCACGGTGCTCACTCGGGGATTGTCGTTCTTGGTGGGATTGGTCCTGCTGCGGCGGCGCGGCGGGATTCGGCTGGAGTTCAGCCTTCCGGTGGCGCGCACTATCGGGCGCATTGGGCTCCCCACCATGATGACCGGGGTGCTGTTCAGCGTGATCTACATCCTGCTGGTACGGGTGGTGGCGAGCTTTGGGACCGCGGCGATCGCGGCCCTGGGTGTGGGACACAAGATCGAAGGAGTGAGCTACATGGTCTGCGTCGGCTTCGGGTTGGCCGCGGAGACTCTGGTGGGACAGAACCTGGGTGCCGGTCTTCCCGGGCGCGCCCGCCAGGCCGGCTGGCTCACGTTGCGGCTCGCAGCCATGCCGACGCTGTGCTTCGCCGTCCTGTTTGTCACCGTCCCCGAGCTCCTGGCGGGTGTCTTTAGTAGCGATTCCACCATCATCGCCGCGACTGCTCTGTACCTGCGGGCTGCCGGCGTAGCCCAGCTCGCCATTGCCTTCGAGAATGTGTTCGAGGGCGGACTGACCGGGGCCGGGTATACCCTCTGGACCATGACGGTCGTCGTCGGGATCAGCGCACTCCGGGTCCCGCTCGCCTCGTGGGTGGCGCCCGCGTTCGGACTGACGGGAGTGTGGTGGATGCTCGCGTTCACGGCGATTGCACGTGGCGCCGCGATGACCGGCCTCTGGGTACGGGGCAGGTGGGAGCAGGCCAAGGCGTGATACCTTTCGACCATGCAACTGATCACCTTGCTCACCGATTTCGGCACCACCGATTCGTATGTTGCCGAGATGAAGGCCGCTCTCTACCGAGGCGCACCGGACGTCTCGCTGGTTGATGTGACCCATTCGGTCCCGCCCGGGGACGTGCGGGCGGGCGCATACTTATTGTCCCGCACCTGGCATCACTTTCCGGTGGGCACGGTGCACCTTGCGGTGGTGGATCCGGGGGTCGGCAGCAGTCGAGCCGCCCTCGCACTGGCGGCCGCGGGACATTGGTTCGTGGGGCCGGACAACGGGCTCTTCACTTCGGTGCTGAAAGACAGCGAAGTGAAGATCGTTTCGCTCCCGACGCCGGCCGGCGCCTCGCCCACCTTTCATGGGCGCGATCTCTTTGCCCCCGCGGCAGCCGCGCTTGCCTCCGGAGCGGCGTTGCACACCCTTGGCGAGGCCTTCAAGGGAATCCCTGAGCGTCTGAGGTACCGAGAGGCATATCACGAAGGCAAGACGGTCGTAGGCGAGATCGTGTATGTCGATCGCTTCGGGAGCCTGGTGACCAGTCTCACTCCGGAGCTGGTTCCCTCGTATGCCACCGTCGAAATCGAAGGCCTGGACATCGGCCCGCTGCGGCGGACCTTCGCCGACGTGCCGACCGGGGGACTCCTGGCATTTGTCGGCTCGGGAGGGGCGATCGAGATCGCTGTGCGTGACGGTTCCGCAGCCCGTCGGCTGGGCATTGGCGTGGGGGGACGGGTTCGGGCGAGGCTGGGATGACGGAACAACGGTGAGAAGTGAGAAGTGAGAAGTAAGCAGTGAGGAGTAAGGGGTGAGCGGTGAGAAGTAAGGGAGCGAGATAGAGCAAGTCCTCATCCCGAGGGAGCGCATGCGACCGAGGGACCTACTCGACCTGGCTTCGACAACCGTCGAGTGGGTCCCTCGCTACGCTCGGGATGAGGCGCTCTCCTCACTTCTTGCCGCCGACTGCTCCCCCCTTACTGCTTACAGCTTTACTGCTCACTGCTCACTGCTTCACCGCCGCGCCTTCGGCTCTACGCCTCCCAACGATTTTACTCCACGCACGCTGCAGGAAACCGAACAGCTTCCAGATCACCAGAACTGCCAAGATGACCAGGACCACGACCACCCCAGCGGTGATCAGTGGGTGCGCTCCGGCCATCCAGGCGAGAAACACCGCGGCGCCATCTTCCAACAGACTCAAGATCCAGTTGCTCAGCGGCTCCGGGCTCATGTTGGCCGCCGCCCTGGTGCTGGCCTTGGCTCCGTGCGAGGTCAATGCTACGCCACCGGCCACCAGTGCCGCTGCCA
>JBIOUY010000004.1:0-9134 GCA_044867445.1 Gemmatimonadales bacterium
TCCACCCCCGCCGCCAACCGGTTGGTCCTGCGGCAGGCCGAGCTTGCCGATCGGCCTCATCGAGCGCACTGGCGACTCGGCCAGCCAGTGCCGGCGGCACCGCCTCGGCCGGCAGCCGCTTGAGCGCGACATCCCGTACCCACCGCAGGGCCTCCAACTCACCGCGGCATTGGGCACAACCTTGGAGGTGCGCCCGGACCTCTGCCTGTCGAGTGGCATCGAGCCGGTCGTCGAGGAAGTCCTGCAGCGTGAGGCCGAGGTGATTCGTCGAGTCGGTCATGGATCGAGTGAGCCACTTTTGCCGTAGCCGGCGTGGTGGGCGAACTCCCGCAGCATGACGAAGAGCGCCTTGCGACCGCGATACAGGCGTGACCCGACCGTGCCGACTGCGCAGCCCAAGGCCGACGCGGCTTCCTCATACGACAATCCTTCGATGTCCACCAGCAAGAGCGGGACGCGCAGATTCTCCGGCAACTGCCGCAGGGCGCGCTCCACTTCGGGGCTCCAGCGCGATCCCCACCCTTCGACCATGGTGGCGTCCAAAGCCGCGTCATCCGGCTGGGGCACGTGGTGGAACCGCTCTTCCAGCGATTCCATCGGTGGCCGCCGCTTCGCCTGACGGTATTGGTTAATGAAGATCGAATACAGGATGGTTAACAACCACGCCTTGCAATTGCTTCCGGGGGTGAAGTTCTCGAAGGTGCGGTAGGCCCGCAGGTAGGTCTCCTGGACCAGGTCCGCGGCGTCCTCGTTTCGGCGTGTCAGCCGCAGCGCCGTGTTGTATAGCGACTGCATAAACGGCACCGCCGCTGCCTCGAACGCCGCACGTTTCCCTTCGACGCTCGGGTCTGGCTTCGAAGCCATGTGATCTCGCCGGAATTTTCCCGTTGCGCCCGCTGTTCACTAACAAATAGACGTCATCACAGCGGATGGCGGTTTTCCAGCCCACCTGGCATGGAGCCCGAGCGAGCCGATCCGGGAGGTCACAGTCATGAACGACATGTCGAAGGTTCTGTTTACCGCAGTGCTCGCAGCCGCCGTCGGGGCATGCTCGGACACCGAGGCAGTCACTGCATCGGGCGACAGCCCTGAGGTTTCCGCATCCAGTGGTCAGGGATCCGCCGGGGCGGTCTACCTGGCCACCAACGCCACCGCCGGCAACCAGGTGCTGGTCCTGGCCCGCGCCGCCGATGGAGGGCTCTCAGCACCCCAAGCCTTCTCCACCGGGGGGACCGGCACTGGTGGCGGTCTGGGCAATCAGGGAGGCGTCGTGCTGGCGCACGAGAACCGCCGGCTCCTCGTAGTCAACGCCGGCAGCAACGAAATCTCTGTGTTCGCAGTGACGTCCAACGGCCTCGAGCTGCTGGACCGGGTGCCATCGGGTGGCCAGCGGCCGATCAGCGTGACCCTGTTCCGCGGTCTGGTGTACGTCCTCAACGCCGGAGGGTCCGGCAACATCAGCGGTTTCCGGCTGGACGTGCATGGGAGGCTCGATCCGCTGTCAGCCTCTACCAGACCGCTCAGCACCTCCGCTTCAGACCCAGCCCAGATCGAGTTTAGCCCTGATGGCACGCAGCTGTTGGTCACCGAGAAGGCTGCCAATACCATCAGCATCTACCAGGTGAACGACGCCGGTCTCCCCAGCGGGCCGAAGGCGCAGCCGTCGGTGGGGGCCACGCCGTTCGGTTTCGCGTTCGATCGCCACCAGACGCTGGTTGTGTCCGAGGCATTCGGGGGTGCCCCGGGCGCGAGCGCGCTGTCGTCCTATCAGCTTCTTGCCAACGGAATGCTGGAAGTGGTAAGCGAGTCGGTTGGTACCACCCAGACCGCGGCCTGCTGGGTGGTGATCACGGGAGACGGGCGCTTCGCCTACACGTCGAACACCGGCAGTGGGAACATCAGCGGCTACCGGATCGAGAAGAATGGCAGCCTCTCGTTGCTGGACCCGGACGGCATCACCGGCGTGGCCGGCGCCGCCCCTGTCGATCTCGCTCTGTCCAACGGGGATCGATACCTCTACTCGCTCGACTCGGGGTCAGGGGCGATCAGCGCGTTCCAGGTCGAGAGTGACGGTAGCCTCACGGCGCTCGCGGGCGTGTCAGGGATCCCGGCGGGGGCGAATGGTCTAGCGGCCCGCTGACAAGGGCGGCTGGTGGAAATCATCCCTCTCAGAGATCCCCATGCCCGGGCTGCTGACCCGGCTCCAATCCGCCTTTGCGGACCGCTACCGGCTCGACCGAGAGATTAGTGCGGGCGGGATGGCCACCGTCTATCTGGCCCAGGACCTCCGCCACGACCGCTGGGTCTGTCTCGAAGTCCACTTGCCGACGATAGTCGCATGAGCCGCCACCCGATCGCCGAGTACGCGCTTCCCATTTGGGTCAATGTCTCAATTTGAAGCACGGGAATATTCCTCAATCTCCCACGCTCTACTCTTGTAGGAGGAGTCGACAGGCTGCGAACTTGGTGAAGGCTCAGGGTATGCGCTCGCTCGTCGCGGTGATCGGGACCGTATTCGTTGCTGCACTGCTCAATTCCTGCGGTAGCTCGTCGACGTCACCCAGTGCCGCACCTGCGGACGTGACCATTCAAGACTTCTCCTTCTCCCCAGCCGCCGTAACGATCAAGGTGGGCGCTACCGTGCGCTGGACCAATAATGGTCCATCTGCCCATACGACGACCAGCGATAACGGGGTCTGGGGGAGTGGTACGTTGGCGCCACCGAGCGGCGGCGGTGGTGGCGGTGGTGCTGGTGGTGGCGGTGGTGGCGGCGGTGGCGGCGGTGGCGGTGGTGGGTACTCTCTTCACTCCTCAAACGGTGTGAGCCTGAGCAGTGCGAGCGCTGCTGGCGGAACCTTCGAGTTCACCTTCATGCAGGCCGGCACCTTTCCGTACCACTGCAGCATCCATCCGCCGGCACAGTTCCCAGGATTCACGGGCACCATCGTCGTCAACCCCTGAGAGTTAGCCTGCCTCACCCGCGCCTGCGCTGCGGGGCTTCCGGGGACACCCTCGCTGAAGGGGCGCGTCGCCGCCTGGCTGGTCAAATCTCCCCCAATCGACGGACGCACGCCCGTCGAGGCTCGGCGCTAGCCGCAGGTCAGAACTCCGGAAGTCCTCGCGACGCTCGGGGCAGGCTCTACCGCCCGTGTCTTACCGGGGGCGGTTTGACGTCACATAGGTAAACTGCGGTGTCTCCCGTCGTCCAGCGGACGAGCATGCACGTCACCCTTCTGGAATCCGAGCGCAGCTTCTTCCATACCGCGGAGTGTGCCTTCGCGAGCATGCTCCTGCATGCGGGCCTGATGTGGTTCGCCGTGGGCGCGACCGAGGTCGGCCGGCTGCTCCCGACCGACGAGCGGGAGGCCAGAGCGCTCTTCCTCCTGCCGCCCGACCGGATGGACGTGCAGTCGCGTCAGACCGAAGTCTTCCAATTCGGGAGGCCTGGAGGTCTTCTCGACGGCGGCCTCGAGCTCACCGGGCCGGGCGACGGTGGGCAAGTGGGAGGGCGCTCGTATGGTCGCCCCCGCTCGGGTCAGCGGAGCAGGGTCCAGGGAGAGGTGCCCTTCGGTCCCCCGGCGTTTCTGTCCGACACCGCCTTCAGCGTGCTCGAGGTCGACCAGATGGTGGAGCGCTTCGAGGAGACCGCCGCGCCGGTCTACCCCAGCGAGCTGGCCGCACGAGGTACCGAAGGCCAGGTTCAGACGACGTACGTGGTAGACGCGACCGGCCGGGTAGACACCACCACGATCCAAGTGCTGCAGAGCGACGATCCCCGTTTCACCGCGTCAGTCCTCACCGCCCTCGGCGAGATGCGCTTCCGGCCGGCCAAGAAGGCCGGAAAGACCGTGCGCCAGCTGGTCGAGCAGCGGTTCCGTTTCCGCATCCTTCCCACATCTCCCGTCGCCAAGCAGATCAGCTGAGCGTCCCCTCCGTCTTCTCCGTCCTACTGGTCAGGCCTGGGCCTTCTCCCGCGCTCGCAACCGCTCCATTAGCCGCTGGAAGCGCGGGTCCCCCCGGAGGGCGTCGAAGCGGGGCTCCTTGAGATGGAACCGAAGGTGGGTTGGTGCGACCCGAGCCCGCTCGAGAAATTCCATCGCGTCTCGGTTGTGGCCGGCCGCGACCAGGACGGCGGCCCATGCGGTCGCCTGATGCACGCCGGGTTCCTCCGGCCCCGGTGACAGCGCGCGGAGTCGAGCCAACCGTGTCCGCGCGGCGGCGATGTCACCGCTCCGGAGATCCAGGGCGGTCAACACGTCTTCCGCGGCGAGGGGATCCGATCCCGGCCTGAGCCGCACAGTCATCTGCGCGTCGGCGCGCGCCCCTGCGGTATCTCCCCTTACCAGCCGAAGCGCCGCCCGCTCCGCGTACGCCTGCCAGAAGCCCTGGTTCACGGACGCCGCGCTGTCCAGCCAGCGCCGCGCCTTGCCATACCGTCGCCGAATCATGTCGATCCAGGCGAGATGGACCAGGCTCATCGGCCGGTCGGGCTCGATCGTCAGCGCCTGCCGAAACTGCTCGGCGGCTGCGGAATCCTCGTCCAGGAGTCGCAGGCTCATGCCGAATTCGTGGTGCGCCTCCGCATTGGTCGGGTCGAGGTCCACCGCGCGCTGGATGGCTTCTCGGACACCCGCAAGCGTGCGTGGATTGCCGAACCTGAGGAGGCCGCCCCGAGCAAGCCATGCATCGGCCAGCTTGGGATCCAGCTGCACCGCACGCTCCGCCGCCTCCCACCCGCGCGCGAACAGGCCTTCCGGTGTGAGCTCCTCGTAGGTCCAACCCCAGTCGAGGCAGAGCACGTGGGCGTGCGCCAGCCTGGCGAAGGCCAGCGCAAAGCTCGAGTCCAGCCGGGTGGCCTCAGTGTAGGCTTCGATAGCGCGGGCAAGCCCGCGGGGGTTGCGTTGCGCCAGGTAGTAATTCCCTCGGAGCAACTGGTCGTGCGCGGCGGGGCTCGGCCCATCTCGCGGTCGAGCGGGAATGGAGCCGGGCATGAGGTGGCCCACCACCGACTGCGCCACCTCGACCGCGATTGTGTCCTGCAGCGCGAGGAGATCCGTCGCCGCTCGGTCGTAACTTCGATTCCATCGCCGCACTCCATCGGCAGCATCGACCAGGCGGACCGAGACGCGCACCCGTTCGTTGACCCGGCGAACGCTCCCTTCCACCAGGTAGCCGAAACCCAGAGCCCGGGCCCGGTACAGCACGTCAGTGGTGTCGGCCCGCTCCAGGCGTTCCACCGAGCCGCCGCTTGCGACCCTGAGCTCGGGAAAGTCGCCCAATCGCGAGGCGATCTCCTCGCTGACGCCCCGAGCTAGGTAGGCGTCGGAGGTATCGGGCGAGAGGTTCGCGAAGGAGAGAATGGCCACTCGCCGCTGTACCTGCTCACCTGCGGCCAGACCGGATTCAACCCGGCGGTTCCGGATGCCGCCGATGCCCCACCACACGCCGGCCGCGGCGGCCACGCCGATGGCGACGACTGCGATAGCCATCCGCAAACTCCGCCGCTGTGCAGGGGGAGGAACTATTTCCGTGCTACTGGCTGCCCGGGCGAGCGCGTCGGCAAACTCCCGAGCGCCGGCATAGCGGTCAGCCGGAACCTTCGCCAGCGCCCGGAGTACCACCCGCTCCAGTGCCTCTGGGACGGCGCTCCGGACTATGCGAACGCGGGGCACTGTCTCCAACGAGTGCCGTGCCATCACCGCCTGGGCGGTGGACCCGGTGAATGGCGGCATGCCGGTCAGCATCTCGTATACCACGCAGCCGAGGGAGTAGATGTCGGCCCGACCGTCGATCTCGCCGGCTGTAGCCTGCTCTGGGCTCATGTACTGCGGCGTGCCCAGCGCCATCCCGGTCTCGGTCAGCCTTTCGCCACCGGCCGCGCTCACCGCCCGGGCGATTCCGAAATCGGCGACCACGGCGTGCACCCGCCCAGAGGGCTCCCGACCCGTCGCGCTTCGCTCGCCCGACGGGCTCCCGACGAGCAGGATGTTCTCGGGCTTGATATCGCGGTGGATGACTCCGTAGGCGTGGGCGGCGCTCAGCGCATCGGCGACCTCCAGGGCGAGCCGGATCGCGTCCTCGATCGGGAGCTGCTTCTCCCGCGTGATCCGGGCCCGGAGCGATTCACCCTCGACGTAGGGCATGACGAAGTAGAGGACTCCAGAGCCGTCGCCGAGCTGCCCGGAGTCGAAGAGCGGCAGGATATGAGGATGTTGGAGGTGAGCCGCGACGTCGATCTCGCGGAGGAACCGCTCCGGCCCGAGCGCCGCAGTCAGCTCCGGCGGAGCACCTTCACGGCGACGAGGCGTTGGTGCTTGAGATCCTCAGCCAGGTAGACCGTCGCCATGCCGCCGCTGCCGAGCTGGCGCTCGATGCGGTATCTATCGGCCAAGCCCGCCTGCAGGCGATCGGCGATGTCGGTCACGGAGTCCGGTGGGTTACGCCTTCCTTACGGTACAATCGCCGACACGGGACTGCCAGCGTACTTCGCGGGAGGATGAGTAAGCAGATCAGCTGACGCCATAAGGCGGTAAAGCTTGCCTCGAGCGAAGCGAGGGGGCGGTAGGGCGGTAAGCACCGCCCAGTGGCGATCGGCGAGGCGGCGAGCGCTGGGGGCGCTCCACCCGCCTTCGGCGGGTACCCGCCGCAGCGCACATCAGTGCACGCCATCCGGCCCGAGGCGTAGTAGCAGGGCGACCTGCTCGGCGTGGACTGCAGGGCGCGGAGGGAGCGTCGTACACGGCGCGAGACCGCAGGGCACCGATGCTCCTTGTCCGCCCTACCGCCCCCTCGCTTCGCTCGGGGCAGGCTCTATCGCTTACCGCGCACCTCCGCCAGTAGCTGGGCGGTCTCCCGTTTGCCCTTTCGGCTCCAGTAGTCTTGCCCCGCGCTGAAGCCGCGGTAAGCCTCGAGCAGCAGCGCCTCCCCTTCCTTATATCGTCCCTGCAGCATGAGCGAATACCCCAACTCCCTCTGGGTGGCTATCCCCTCATGGGCCAGGACCTGCGGATTCTCTGCCCGGGCGGCGAGCGCTTCTCTGAGAAGTGGCTCCGCCTCCGCCGGTTTGCCACCAGCATTCAGCGCGGCCCCGAGCTCGGCGAGATCACGTGCGATGACCTCGCGACCTGGGGGCACCGTCTTGCGGTCGATCGCCAGGGCTTCACGGAGGAGTTTCTCCGCCTTCCCTGTATCGCCCCTCCGGCGCGCGAGTCTGGCGGTGTTTCGCAGGCTGCGAGCCACAGCGGGACTCGAATCGCCCAGCACCTTCCGCCGCCCGATCATCGCCTCGCGCAGGAGTGCTTCTGCCTCGTCGTATCGGCCTTGCTCGCAGACATAGACACCCAGGTTGTCGATCGCGTCGAGAGTGTGCCCGTCCTCTGTCCCCAACGTGCGTCGCAGCGTGTTGACCGCCTCGCGCATCTCCCGCTCCGCCGCCGGCAAGTTTCCCTCGCGGTAATGCAGCGAAGCCAGATTGTAGAGGATCCGCGTCGTGTTGGAGTGGTTGGGTCCCAGCAGCGTTCGATACATCTCCAGTGATTGTGCGTAGAGCGATTCCGACTCTGCATAGCGACCCTGGCTCTTGAGCGAATACGCCAGCTCGCCCAACACCTGAGCCATCTCCGGATGGCCCTTCGGGTAGAGCTGGCGCCGTCCTGCCAGCACTTCTCGGAGCAGGTGCTCCGCCTCCTGATGATTGCCCTGGAGCGTATTCACGTTCGCCAGATCGGCGATGGTGGCGAGCAGCGCCGGGCTTCCGGGCTCCAGCACTTTGCGCCAGATCGCCAGTGCCGCGCGAGTGGCGCTGTCCGCCCCCCGAAGATCGCCCGTGTGAGATAATGCATAGCCTAAGTAGCCCAGGTCCTCGGCGACTTCACGGCTCTGGCTGCCGTGGTGCCGGAGATCGATCGCCAGGGCCTCGCGCTGCAGCTCCGCCGCCCGGCGGTTGTTCCCCCGGTATGCCTGAACTCGGCCCAGGATCTGGAGCGGCCGCGCCATTGCCGAATCGCTTCCGCCGCGCCGCCGCAGTCGCGCCAGCGCCTCGGTCAGCAGGGAATCAGCCCGGTCGTACTGATCTCGATCCACCAGAACGTTGGCCCAGTCGGTGAGGCGACTGGCGAGGTCGGCGTCGTCTTTGCCTGACGTCGACCGGGTCAGCGCGACTGCCTGGGCGTACAGCGTGTCGCTCTGAGGATAGAGTCCGAGCGATCCGTGAACCGCTCCCAGCACCGAGAGCAGCTCGGCGCGGACCGCTGGCTGCCCGGCGAGCGCCGTATCGATGCTCCGCCGGCCGCGTTCCAGCAGCTCGCGCGCGGTGAGCTTGCGCCCGCGCGCTTCCGTAGGGTCGGAAGCCTGGAACAGTTGCACCAGGAAGTCCCGCACCGCCCGCTGCTTCGCCGCTTCGGCCGAGGCCACCTGAGCTCGATCCGCCGCTACCCGCGTCTGCCAGATGGTGCCCGCGAGCCCCGCGACCAGGGAGAGCCCAATCGCGGCCGCAGCGGCGACGCCGATACGATGACGGCCCACGAATTTGGTGGCCCGATAGCGCCAGGTGTCCGGCCGCGCGGTAACCGGAAGTCCGCCCGAGAACCGGGCGATGTCGCTCGCCAGCTGCTCGACCATCGGATAGCGCCGCTCGGCTTTCTTCTGGAGCGCTGTGAGCACGATGGTGTCGAGGTCGCCGCGGAGTCGCTTGCGGAGCGCACCAGTAGCGACCGCGCTCGGCGCCTCCGGCTCGACCTCGCAGATCACCCGCTCCACCTCCACAGGAGTGTGCGAGTCCAGACGATGTGCCCGGCGGCCGGTGAGCAGCTCGTAGAGTACCGCGCCCAGAGCATAGACGTCGGTCGCCGTCGTCACCGGCTCCCCCACGACCTGCTCCGGCGCCGCATACTCCGGCGTCATCACCCGAAGCCCCGTCTGGGTCAGTCCCGGCTCCCCCCGCTGCTCCGGCCCCAGCAGCTTGGCGATCCCGAAGTCCAGCAGCTTCACCTGCCCATCAGCGGTCACCAGGATGTTCGACGGCTTGAGATCGCGGTGCACCACCAGGTTCTGGTGGGCGTAGCGCACCGCGTCGCACACATCCAGGAAGAGCCGCAGCCGCTCCTCAAGAGCAAGCTGCCACGCCTCGCAGTGGG
>JBIOUY010000005.1:0-14686 GCA_044867445.1 Gemmatimonadales bacterium
TCCCGGATCGCCGCATCGAGCGGAAAGTCGTGGGGAGGCCTTGGCCAACCGACACGCAGGCAAAAGACGACCTCTGGCCACACTACCAGTCATGCGCAACCGGATCGGCTCCGAGCGCGGCTGGCCCCTGACCAACCGCGCCGAGTACGAGCGCGAGATCGCCATCGGCTCGCTGTACGTCGGCTCGCCCGAGACCGTCGCCCAGAAGATCGCCGCGACCGTGCGCGACCTCGGCGCCTCGCGCTTCGATCTCAAGTACAGCGTGGGCACCTTGCCGCACGAACGGATGCTCCACACCATCGAGCTCTACGGCTCACGAGGTCACGGGTGCGACGCCTCCTTGCCGAAGCGCCCCCGGTGCCGACCGAGCGGAGTGTCGCCGGATCAAGCCAGTAGCATCCTTCAAATCATTGCTGGGATATGTGATAAGGCGGGTGATCTGCCAGAGTTGATACTTGCTGCGCGCCGCTCCTGCATTCCCTGTAAAGCTTTGTGATCTATCCCACTTCACGACCGTCTTAATCACCTACTTTGATGAGGTGACGCCCCAACCTCCACGGCAAAGATCGTATGGTCGAGGCTCTGTCTGGGCACCGGATCTGGTCGTAGATGATGAAACTCAATGCCACCGCCGTCAGCAGTTCCGCAATTCTCGCTATCTCCCTCGCGACGCTTTCCAACTGTAAGAGCGTAGTCGGGGAGGAGGGCCGTGGGAATGGTGGGGCGGACACTGCAACGGTGCCGACGCCAGACACAGTGACGGTGCCGACAACAGACACAGCGACGGTGCCGACAACAGACACGGTGACGGTGCCGACCTCCCTCCCATCTCCCACCGAACGACAAATTACCTTCGGCCCAAACCAGCATTTCTATGGGTATCAGGGGCACGCGGGAAATACGCCGTTCAACCACAGTGGCACCAAGCTCGCGCTGCTCGAGGTGTCCTTCCAAGATCGCCTGGTCACCGCCAGCGACGTGGCCAACGTTGTCCTGGTCGACGTCGCCACTGCAGAGTCGCGCCTGTTGACCGGCATCAGGGCCTGGAACTTTCAGCAAGGCACGATGATGTACTGGAATCCCCTGAAACCGGATGAGGAGCTCTTCTTCAACGATCGCACAAGCGACGGGAGCAACAAGATCGAGACCGTGCTCTTCAATGTGAACACGGGAACCCGTCGTGAGTTCTTCTTCCCGGCCACCCCATTCGGGAACAGCGGCGTCGCGCAGAATGGGGGGAAGTTTCTGGGCATCAATTACGGGCGGCTGCAGCGCCTGCGTCCCGTTACCGGATACGCCGGTGCATACGACTGGACCGTCGGCGTCGGTGCTCCGACGGACGATGGCATCTTCCTGGTCGACGTGGAGACCGGCACGTCGAAGCTGTTGGTCTCCTTCAAGGATCTGCTGGACAAATTCGTCGGCCAGCATCCAGAGATGGCCGGCAAGGAGCTGTTGATCAATCATACGTTGTGGAACCGGACCGACACCCGCATCATAGCTGCGGTCCGATGGCTGGACAGTACCTCGCTTTCCAGCGTCTGGTTCACGATGAACCCGGACGGGACCGATGTCCGTGAGACGCCGTCGCCTGGGCACTTCGACTGGGAGTTGGGCCAGAAAGTCGTGGGATGGTACGGTACGGAGAGGCTGTACGACACTGAGGTCAACCAGACCGTACAGGTGATCGATCCCACTTTCTTCACCAAGGACGGAGACGTTGCCATCGCGCGGGATATCAACTGGATCGCGACCTTCGCCGGTCCGGCCACGAACCGGTACATAAAGGTGTACAGCCGTGCCGCCCAAGCCGGGTTTGAAATGCCTGCCTTCGACGCCAGCCCATATGTCGGCAGCGGCACCACGGGTCCGACCGAACCGTACACCTCTCAGAACCGAATCGATGGCTCGCCTTTGTGGTCCCCCGACGTTACCAAGATCTACCGGACGAAGATGGCGTCGGACGGGACCAGGCAGGGATTCATCATCGATCTCAAGTGGCCATGAAATCGGCTCATGCCTCGCGTCGGAAGCCTAGGCGGACTCGCGGCCTGTCGCAAAAGTGACCCCTCCCTGTCTGGGTTTGGGTCCTTTCCCCCCTCCGTTGTCGGCCTTAGTCTAGAATAATTTCCAAAAAACCATCTCGAGCTCCCTGGCGACGCCCGGTGACCCCGCCCACGCGTGGGAGAAATCATGGCCGCATTCGAGATTACCACCTGGCCGTCCACCCTCACCCTCGAGCCCGGCATCGGCCGCATCTTGGCTTGTCCCTCCGACGGTGCCAGAGGCTCACCGTCGATACCAGGTTGACACTGCGGCGACCGTGACCTTCGAGTTCCAGATCACCGTTCCGCCGACGCTGGTCCGCAGGACGTGCAATTCAGGGCCACCGTCTTCGATGTGTCGGAACCGGACGAAACAAGTCGAGAGTCAGAGGGTGGCCATCAAGGTCACCTTGCCAGGGTCCAGGGTACGGTCGAGCAGGCGGATGGACGATTGGCTAGTGGACCCTCCTACTCCGATGTCGTCCATGCCGACCGGAGCGTCTCCCCCCGTGGAGGGGACGGCGTAGCGGAGGTCTTGTTGGAGCTCAGTATGCCGTCGCAGGATCTCGAGCCCGCGCCGATTTCTCTGCTGGACCAGGCTCGCATCGCTCTTGTGGTCGCCGGCGAATTCGTCGACCGCAGTGCCGCCGGTGCCACGTGCTGTCATCTGATTTCGGCCTGGGAGCTGGTCCCGGACTTCGATCGGGCGGGCCAGTGGTGCGACGGGGGTGAAGGAATACTCCCGCCAGCGTGCAAAACCAGGACAGGACTGGGGACCTGATGGTCGTGTCGAACTGGACGCCGGCTCTCAGGGCGCGCATGGCGCAGCAGCACCCTAGCCGCTACTCGATGATCGTGAAGATCTCCCGCCGCCCGCCCGTCTCGAGCAACGGGGCGAACTTCTGATACCAGCCCCCGAAGTCCTCGGCACCCCTCGGATCGTTCATCGAGCTCTCCCACGCCGCCAGGTTGGGATACGTCGTCTCCCACACCAACGTGTAGAACGGGCCCGTGAGGTCGGTGAGCGCACGCCCCTGCGGCATGCCATACTTCTTCATGAACGTGGCGGCTTCCTGCAACAGCGCTTTCGCTTCCTTGGCTTTTCCGACTTTGAGCTGGAACACCTCTCGGACGAGGATCATCATCGAGCTCCGGGTTGTGGGTGAAACGAAATAACACCCCGCCGTGGCAAGCAGCTAGCCGCCCAGCGACCGAGCTACGATCGCGCCGCGAGCTCGACGACCGCCGCTCGCCAGATCGCGGGAAGCCGGAGCCGTAAGCCACGAGCGGCCAGGGTCGCGCCGGTGGCCTGGGCCAGCCGGTGCCCATCCACCGCGACGTCGTATGTCGTGTGAGGGAGAAGTCCCCGGAGCCGCAGCCTGAGAGCCCCGGCGCTCCGCGCCAGGCGATAGGCGAGGACCACCGCACGTCGACTGTCAGGCTGGACGTACTCCAGCGCCGTCCACCCGGTGGGAGCATTCCGCCGGGGCGGTGGCGTCAGATGGTAGACATCGGCACCAGCAATCGTCCCACGAATCCGCCGGTAAAGCGCGACGTTGGCCGCGGCACGTTGCCGAACCGCGGCGCTCCACTCCGGGATGCGTCCGGAGATGCCGAATTGCCCGTTCATCGGGACGCGCTGCATGAAGTCCCACCACCCCGGCGGCCTGGTCGAGTCGACCACGCCGCTGTCCGCATCGCCGACCATCCAGTGATTGCAGACTTCGGGCGTGAACTGCACCGTGCAGCCGTAGCCGAGGGCGACCGACGCCATCGGGTCTACGACATCGGACAACCAGGCCGTATGGGCGTGCGCCATGACGCCGAGGTCGAACCGCAGTCCGCCGCTCGAGCAGTTCTCCACGATCAGGTCGGGGTGCGCGGCGCGGATCGTGTCCAGCCAGGCATAGTAGGCGGTCAGATGATCGTGGAGCCGGCGGCCCGACTGTCCACTCCGCGCTGGATCGAAGCGATCGCCCACGTCGATGTTGTAGTCGATCTTGATCCAGTCGATCCGATACCGACTCACCAGGCGATCGACCGTGGCGGTCGCCCACTGCCGCACAGCCGGGTTCGCGAAGTCGAGCTGGCAGCGGTTCGCGGTGAGCCAGGGCTTTCCACCGTACGGCAGGCACCACTGCGGATGCTCCCGGAACAGGCGCGACTCTGTTCCGGCATTCTCGATCTCCATCCATAGCCCGAACTTCATGCCTTTGCTATGGACGTGGTCGGCGAGCTCCTCGAGGCCGCGCGGGAACTTGTGGGGATCGGGCTCGTAATCGCCCAGGGTCCGCTCCCAGTCCCTGCTGGTGTACCACCCCGAATCCAGCACGTACACCTCGGCGCCGATCGCGGCGGCCGCATCCGCGGCCCGGGTCGTGTTGGTGATGTCGACCGCTGGACCGAGCGGAAACCAGGTATTGAACTGCACCAGCGGCGGCTGATTGGTTCGCACCCCGGGAATCAGGTAGTCGCGCTGATAGCGATGCATCTGGTTGGCAGCGTCGTCGAGGTCACCTCCCGTTGCGGTGAAGACGGCGCGCGGCAGGGTAATGGTGTCGCCTGGGAGCAGCGTCAGCGGGCCCCCGAAGTCGTGATGGAGGCCGAGCTCGACCTGCACCGGCTGGTCACTGAGCGCGGCCGCGCCGGTGCCGGGCTGGCGCTCGACCTGCATCCACCAGTTCCCCGACCATGCCAGCTCGGCGATGTACTCGACGCCCAGCGTCCGGTTGCGGAGCGAGAGCCATGGCACGTAGCCATTGGTCGACCGCCCGCGGGTCTGCTCGAACCGCCGCGCGCCGGCCTCCAGCGTCTCAGTCGCAAGCTGCCGCTCCTGTCCCCAGCTTCCCCAGAGATAGCGCAGGGTGTAATCGCCACCGGGAAGCTCCCAGCCGATGCTGGGTAGCCGCGTGATCGCCAGGGGACGGTCACCTCGATTGGTGAGCCGGATCTCGCGCGAGAAGACGCCGGTCTCTCCCCACGCGTCGTAGCGCACGTCCAGTTGGAGCGGAAGGCTCACGTGGACGAAGCGGAGTCGGAGCTCTTTCACGCCGGGTGATACAGGAATCGCGGAGTCGGAGAGGAGCCGGAGGGATGCGGGCTCGAGGGACCGATCGGCGACGATACCGGTCAGGTCAGCGCGTGGTAACTGGGTCGTGTCCGGCGCCGCGCCCATGCGCGATGTCGGGCCGAAGTAGTCGAACGCGACCTGCTGGTCCCGGCGAAACAGGCGGTACGAGACCGGGCCGGAGGTCAGGGTCCAGCTCCGGGCCGTCGAGTCGTAGGCGATGCGCTGCGCGGCAGCGGGTGTGGAGCAGACCGTCGCGACGAGCAGTGCCGCGAAGAGCCGGTGAAGAGGCCTTGACATGCAAGGCACTACTTGCCTATTATTCAGGCAAGGAACCACTTGCCTTTGACCTGTCTCCATGGCGGAACGCATCCCCGACACCGACCTGCTGTTCAGGGCCCTGGCCGATCCCAGCCGGCGCAAGCTGCTGGACCTGCTGCACGCGCATGACGGCCGCACCTTGAACGAGTTGTGCGAGCACCTCGACATGACGCGCCAGGGGGTGACGCAGCACCTGGACCTGCTCGAGGCCGCGAACCTGGTTGCCACCGTCCGGCGCGGCCGCGAAAAACTGCATTTCCTCAACCCGGTGCCGCTTCAGGCGATCTACGAGCGCTGGATCGCCAAGTTCGAGAAGCCGCGCCTCAAAGCACTGCAAAATCTCAAACGACGACTGGAGAAGACCAATGGCTAGATCGACCTTCGTCTATGTCACCTACATCCGCACCACGCCCGAGAAGCTGTGGGCAGCGCTGACCGACGGGGAGTTCATGAAGCAGTACTGGTTCGGTACTCACTCCGAAAGCCAATGGACGCCGGGATCCTCGTGGAAGCATGTGTCCGGCGACGGTCAGATCCTCGATACCGGCAAGATCGTCGAGGCCGAGCCGCCACGGCGCTTGGTGATCCGCTGGCAGAACCAGCACAAGCCCGAGCTCGAGGCCGAAGGCGAGTCGCTATGCACGATGGAACTGGCACCCAGTGGAGCGGCGGTCAAGCTCTCGATCACCCACACCATCGAGCGCGACCCCTCGCAATTCATCGCGGCGGTGTCCGGCGGCTGGCCGAAGGTCATCTCCAACCTGAAGTCCCTGCTGGAGACCGGCTCCCCCCTTTTGCAGGACCCGTACCCGGCGGGCAATCAGCGGTCGATGCTCACGGCCAGCCGCTGACGCCCCATTGAGAGGGCCCACTCTGGAAGGCATAACCATGGCAAAGGTCGTTTTGGGAAACCATTCGTCGGTTCTAGTTTCGCGGCAAGATCGAGACAGCATTCGTAAATTCTATTGTGATGTCCTCGGTGGCAAAATCGTGAAAGCGGATCCCGAAAGGGACTTCATTCGCTTGGGAGAAGATTTCTATATCGGGTTTCTCTATGGTGATGTCGCCGATGAGAGCGAGTTCTTACGAAGTGGCAGATCTGTGTGGCTGGAAATGAAGTCCGACGACCTGGAAGAAATGACGCGGAAAATTCTCGATTTCGGTGTGAGGAAGCTTGAGGTACCGGACCCTCACCTTTACTTCCAGGCTCCGGGAGGTCAATGCCTTCGGTTAGTCGGAATCGGCGAGGACCTCTCCTTTTATGAGGGGGCCGGAGAAGGCCCGAGCGTGGCAAAGGTAAAAGAGGCACTCAGAAGAATGTCTCCCTGATCTGCGCCGAACGACCATGCGTTGGGTCCCAGAGGGCGGAGACTTCAGGATCGGCACCATCTGACTGCAATCCGAGGCCCGAACGCGAAACCACCGCCGAAAGTCGCGATCTCGCTCATTTCCATCGCGTCGCGACTCATGATGACTATAGACCAAGCAGCGCAGGCACTACTTCGTTCTCTTAATATCTCCTCTGCTCTTGGCCATTCAGTCCTAGTCTACGAGGAGGACGGCTTTGCCTTCCATGGCCCGCTCGCGCAGCGCTGCGAGTGCGCCCAGCGGATCGCGCCAGCTGGCTTCTAAGCCAATCTGTGGATGGAGCCGGCCCGCGGCGATTTCTTGGGCCATGACGCCGAGGTCTTGGCCGAACGTCGGCGGTTCGCCCGACTCGTAGACGAAAAACGTATAGAGGCGCGCGTTCGCTCGCCCGCCGAGTGGCTGGAAGGCGACCGTGCTGTCCTGGCCGGATGAGTTGCCAAACATAGCAACTATCCCATCGCGCCCTACCAGCCGCAGGGCGGCCGTCAGCGACTCGCCGCCAACCGACTCGAGGATCAGATCGAAGGCACCCCCAAGCGTGGCGATGTCGCTTACAATCTGGACGTCGCCTGCTTGTAACAGCGACTTACCGCGCTCCGGATTGCGCGAAATGCCGGTGACCTTGGCGCCTTGGCGCGCGGCGAGTTGGACGGCGAGATGACCGACACCGCCCGGGGCGCCCGTCACCAACACACTGCGGCCCAGGAGCATACCCCCCAACCGCAGCGCACGCAGCGCCGTCAACCCCGCCACCGGCAAGGTTGCCGCCTGGCCGAATGAAACTCCATCGGGCAGTGCGGCGATGCGCGAATGTGGCACCGCGACGCGCTCGGCCCAGCCTGCCTGATCGACCAGCCCAACAACGCGGCTGCCGACCGCTGGCCCACCGCCGTCGGCAGCGGCCGACACCACTGTGCCTGCGATGTCCTGACCCGGACGCCAGCCCGCGGGGCGCACAGACAGCAAACGCAGCTCGCCGCGATTGATCGAAACCGCGCGCACCGCGACGATGGATTCGTTAGGGGCCGGCGACGGTTCTTCGACCTCCAGTAATTCCAGCGGGGTCTTGGCGTTGGCGGGACCAGTTGCGACTAGAGCGCGCATAGTTAGCTCGGCGTTTCAGATCTTCGGCGTTGGTGAACTCGATCATCGTTGCGGGGCAGATCGTCGGCTATGGCGTGATGTCCGACACCTTGTATCACGGCTTCCTGTGGGAGAACGGTTCCCGTCCGATCTGGGCGTTGGCTCGGCCAGTGGAATCAACCGGTTCGGCTGGATCGCGGGGACGCGTTCCGAGGAGGGCATCGGTCGCGCGACGCTGTGGAAGCCGAATTAGTACCTTGAAGCATGGAAAACATTCCCGAGGTCTGGCTGCGTGGCCCGATCCCCGGGATCCAGCCGTGTCTCCAGCCGGCCGCTCACACCCTGCAGCAGGTGCGGGAAGACATCGAGGCGGCGGTGCAGGGCCTCACGCCAAACCAGCTCTGGCATAGACCCAATGGCGCGGCAGCCATCGGGTTTCACCTGCACCATCTGCCGGGGAGTCTCGAGCGCCTTCTCACCTATTCACGCGGCGAGAGTTCATCCGAGCGCTGGGCCTGATCTTTCATGCCGCCGAGCACTCGTCGCGCACGCTGGACAGATCGTGACGCTCGCGAAGGTTATCCGGGGGTAACCGTTACCCCCACGGCCGCAACCGCGGACCGATGCGCAGCTCGTGTCCTTCGTGCGACAGGAGAACCTCTGCCACGGGGCGCGCCTCCCGCGAATGGGGCCGGTGCATGGCCCACCACTCCTCCGCTCGCTGCGCGGTCCATGCCGAGGTCAGGGGAACGCCCTCCAACCGGGCGCTAACCCGATCCGCGCTGGCCGGGCGGCGGGCGGGGTCCTTCTCCAGACATTCCATGACGAGATCCTCGAGCGAAGCCGGGATCGGTAGCTCGACCCGAAGCGACGGCCTTGTGGGGGGCGTCTGCGCGTGCTGAATCATCACCTGCATGACGTTCTCGCCCTCGAAGACCATCGTGCCGGTGAGCAGCCAGTAGGCCACGCAGCCCAGCGCGTACAGGTCGACACGATGATCGGTGTGGGTCGCGCCGAGGACCACCTCGGGCGCCATGTAGCCAGGTGTGCCGCTCCAGGTGTCCTCGGCGCTGAGGTTGACGGCGTCCTTATCGGCGCGCCGCGCGCCGTCGAGCTTCACCAGCCCGAAATCGAGCACTTTGACGAAATCGAACGTCGTTCCGGCCCGGCTGACGATGACGTTCGCCGGCTTGATGTCGCGGTGCACCAGGCCGTTCGCGTGCGCGTCCTGAAGCGCCGAACAGACCTGGCGCAGGAGGTGGACGACCCGCTCGGCCGGGAGCGGCCCGTGCTGCCGGACCAGGGTGTCGAGGTCCAGACCATCGAGGAGCTCCATCACGTAGTACAGCCTCCCGTCCTCGGCCACGCCGAAATCGTAGAGCTGCACGGTGTGCGGTGAGGTGAGCGCGGCGGTGGCACGTGCTTCCCGCTCGAAGCGCCGCATGAGCAGCTCCGGGTCGCCGGACATGGCACCCACCGCCCGCGGGCGGATGAGCTTGATCGCCGCAGGCCGGATCAGCAGGCGGTGGCGCGCGCGCCAGACCTCGCCCATGCCTCCCCCGCCGATCTTCTCCTCGAGCAGATACTGCCCCAGCTCCCTCGCCTCGGCGACCTGCCGCCGGAGTCCGTACAGGACCCGTGAGACGATCGTGGCCAGCGTGGTACCCAGCACGCTCCAGAGCACGGTGTTGAGGGTCATGTGCAGCTTCTGATAGCCCGGACTGAATCCGGGCAGGAACGCCGTGGGGTGATGGCGCGCGATGCACACGATGACTGTCGGGGCGAAGACCAGGGCCGAGAGCAACAGGGTTCGCCCCGGCCTGGAGGGCATCAGGATGGCGCGGACCATGACGGTGACCGTCAGGGCCAGCAGGGTCTGCAGGATCTGCCCTTCGTCCTCGATCGTCATGAGTGAAAGGAAGCCACCGGCCACGATGAAGCTGATGGCATCGAGCGCTCCCAGCCCCCATAACGAGAGCCGGGCCCGAGTGGCCAGCAGCCAGAGCAGGGCCATTGTTAGGCTCGCGAGGAGGTGCCCGAGCGCAACCGGTCCGCGCACCACAGCGACGAATGGGGCGCCGCCGATGAGCGTCAGACTGACGAGGAGGAAGAGGTAGAACCCGAACGATACGAGGAAGAGCGTCTTGCCGAGCAGCGCCAGGCGCTGCCGCACGAATCCCAATCCGCCGGAAGTGTCGAATCCCCGCTCGAGGAGAGGAGGCGTCGGAGGACCGCTTTCGATGGTAGTCATGGCGGCCGAATTCTAGCGCATAGTACACGGAGGCGGAGGCACGACGCTGCTCTCTTCGAATCGGACGTGAAGTCGGGCGCGAAGAACACGCTGACCATGCAGGACGTCACGGGGTCCGGCGACTACGCGGTCGAGACGGGCAAATGGGTGGCGACGTCCGACGGCAAGCATCTCGACCACGGCCAGTATCTGACCTTCTACAAGAAGGCGGACGGCGGGTGGAAGATCTATCGGGACATCTGGAACAGCAGCATGGCGCACAAGTAGGCGCTCGCCGGCGCGCGGCTTTCGTCACTGTGCCGGAGGCGTCTTAGCGCCTACCGTGATCTCCAGCGGCACCACCACCATGCCCCAGCGGAAGCGGAGGGTGGTCGCCGCCGGGCGCACGGCCGGGAAGTCGAAAGTGAGGATCTCGGTCTGCGGGCCGCTCTCGGGTCGGACGGTGAGCCGGAGCTGCACGTCGCTCGAATCGGTGGGCGGCGGAACGTGGAACTTGTGCCACTGGCGGCGCAGCTCGACCGTCCACTGGTCCGGCTGCACCACCGTCCATAGCGCGTACTTTCCCTTGGGCAGCGGCGCGCCGTTCACCCGCACGTCGTGGTCCACCTCGATCGTCGTGGCCCAGTTCGCCCCCGGTGTCCAGTGCTCGCCCCACCTGACGACCTTTCCGAAGAGCGGATCCCGCCCCCGGGCCTGAGGCCGGTAGTACTCGACGGTGATCGTGGTCCCGGCAACCGTCTGCGCGGTGACGGCGTGCTCGCTCAGCTTGGCTTGGGCCGCGCAGGGTCGGATGACGCCGCACGCGGGCAACACCGCCAGCGCGAGGGCCACCGCCGCCGCGACGCGCACGCTACCTTTCCGCATGTCTCTCCTCCGCGCTCTCCGCCATCGAAACTACCGACTCTTCTTCAGCGGGCAGAGCATCTCGCTCGTCGGCACCTGGATCACCCGGATCGCCACCGGCTGGCTGGTCTATCGCCTCACCGGCTCCGCCCTCCTCCTCGGCGTCGTCGGTTTCTGCGGCCAGATCCCGACCCTCTTTCTCGCGCCGCTGGCGGGGGTGCTCGTGGACCGGTGGGACCGCCACAAGGTGCTGCTCGGCACCCAGGTCCTTTCTCTCCTCCAGTCGCTTGCGCTGGCGCTCCTCACCTTCGCCGGCATCATCACCGTCGGGCAGATCCTGGCGCTCCAGGTGTTCCAGGGCGTGATCAACGCCTTCGACACGCCGGCCCGCCAGGCGTTCGTGGTCACCATGATCGAGGACCGCGCCGATCTTCCCAACGCGATCGCGCTCAACTCGTCCATGGTGAACGCGAGCCGCATCGCGGGTCCGGCGATCGGCGGCCTCCTCATCGCCTCGCTGGGCGAAGCCTGGTGCTTTCTAATGGACGCGATCTCCTACGTGGCCGTGATCGGGTCCCTGCTCGCGATGCGTCTCGACCGCCGCGAGCGGGAGCCGGCGGTGAGCCGGCTGCTCGAGGAGCTGGTCACCGGCTTCCGCTATGTCCGCGACTTCGAGCCGATCCGAACCGTGCTCCTCCTCCTCGCGCTGGTGAGCACGATGGGTATGCCCTATGCGGTGCTCATGCCCGCCTTCGCCTCGAAGATCCTCCACGGCGGGCCCAACACCCTGGGCGTTCTCATGGGCATGTCGGGTGTCGGCGCGCTGGTCGGCGCGATCTATCTCGCCTCCCGTCCTTCGGTCCTGGGTCTCGGCAGCGTGATCGCGACGTCGGTCACGGTGTTCGGGGCCGCGCTCATCGCATTCGCGCTCTCCCGCACCCTCTGGCTCTCGATCGCGCTGCTGCCGCTGGTCGGGGCCGGATTCATGGTGGCGCTCGCGTCCACCAACACCGTGCTCCAGACGATCGTGGAGGAGAACCTGCGGGGTCGCGTGATGGCGTTCTACGCTATGGCGTTTCTCGGCACCGCGCCGATCGGCAGCCTCTTCGCGGGCGCGCTCGCCGAGCAACTCGGCGAGCCGGCCACCGTCGTGATCGGAGGGCTCGCGTGCATCGCCGGCGGCATCTGGTTCCGTAGCCGACTGGGGCGGCTGCGTGAGCTGGTCCGTCCCATCTACATCGAGCGAGGCATTCTCCCCGGGCCCCAGCCCGGCATTCGGTGAGCCGCTCCGCCGCCGATTCCCCTCGGTGTAAAATCCAGCGATGAATCGATCCATCCTGTCGATCACGGCCAGGCAAGGAGCGTCCGCATGAATGAGAAGGAACCACCCTCAGCATTCATCTCGGCGCTGACCACGGAGCATTTCGTGCTCCAGAGCGCGCTGAGCGGCAACACCAGCGAGGTAGGTACCCGGGCATCCCTCTACCTCTTCTCCCTGTCCAGCACGCTGGTAGCACTAGGGTTTGCTTCCCGGTCACCCGAGCTGTTCGTGCCCTTCGTCGCCATCGTGATTCCCGCCCTATTCATCCTCGGAGTATTCACCGCCGTCCGGCTGGTGGATAGCAATCTCGAGGGGATTCTGTTTCTGAACGAGATCGCCCGCATCCGCCAATACTATCGGCGCCTTAGCCCCGAGGCGGCCGAGCATTTCTCGCCCGACTTCGGCCGGTGGCCCGAGAACCAGGCTTGGCCGGCGCTCCACAGCGGACCTTTCATGGGCCTCATCACCACCACCGCGAGCATGGTCGCCTTCCTGAACAGCATCGTGGCCGGGGTGGGCGTGGCCATGCTCGTCGGCGGATTGCTCCATGAGAAGCAGACTCTCGTCGCCTCACTGATCGGTGCCGCCGTCGACCTGGTGCTGATGGCTCTCTTCTTCGTCTATCAGAAGTGGCGGTACGACTCGGCCCCTCAATTCCGCGTGGAAGGGCACGGGGGCTCAGGTCATTAGGCTCTGTCGTCACGCAAGCCCGGTAAAGCGAGGAACGACGCCGATCAACCGATCGATGACCATGAGCTGTGCGCGGTGCTGCAACTCATGCTCCTTGGTGGCGAGGAGGATTTCGAAGCGGCTCACCGAACCGCCCCCCGGAAGCTGGACGCGTTCCGACAGGAAGACCCCGGGCAGCTGTTCCGGCCAGCGCGCCTGTCGTTCGCCCTCGGTGCGGAGGAGCTCCAGGATCTCGGCCTTGGAGCGCCGGCGTTTCTCTTCGACCTCGGACTTCCGGAGGAGCGCCGGAAGTCAAATCCCTCGAGCGTCTCCGCGATCGACCGGCTCACCGCGACCCGCTTTCCGCGGCGCCATTCGCGAGGAACTTCTGGATGTTCTTCGCCTGCCCGTCCCAGCCCGCGGAGTTCATGCGGAACGCGGTCGCGCGGCGCCATGCCGGAATCGCGTCGAATCCCGACTCCACGATCGTGAGCCTGGTACCCCCGGCGGCATCCTCGAGCGTGAAGGACACCAACGTCGTCGGCTCGGCCGAGTAGTCGACCCCGGCTTCAATGGCGTACGGGTGTCCAGCGGAAGGAGAAGAACCGCTCGGGCTCCATCGTTTCGATCCAGAGAGTCATCGTCACATGCTCGAAGTTCCGGATGGTGAGCTTTCCGCTGACCTGCGCGCCGGGCGCGAACATCCCCGTCAGCGCCGAGCCGCACCAGGCGTTGAACTGGCTGATGTCGGTGAGCGCCCGCCAGACGCGCGACCGCGGGACGTCGAGGGTCACCACCTTTTCGATCCGGTCGGTCGAAGTCCTGCTCGGCATGTGGTGTCCTCACTCGGAGTCTGAAGGGTCGTTGTCGGGATGTCGGAGCAGCTCGACGAGCCGCTCGATGCGCGTATCCCAGAGGCGTTCGTAGTGACTCTTTGGTTGAACGTGCGGCTGGACCGACCCTACCAGTGCCGCGGGGCCGCCCGCCCGCCTTGTCGATTTACGGATCCGCCGTTCGTCGCTTCAATGAGGACTGCTGCCGACCATTCACCGAAGAGGGGTCCCATGGGAAGGATCATTGCAACCGAATTCGTCTCGCTTGATGGAGTCGTCGAGGCCCCGGGAGGAGGCGAGGATTTCGAGTACGCCGGCTGGTCGTTCGAGATCGACCGCGGGCAGGAGGGCAATCAGTTCAAGCTCGACGAAACCCTCGAGTCGGAGGCGCTCCTCCTCGGGCGCAAGACTTATGAGGGATTCGCCGCCGCCTGGCCGTCGAGGGAGGGAGATTTCGCGGACAAGTTCAACCGCATGCCCAAGTACGTCGTTTCTTCGACCGTGGGCACGCCCGAATGGAGCAACACGACGGTCCTCCGCGGAGATCTCGCGCAGGAAGTCGGCCGCCTGCGCGAGCGGCACGGCGGACCCATCGTGGTTCACGGCAGCCCCACCCTGGTGCAGGGACTCCTCGAGCACGATCTCCTGGACGAGCTCCGGCTCATGGTCTATCCGGTGGTCCTCGGGAAGGGGAAGCGCCTCTTCGGAAGCACTACAAAGAAGAAGCGCCTGCGCCTGCGGTCGTCCAGGCTCGTGGGGGACGGCGTCGAGATCGTCATCTACGAAGCCGTGCGATCATGAGATCTGCCCCGCGAGCACCTTGGCCACGAACCTGTCCGAGGCTTCGCCGACGTCGTCCGGCGACTCTTCCTGAAGAAAGTGCGC
>JBIOUY010000006.1:0-8691 GCA_044867445.1 Gemmatimonadales bacterium
TCCAGGACTCCATCCGGTAGATGGTACGGCCGGTGTCCGGGCGAACCCAGAACCCCGACGCTGTGGAATCGAACAGCAGCGTCAGAAGCGGCGTTCCGTTTTTGCGAAGCACGCGGATGCGCCGCTCGGCTGGAGTGAACTTGGCGGAATCGGCCTGTGCGCCGTTGGCGAAGCCGGTTGCTTCGACCTGGCTGAGCGCGCCCAGCAGGCCGGCCACCGCCGCCGAGTCTGCCTTTCCGCCCGGGGCGAGTGCCCACGCCTTCCCGTCGCGCTTCAGGGTGTATGACCGGTGACCTCGGGTGACCTCAACCGAACCCACGCTGTCCCCCGGCACAGCGGCGATGCGATGATCCCGCCAGTCATCCGAGTTCCGCCCAAACATCTCGGCGAGCCGGCCTTGCACCGCGTAGGTCTCGTTTTTCCCTGCGTATCGGAGATACCCACCATCCAGGTCCCGGGTACGCCGGCCGCTGACGAGGTCCGCCAGGACTTTACCCTTGGCCAGTATCTGCACTCTGGCACCGCCGGCGCTGTCGACGCCGAGACCTGCGTGGGATGCGGGACGTTCAGCGATGAGCTCGGCCGCGGGGGCGGAGTCCTCCAGCGCCACCAGCAGGTCGTTCACCGCTGTACTCGAGGCAGGATGTCCATTGACTCGCCAGGTCGCGGAGTCCTGGCGAACCAGTACGGTGGTATCGCCGGCGCGAGCGATCCGGACACTATCGACCTGATGCCGAGAGATCTTGGGCAGCTTGAAGTGATCCGCCGTGTCCACCGCCTCCCGTCGGCGCGCCAGCGCAGCGGCACCCCACAGGAGCAGGAGCACGACCAGCACCACGGCCAGCCGGGCCAACTGTTTCCCGCTCATGCCGCGCCCTCCTGAGCCGGAACCAGGGGTCGGTACGACTCCCTCGTGCGCCGCCGCCTCCGGGCCAATCGGATCAACCCGGCCAGGGCCACGATTAGTGGGACCCCGATGAAATTGGCATACTTTGCCCCTTCCCTGCGGGCGGCGCTGGAGAACACGAGCGCAGGCGGTCTGCGATCCTTGGATCGGATCGCAATGAGAGATTCGTCCTGGGCCAGCCAGTCCACCGCGTTGAGCGCGAACGCCAAGTTCTCGGGCGCGGTCCGGACAAAGCGATCGGTGGCGAACTCCAGGCTGCCAACGACCACCACTCGGCCGCGTGGCTTACCGCCAGTGGCTCCCTGGCTCGCCGGTGTGACGACCGCAGCCAAAAGTCGACGCCCGAGCCCCGTCTGAGGAAAGTCCTGGCTTGGCTCGATGGTAGTTGTGGTTGTAAAGGTGCCGGTCGCGGGGCTCGAGGTGAGCAACGGCGTCACAGTCCCCTTGGCCGCGCCGGAGGTATCGATGGTGCTGGCCCAGGTGAGCACGACCGCGCCCAGATCCTGATTGATCGGCGACAGTCGGCTGCTCTGGGAGCGGATGAAGAAGGGATATACCTGCAGGACCCGGCCGAAGTCGGTCGGGAGGGGGATCACCTCGTTGGCTAGAAGATCGTAGGCCATATCGCTTCGGATCGACACGCCGTATGGCTTGAGAATCGCGTTCCACGCCACCGGCCGGGGCTGCGCGGTCGGGGCCTGCTGGGAGACCTCCATGCCGCCAGCCAGCACCAGCAGGCTGCCCCCTCGATCCACGAACTGCTGCAGCCGCGCGAGCTCGGCAGGTGCCAAGGCCGAGTCGGGGGAGCCGGCGAGCACCAGCGCCGTCACCTCAGGGGAGAGCTGGGCTGAGTCCGCCAGGCTGACCTGACGCACATCGTAGGACTTGTTCAGCTCTTCCTGCATTTCTTGAAACGTCACGCCGGACTGGCCCCGCTGGGTCACCAGCCCGATGGCCGGCTTCTTCTGGCGGGTGATGTTGCGAATCGAGGAGACCAGCCGGTATTCCAGGTCGTCGGTGTGCTGCACGAAAGGGATGGTTTCGGTCTCGGCACCATGTTGGATGGCGAGCCCGAGGTAACCCTGCTTGACCTGCAGCTCGGATTCACCGATGACGTTGAACTGCACCGGCTGAATGCCTAGCGACTGGGCGTCGCGTTTGACGGCGTCGTTCTCGGCTGGGTCGCGTTCGACGATCCTAACCTTTCCCTTTCCCGCGGACCGCAGGTCGCGCAGGATGTCGTCGAGATCGCGCTTCATCAGGGCGACCTCTGTGGGCAGTTCCTTCGACGCGAAGACCTTGATCGTGATCAGGTCATCGATCTGACCCACGGTCTGTTTGGTGACGGGGGACAGGGTGTACGCGTGCCCGGGCGAGAGGTCGAGACGGCCGCCGATGAAAGAGCCGAGCAGGTTCACCACCACAAGGGACGCGGTCAACAGGCCGACGCCGAGCCGGAGCCGCTGCCGTCCCGCCGATGGGGCGAGCTTGCGACCCAGCACTGAGGCGTACGCCAATGCGAGGAAGATGCCCGCCAGCGAGAAGAAGTAGATCGCGTCACGCAAGTCGATCACTCCGCGCCCGATGCTCTCGAAATGGGACAGCACCCCGATCCTGGCAGCGAGCGTGCCCAGGGTAGGTCCCAGCCCGACAAGCAACGGATCCAGTCCGACCAGGACCAACACAAAGAGGACTGCGATCGCGACGATGAAGGCGGTGATCTGACTCCGGGTGAGGCTCGAGGCCCACACGCCCACACCAGCCATGCCGGCCGCAAGCAATCCCGCGCCGACGTACTGTGCGAGGATCGTTCCCCACTGCAGATTGGCGCCTAGAGTCAAGGCCAATGGGATCGTGAGCGTGCAGGCCAGCGCGATCCAGAGGAACAGCAGCGCGCCGACGTACTTGCCCAATACCAGCTCCAGCTCGCTCAGCGGCTGAGCCAGAACGACCTCGATCTGTCCGCCCCGGATGTCTTCGGCCAACGTCCGCATGGTCACAGCGGGGACGAAAAAGAGGAAGACCCAGGGCAGAAGATCGAGCATCGGCCGCAAGCTCGCGGTGCCCGAGAGATATGCCTGCCGGAAAAAGAAGAAGCCGTTGAGCGAGAGGAATACGACCAGGAGCACATACCCCGTCGGCAGATCGAAAAGTGCCTTGAGCTCGCGTCGCGCGACCGTCCAGATGCGGCTCATACGGGCTCCTGGTCGGTGGTGAGTTGCCGGAAGAGATCCTCGAGGCTCCCCGCCTCCTGATGCAGCTCGAACAAGGTCCAACCCTCGGTTTTGGCAATCTCGAAGATACGGGGACGGAGGTCGTCCGCCCCGGCGACGGTCAAACTCACCCTGGTCCGGCCCCCGGACTCACGGTGCTCGAACCCCTGCACCCCGGGCAGTTCGGCCAGTCGTTCGGGGTTCAGGCCGGTCGCCTCGACCGCAATGCGAGCGCCATGCTTGGCTCGGGAGACGAGCTCATCTACCGGTCCGTCGGCCACGATTCGCCCGCGATTGATGATCAGCAGACGGGAGCAGGTGAACTGGACTTCGGAGAGCACATGGGTGGAGAGAACGACGGTCCGGTCGCGCCCCAGGTGGCCGATCAACCGGCGAATCTCCACCCGCTGGTTCGGGTCCAGGCCTTCGGTGGGCTCGTCCAGCACCAGGAGATCGGGGCGGTGCAGGATGGCGGCCGCGAGCCCGACCCGCTGGCGAAATCCTTTCGACAACTCGCCGATCGGGCGATGGAATACGGACTCGATCCCGGTGGCGGCAATGGCCTCATCGGCCGCGGCCTGGCGCTCCGACCGCTGGATCTCACGCAACCGGGCAACGAACTCCAGATATTCCGAGACCAGCATCTCAGCATAGAGCGGGTTGTTTTCGGGGAGATACCCAATCCGGCGCTTGGCTTCCCGGCCGGCCTGGGCCAGCGGCATCCCGTCGATCCGGATAGCGCCGGTGTCCGGCTCGAAGAATTGGGTGATCATCCGCATCATCGTGGACTTGCCCGCGCCGTTAGGACCGAGAAAGCCAACCACTTGTCCTCGGTCAACCCCGAAGCTGACTTCGTCCACGGCCACGACGCCGTTGAATTGTTTCGATACGCGATCGACTGAGAGTAGTGACATAAGATGGGTGTGTGGTTCGGGGTACAGTCGGGCGGGATCATAGGCTCATGCCGACCGCATTTCAAGCTCCAAACCGGATGAAATGCTCGAGGCCCCGAAAAGGTCGCGGCCGCCCTCAAACAGGACATTGGCGAGAGACCGATTACATTCGCACCGGTTCACCAGCTATTGGCGAGGACAATGGCATCGCGTGCTAGACTCGGCGGGATACTGGTGCTGCTGGGGTTGGTGGCCCCCATGCTGCTCTCGGCGCAGGGCCCGCGGGCGGCCGTCGGCGCCCAGGTGGGGTATTCACGCGCCGATCTGGGAGGGCCGGATGCGGAGGGTATCCGGGCACGGCAGGGAGCACTCACCGGAGTGTATCTGGCCGCGCCGCTCGGACGAAGTCTCTTCCTCCGACCCGAGCTTCTGTTCGCGCTGAAAGGCGGCCGAACCGAAGTGACCCTGGAGGACGGGAGTACCGCCACCCTGGACATCGACCTCGCCTACATCGAGGTGCCGCTGCTCGCCCGCGTGACCTTTCCCATAGGCCGTGTCCGGCCGGTCTTGTTCGGCGGCCCCGCGACAGGCTTCCAGATCGGGTGCGACCTTCAGGTCATCCTTGCTACGGAGACGGTCCGGTCCAGCTGCGGCGAGGCTGGGGTCGCGATCTTTCGGACCTGGGATTACGGTCTCGTCGCGGGCGGTGGAGTGGAGTTCGGGTGGGCCCAGTCCGCGTTGTCGCTCGAGGCCCGCTACACCGCAGGGGTCCGTTCCATCGTCGACGGCGCCACCGTCCGCAATCGCGCCTTTGACCTGATGCTGGCGCTGACGTTCTGAAGACAGCTAACAGCTAACGGCTAACGGCTAACGGCTGCTCCAACGTGACTCGACCCTCCGCCGACTCATCGGAGGGTCAAGTGCGTCAGGGAGTAGCTGTTAGCTGTTAGCCGTTAGCTGTTAGCCGTTAGCTGTTAGCCGTTAGCCGTTAGCTGTTAGCCGTTAGCTCCCCTTAAAACAGCCACCTCCCACCGACCTGGAACTGCCGCGGCGTGCCGAGGCCGCTGTGCAGGGTCCCGTCGAAGTTCAGATACACGCTCGTACCCGTTGGAGCCAGGAAATTATCGCTATTGGTCACGTTGAACACTTCGAAGATCACCTCGAAGGTGCCTCGTGGGCCAAGATTGATCGGCTTCGAGGCCCTGATATCCCAGGAGAAGAAGGCGTTGTCCTTGCGGAGGGTGTTCCGCGTGAGGATATGGCCGTCGGGGCAGATGCGTGCCGCCTGCCCCGTCTGCGATAGCCCCGTCACGGCCTGGCCGGTCCCCTGGTTGTTCGATCCGCACGTCTCCGAGACCGGCTGCGCCGAGTAGGCACTGACCCGATTGTTGAGGTAGATGTCACCGGGCAGAACGGCGAGGAGGAAGGCGTTGAACCGGTGCCGCTGGTCGCGATCGCTCCAGTTGTACTCCGCCTGTAGCGAGTCCGCTCGGGCATAGCGGAAGGTGAAGGGATCGCGCTCGTTGTCGTCGTCAGACTTGTCCCACGACAAGGTGTAGTTCACCTGGAACTGCAGGTGCGGGTCGAGCGTCCGGCGCAGTTCCGCCGTGATGCCGTTGTAACGCGATTTGGCGCTGCTCTGGATAACGGTCAGGGTGCCGATGCCGTTGGCGCCGCCGGGAGCCAGCCCGGTGAGCCACGGACTGCCGAACACGGTGTCGTTCGCGTTGATGAACCGGGTCAGGTGGTCGGTACGGGCGTGGGTGTAGCTGATCGACCCAGCCACTCCGGGCACCAGCTCGCGCTCGAAGGCGACCGTGGCGCTGAATGTGCGGGGGTTCTCGAAGTCCTTGTCGAACACAAAGACGCTCGGATCGAACGGTCCGCCGGCGGGTGAAGGGAGCAGCTCCCCATAATTTGGCGGGGGGCCGAGTACACCGGTGAGCGCGCTGCTCCGAAACAGTGACTGGCCACGGGAGCCGTCGGTGCTCCGGCTGCTCGCCAGGTTGAGCCCCGGAATTCTGGCATAGTACAGGCCGGCGTTGGCGCGGAGAACCTGCTTGCCGTCGCCCTTGAAGTCGTAGGCGATCCCCAGACGCGGCTGAAACATGCTGTAGTCAGAGGGAATCGTGCCGTCGCCGGGGAAGGTGAATGTGCCGCGCGAGTTGGTGACCGTCTGGCCGATGAAGGGGGCATAGAACAGCTGATCGATGGGCGTGATCAGGCTAGGCTCGATCTGCGCCTCCCACCGAAGTCCATAGTTGAGGGTCAACTTGCGGTCCGGCTTCCAGCTGTCCTGAAGGAAGACTGCCAGCTCATGCTGGATGATGGTCTGGGTTCCGGCCTCCTCTACCGTGAGCGGCGGCACGCCCGCCTGCTGCAGATAGAGTATGACCGGCCCCGTGATGCTGGTTCCCAGCGGGCAGGCACCCGTCGTGTTGCTGCTGCCGTCAGAGCATTCGACATAGGTGTTGCCGTTCGCCACGTAGTTGAGAAAACCGTTTACCGAGCCGAATGCCATGCGGCCATTGGCGAAGCCCAGGAAGGTCTGGTTCACGCCGGTCCGGTTCCACTCGGCGCCGAACTTGATCAGGTGGTTGCCCCGAAGCAGGGAAACGTTGTCCAGCACCTGGAGGCGGTAGTCGTAGGCCGTATGGAGGGGGATGAAGAACGGCATCCCGATGCGATACTGGCCCACGAAATCAATGTCCGTATCGGGGAACGGCCGGCCGGTGCTCGGGTTGATGGGCCCCTCATACGGCCGCGGTCGATCCTCGCGAGCCCACTGGAAGCGAAACTCATTCGACAACGAAGACGAGAAGACCGAAGAAAGGCTTCCGTTCACGGCGTGCGAGTGATCGTCCTCCAGAGCGTTGGCGCTTCGGCCCCAGGTGTCGACGTCGAAGGTGCCGTTCTGCTGGCTCGAACGGGTGTAGTTGTATTTGAGCGTGGCGTTGTGCTTCGAGCTGAGCCGGAAGTCGAACTTAGCCAGCAATGCATTCGCATCGTTGGTCCGCGCGATTGACCCGAACTCATTCTGGAGCACGCCCCCGAACGCGGTGTCCGTGAAGGCCACCAGCGCCGGATCGATCTGGCTCAGCCGGGTTTTCTGCTTGGTCTCGTTGTACTCTTGCTGGTCATAGGACAGAAAGAAAAACGCCCGGTCCCTTACCAGGGGACCACCCAGAGTTCCACCGAACTGATGTTGCTTGAAATCGGGTTGGAAGCCGAAGGTGGACCCATTAGGGAAGGTATGATTGAAGTCGGCCGAGAGGCCGTCGTACTTGCCGAAGTAGTGCGCTGAGCCGTGGAACTGGTTGGTACCCGACTTGGTGATCACGTTGAGGAAGCCGCCGCTGGAGCGCCCGAACTCGGCGTTGGCCCCATCTGCGACCACCACGAAGTCCTGCACTGCGTCCAGATTGAACGTGAAGGCGGGCCGCTGGCCGCCGCGCTGCTCGCCGAAGAACGGGTTGTTGAAGTCGGCGCCATCGACCGAGACGTTGTTGTGGATGCCGCGCTGGCCGCCCACGCTGATCTCGTCACCGTCCGGGCCTTGTACGATTTTCACGTTGGGCGTAAGCGTCGTGAGGTTGAAGATGTTGCGGCCGTTGTTGGGCAGTCCCTCCACTGCTGCCGCGTCCAGGCGAGTCGAGCCTTCCGACTTGGTCACGTCGATCAGCGGTTCCGCGGTCGCGGTGATTTCCTGCAACTGCACCGCCTGCGGAGTCAGGGCCAAGGGAAGATCGACGGTCTCGCCCAGCCGGACCGCTATGGTGTCGCGTTGGGCTGCCTTGAAGCCAAGGGCGCGGGCCGTCACGTTGTAGGTACCGACCCGGAGCAGAGTCGCAACATAGACGCCGCTCGCATTGGTCGTGAGCGACCGCTCGGCGTTGGTCTCCCTGTTCACCAGCGAGACCGTGGCGCCTGCGAGCGGAGCACCGGAGGAGGAGTCGGAAATCACGCCACGAATCACTCCCGTGGTGGCCTGCGCCTGGCCCTCGAGCTGGTGGACTAGGGAAATCGTTAACAGAGCGAACAGGAGGAATGCCAGGCCAGGGCGGAACGGACGCGGCAGGGCCATGTGCTGCTCCTTGTCGGAGGCCAATGGACGAATTGGAAAGGAGAAGCTGCGGCTCAGCGCAGCCGGCATAGGTTAGCCTTCCAAATCGGCCCTCGCAAGGCGGCTCCGATCCGTCACGATAAATGTGGGGGTTGTCACAGACAGGTGTTTGGGACGCCCCCAACCTTAGGGGGTCTAACCCCAGGCCGGCCGGGCAATTGACCCGACAAGACTGGCTGCGTCTCCCGGTACCGATGCGCCGTACCCTGAACTCAGCCTCCTATTGGATGAGCCATGGCTCAGAGCGGTGCAGTTCAGAGCATTCAGGGGTCAACCCGGTTTCGAGGGTGGGTTTCCCAAAGGCCTGACTGGCGGGCGGTTGGGGCGAGCGTTCGTGGCCCGCTGCTGACCCTCGCCGCTGCCATCCTTCTCGACGTCCTTGCCCGTGAGAGGGTGGCGGTGGTCTACCCCTTCCCGGTGCTGATCCTCACCGTGATCTACGCAGCCTCCAGCGGCGGGCTGCGTTCGGGCCTGATCAGCGCGGTCTTAACCATTCTCTACGCGGTCCATTTCTTCTCCGAGCCCCGCAGTTCGTTGCATTACACCCGAAGCGGA
>JBIOUY010000007.1:0-2763 GCA_044867445.1 Gemmatimonadales bacterium
CCCTGCGGGGTGCCCCGATCTCGCTCGACGACGCCTCTATCGGGCATCTGAATCGGCGCCTTCAGCCACCGCTTCACATACAACACCACCCATTTCTGGTCGGTATTGACCTCCACCGCCTTCACCATGAGATCATGATCCACCGAGTCGAAGAATTTCTGGACATCGAGGTCCAACACCCAGTCCTTCTTCCAGCACCTCTCACGGCACTTGGCCACCGCCATCAGCGCTGACCGCCTCGGCCGGTACCCGTAGGAGTCCTCATGAAAGATCGACTCCATGCGGGGTTCCAGTTGCAGGGCGACCACCGTCTGGGCGATCCTGTCGGCGACAGTGGGAACTCCAAGAATTCTGGTCCCACCGCCGTGCGGTTTCGGTATCTCAACTGCCCGCACAGGAGGCGGAAAGTACGTCCCCGAGGACATTCTATTCCAGATCCGGTAGAGGTTGTTCGCCAGATCCTTCTCGAAGTCCTCTATGGAGCGCCCGTCCACTCCTGCGGCACCCTTGTTCGCCTTGACGCTCTTGTACGCCTCCCACACCAGTCGCTTCGGTATCTGGAACGGCTTGTCTACCGGATTCGACTTGCCCACTCGTCTCCTCCCAGAGAGATTCTGGTTGCTCGCGTGAACAAACCACGGATGAGCCAGCCCCTTCGCTCCACTCCCATTACAGGAGCTTCACCACTACTACGAGCTGGTCCGCCAGCGCACACCGCATCGGTACTCGACGTCTCCCAGTTTCGGCCGCTCGACGCACTCCCTCTCGCGCCCGCCCCAACGGCAAGCGCAGTATCGGTGCACGCTTTCCCACGTTCTATGCAGAAGCCGCAGATCAGGCTCACGCCGCCTGCATGCCGGACACCACCTGGCCAATAGGCGGGCACCCGCCAGGCTCATCCCGGGATCGCATTGACACCCCGGTTTAGATGTCGCTTCCTAAATCTCGGCACTTCATCGGCGGTTCACTCGCGTTCGTCTTCCTGAATCCCCACCTGACAGTTCTTACACTGCCTTTTCCTCGACGCTCACCACGACGGTCTCCAACCAACGCAGCTCGAGGTGGTTTGACGCCTCCCCCCGCAGGGCGACGCCGGAGGGCCACAACTCCTCCATCTTCTGCACAGCACCGCACAGATCAGGGTCAACTCCTACCCATCGACTCCTCTCCGCGCGCGTGGCGCAACAATGCCACCTTAGCTTAAGTTGATCTTGGGTGTCGGCGTGCCGTTCCCGGAGATCGACCCGCGGCCGTTGATGATCACGCCTTGTGACCCAGAATGCTGATGTGGCTGCCGGCGGCCGCCCGACCGACCTGATCTCGCTGGGGGTGCTGGCCTCGTCGGTGCCGCGGGATGCCGTCGACGAGGCGATCGCGGTGACCGGGAAGCAGGCCAGGCGCTCGGACGGGAAGCTGCCGCCGCACGTGATGGTCTATTTCGTGATGGCGTTGGCGCTGTTCGCCGACGAGGACTATGAGGAGGTCGCCACGCTGCTGACCGAGGCGCTGGAATCGTGGGGGTGCTGGGACAGCGGGTGGCAGGTGCCGACCTCGGGCGGGATCACCCAGGCCCGCAAACGGCTGGGGTCCGCGCCGCTGAGGGAGCTGTTCGCCCAGGTCGCGGTCCCGGTCGCCGAGGAGCTGACCCGGGGGGCGTTCCTGGCCGGCTGGCGGCTGATGGCCATCGACGGGTTCGAGTGGGACGCCCCGGACACCGAGGGCAACGCCGCCGCGTTCGGGTACTCGGGGTCCCGGCCGGCCCGGTCGGCCTTCCCGAAGGTCCGGGTCGTGACCCTCAGCGAGTGCGCCTCGCACGCGGTGGTGGACGCGGAGATGGGCGGCATCGCGGGCAAGGGCAGCGGGGAACAGGCCCTGGCGCGGCGGCTGTACCGGCGGCTGGAGCAGGACTGGCTGCTGATCGCCGACCGGAACTTCCACAACTGGGCGGACTGGTGCGCCGCGGCCGACTCCGGTGCGCAGCTGCTGTGGCGGGTCAAGGCGGACCTGAGGCTGCCGGTGCTGCAGATCCTTCCCGATGGGTCCTACCGGTCGGTGCTGATCAACCCGAAGATCCGCGACAAGGGGCGCGCCCGGCTGATCGAGGCCGCCCGAGCCGGTCCGGACCTGGATCCGGCCCAGGCCAGGCACGTCGGCGTCGTCGAATACCAGGTGCCCGACCGGGACGGCGACGGCAAGGGCGAGCTGATCGCCCTGATCACCACCATCACCGATCCGGCGGCGGCGCCCGCCGCCGCCCTGGCCGAGGCCTACCACCAGCGGTGGGAGCACGAGACCGGCAACAACCAGCTCAAGACCTATCTGCGCGGCCCCGGCAGGGTCCTGCGCTCGAAGAGCCCGGACATGGTCCGCCAGGAGATCTACGGCTACCTGCTCACCCATCACGCGATCAGCGCGCTGGTCTGCCGGGCTGCCACCGAGGCCGACATCGACCCCGACCGGGTCAAGTTCAAGCGCACCGTGCGCATCGTCCGCCGCCGGGTCACCGACCCGGCCTTTCCCCCCTGAGCAGCGCGACCGCATCCTCGCCAAGGTCGTGGCCAGTCTCACCAGGAAGCGCAACCTCAACCCCAGGCGGCGGCACCGCACCTACCCGCGCGTGGTCAAACGAGCCCGGCACAACTCCTACCGGGTCAAGACGACGGCCGACGTGGGAGTCCGGCACGACGGGCCCCCGACGATCAAGCTGGCAAACCTTCGACCGGCGGCCATCGCAGTATGATCAACTTACGCTAAGTGGCATTG
>JBIOUY010000008.1:0-3029 GCA_044867445.1 Gemmatimonadales bacterium
AGCGGGTTCCGGATCTCGTGAGCCAGGGAGGCGCTCAGGGCCGCAACCGCCTCCAGCCGTTCGGCCCGGGCGTGCAGCTCCTGCACTTCCTTCAGGTCCGAGATGTCGGTAAAGATCGCGGTGACCGATGGGGCTTCTTGTGCCTCCTGGCGAAAGGTCGTGGTACTGAGGCCAATGGGGAACATCCTCCCGGCCTGATGTACCACCATCCCCTCGCCCCGGCTAATCTTCCGGCCGTTCCTTATGCCCGAGACGACGGCGGCCCACAACTCTGATGACCGGGACTTGAGCTGGTCGAGGACCGGAAATCCGACCAGGTCGCCGGCCTCGAGGTCCAGGAGCCGTTGCGCCGTGGGGTTGATGAAGGCCAGCCGCCCAAACCCGTCCACCGTGAGCACGCCCGAGCGGATGTTGCGCAGGATGTCGTCGGCCTCAAGTCGCACCCGCGTGAGCTCGATCGCCAGGGTCTCCTGCTCCATTCCCGCTTCGCGCAGCCGGTGCCCCAGCACCGCAACAATGGCGAACACCACGTTGAACACGACGACCTGGGCCCAGAACGCCGAATCGAGCACGCCGGCACTGCTCCAGAAGGACTCGGCCAGGAAGAGCGCCGAAGCCACGAAGGCTGTGACCAAACCCCAGAACGGGGTCATGAGGAGCGCATATGCGGCGACGACGAGCACATAGAGCGCGGGAAAGGCCGATTGTGGTTGTCCCGCGAAGTGCACGATGGTCGTGACGACGCCCAGATCCACCAGGGCCTGGATCAGCAGAAAGGCATTCCCCGCCCGGCGGTGCCGAATGAAGATGACCCAGGCCCCGTAGGCCGTGAAGGTCAGCGCGATCACGACCGAGACGCTGACGAGGAACGACTCCTGAGGACGCTCGGTCCAGACGAGGCCGGCGCCGAGCAACACGCCCACCGCGAGCGCCATCCGGGCCACGAACAGCCAGGAGAGCAGGGTGCGCTGATCCGGCAGAGTGCTCCGGGCGGAACGGAGATGAGTAGGCACCGCTGGGATGACAGCCGGAGCGGTGGCGGCCTCAGGTTGCATTATGCCTCAATGGGCCGGGCGAATGTCCGGGGGATACGCCGAAGATAGAAAGGCGGGCGTATAGTTACAATCCGGGTCGCGGGTCGCGGGTCACGGGTCGCGAGCCGCAGGTCCAAAGCGCGCAACCCCTCACCTAACGATCAGGAGACCAAAGACCCGTGACCCGCGACCCGCGACCAGTACTATGAGCTGGCACGTATACATAGCTCGATGTAGCGACGGAACTCTATACACCGGCATCACGACCGATCCGGTGCGCCGAGCGGCCACGCATAACGCAGGGGACGGCGGGGCCTACACCCGTTCCCGGTTGCCGGTTCGACTGGTTCATATCGAGCCCGCTATCAGCCGAAGTGCCGCTCTTCGGAGAGAGAGTGCGATCAAACGGCTTACCAAAAGGGAGAAGGAGGCGATGATCTCAGATGGAGTCAGGCGCTCTACGAGGAAGCGCGGGAATCGAGTGGGCGCCGGAACGGAGTTCGCTGGATTCCGGGCCCTGGCGCTTGATTTCCTCCGTCGCCTCGCTCGCAATAACCGGCGGGACTGGTTCGAGCGGAACCGGGCTATCTACGAGACCGAAGTGCGGGCACCGCTCAGGGCGCTGGTGGAGGAGATGGACGTACGGCTGGCACACATTGCGCCGGAACTGCTGGGGGATCCGCGGCGGTCGATCTTCCGGATTTACCGCGACATCCGATTTTCTGCGGACAAGTCGCCCTATAAAACCAACGCCGCCTGTCATTTCTATCATCGGGATGCCGGAAAGGGTGTGGGGCAGGATGCCGCCGGGGCAGGCGCGGGGCTCTATTTCCAGATCGCTCCCGATGAATGCCTGGTAGCCGGTGGAATCTGGATGCCTGCCAGGCCGGCGCTGGATCGGATCCGCGAGGTGCTAGCGGAGCAGTGCGAAGGCCTGGACGCGGTAGTGGGCGACCGGACCTTCCGTCGTCGATTCGGGCGCCTGAGCGAAGAGGCGATGCTGAAGCGGCTGCCGCGGGGGTACCAGCCGGGCCACCCGGCAGAGCGCTGGCTTCGGTACTGCTCGTTTACCGCATACCGGCAGATGTCGGCTGAGGAGGTCTTGAGTCCGCGCCTGCCGGCGATTCTGGAGCGAGACTTCGCGGCGCTGGTCCCGTTAGTGCGATGGCTCAACTCGGCGCTGGGCTACCGGCCGGCGGAGCGGAGGGTGTGAAGACTGCAGTGAGAAGTAAGGAGTGAGGAGTGAGGTGCGGCAAGTGGACCTCATCCCGAGGAGCGCTGAGCGCAGCGAAGCGGACCGAGTGACCTGCTTAGCGGGCGTCGATATCCGTGGAGTAGGTCCCTCGCTGGCGCTCGGGATGACGTGACTCTCTCGCCAGGTCCCCTCACTCCTTACTCCTCACTCCTTACTCCTGACTCCTTACTCCTCACTGCTCACTTCTCACTGCTTAGCCGCCGGCACGACTCCGGCGTTCGGCGCCGGCCCAGGCCGGCTTATTGAAAGTCCGCCGATCGGACCCGGTGTAGCCGCGGGACATTCCGACTGGCGTCGTCGTCCCAAATGCCGCGCCGGCCGGCAGTCTGGTGAGCGAGTTGGGCGCGTCCAGGTGGGCGCCTTCGTCGACTCCCACACCCAGACGGCCTACCAGCTCGCCGCCCAGCCACGCGGTTATGACCCCGAGGATGAGCCCCCCGATGCTAGCGACCACGGCATCAGTCGGCGGTGAGCTCGGATGCTGTCGCCGCAGAATCCAGCTCAGCACGAAGAGCGTAAGCACGACCACATTGCCCAGGCCATGATACAGGCCCACCCGCTTAGCCCGGGTTCGCCGGGGAATGGCGAACCAGTCGAGCCATCCGAATAGCGTCGCGAACAATCCACCGATGACGCCTGCGCCGATCATGTAGTAGGCGAGCTCGGTCCATTGGGCCTTGTTACTGAAGAGATACAGAACGTCGAAAATGACGGCGGTCGAGAGCAGGCCGAGCGGGAAG
>JBIOUY010000009.1:0-14390 GCA_044867445.1 Gemmatimonadales bacterium
CCTACCGCCGACATGAACCCTTCGACGTTGGGATCTTCCTGGACGATCGCCGCCGCGGCCTGCTGGTGGCGGACCATGTTGTCGTAGCTGGTTCCCTCGGCCGTCTCCGTCGTGCCGAAGAGCTGGCCCTGATCTTCGCTGGGGATGAATCCCTTGGGCACGATCTGCGCCAGCAAGACTGTCCCGACCAGGATCCCCGCGCTGAAGACCAACGCGAGCGGGCGGCGGTCCATCACCCAGGACAGGCTGCGTTCATACGCGGTGAGCGACTGCTGCCAGACCCGTTCGGTCACCTGATAGAACCGACCCTGATGCTCCGAGCCCTCCTGCGACCTGAGCCATCGGCTGCAAAGCATCGGTGTAAGGGTGAGGGAGACGAAGCCGGAGACCAGGATCGCCACGCCGATCGTCACCGCGAATTCCTGGAACAGCCGCCCGATGAGCCCGCCCAGGAAGAGCACCGGGATGAAGACCGCGACCAGCGACAGCGTCATCGAGATCACGGTGAAGCCGATCTCCCGGCTGCCCTTGAGCGCCGCTTCCATGACGCCCTCACCCCGCTCGATGTGCCGGACGATGTTCTCCAGCACCACAATGGCGTCGTCTACCACGAAGCCGACCGACAGGGTGAGCGCCATCAGGGAGAGGTTGTCCAGGCTGTAGCCCAGCAGGTACATCACCGCGAAGGTGCCCACCAGCGACATGGGGAGCGCGAGGCTTGGGATGATCGTCGCCCGCAGGTTCCGCAGGAACAGGAAAATCACCATGACGACGAGGCAGAGCGCGAGGAACAGGGTGAACTTCACGTCGTGCACCGAGTCGGCGATCGACTGGGAGCGGTCGTAGAGGGTGGAGATGTCTACCGACGCCGGGAACTGGGAGCGCAGTTGCTCCATCTGGGCCTTGACCCGCTGCGCGACCGCCACGGTGTTGGTGCCCGGCTGCCGCTGAATGGCGAGCACGATCGCCCGCTCGCCGTTGAACCAGCTCGCCTGGCGAGTGTCCTGCACGCTGTCGACCACCCGGCCAAGGTCCCGAAGCCGCACGGGAGCGCCGTCGCGATAGGTGACCACCAGGCCGCCGAACGCCACAGCGTCATTGAGCTGCCCGTTGGACTGCACCGAATAGGCCTTATCGGTCCCCCACAGAATGCCGGTGGGAAGGTTGACGTTCCCGTTCTGGACCGCGTCCGATACGGTGTTGATGCCGATGTCCCGCGCGGCCAGCGCCTGCGGGTCCAGTTGGATCCGCACCGCGTACTTCATGCTCCCGTACACCTGCACCTGGGCCACGCCGTCGATGCCGGACAGCCGCTGGGCCAAATCGGTCTCGGCGTACTCGTCGAGCTGCTGCAGCGGGAGCGTCTTGGTCCGAAGCGCGTAGTAGAGGATCGGGCTGGCGGAGGGGTCCACCTTCTGATAGCTCGGCGGATCGATACCATCCGGAAGCTGACGCAAGGTCTTGGAGATCGCCGACTGGACGTCCTGCGCGGCCGCATCGATGTCCCGACTCAGATCGAACTGCAGCGTGATCGAGCTCGATCCCTGGCTGCTGGTCGAGGTCATCGCTGAAACGCCCGGGATGGTCGCGAACTGCTTCTCCAGCGGGGTGGCGACCGAGGCGGCCATGGTCTCCGGGCTTCCGCCCGGCAGGCTGGCGCTCACCGAGATGGTGGGATAGTCGACCGTCGGCAAGTCGCTCACCGGGAGCAGCCGGTACGCCACCAGGCCGAAGATCAGGATTCCGGCCATGACCAGTGTGGTCATGACCGGACGGCGGATGAACAGTGCGGTGAAGTTCATGAAGCTCCTGCCTGCGTCCCAACGCTATCGCCGGGCGGCTTTATCTGTACTTTCGACCCCGCTCGCAACCTCAGCTGACCATCGGTGACGACCCGGTCACCCGGTTGTACCTCCCCACTCACTACAGCGAGGTCAGTCGCGGTGCGGCTCACCTTCACCTTCTTGGTCGCCGCGGTGCTGTCGGCGCCGACCACGAAGACGAAGGTCCCCTGTTGCCCTGACACCACCGCCGAGGCCGGTACCACGAGCACATTCTGATCAACATAGAGCCGCAGGCGCACATCCACGAACTCGCCCGGCCAGAGGGCCCCGTCCTGATTAGGGAACAGTCCCTTGAGCAGAATCGTGCCTGTGGTCGTGTCGACTGCGTTGTCGACGAATGAAAGCTTCCCCTCACTCGCGGTTCCGCCGCCGGCGGGTTGCGCCCGAACCGGGAGGTCGTCAGCCCGGTGCTGCTGAATCAGCCCCAGATTGGTCGCGGGCACCGCGAAGCGCGCCAGGATCGGCCGAATTTGATTGATGGTGACCAGCGGGGTCGCATCGGTGGTGCGAACCAGGTTCCCCTGTCGAACGCGCAGGCTGCCGGTTCGACCCGCGATCGGGGCTCGAATCGTGGCGTACTGCAGGTTGAGCCTTGCCTGCTCGACGGCGGCTCGGCTCGCCGCGAGGGTTGCCTGGGCCGCGGAGGCAGTGGTCTTGGCCTGGTCATACTGCTGAGCCGTGACGTATTCCTTGCCCGCGAGGGCCGAATAGCGCTTAGCGTCCTGTTCGGCATTGGCTGCCGTCGCGCTGTCGCGTGCCAGGTTCGCTTCGGCCTGGTCCAGCGCTGCCCGGAAAGGCCGCGCATCGATCTGAAAGAGAATCTGGCCCCTCTGAACTTCCTGCCCTTCAGTGAATGCGATCTGCACCAGCGGACCGCTCACCTGGGGCAATACCGCTACTGTCTGGAGTGGCTCCACCGTGCCGGTCGCCGCGAGCTCGAACGGCACCGCGCGGCGCTCGGCCGTGCCCACCGTCACCGGCACCGGAGGGTTGGGCGGCGTGCTCTTGCGGCCGCACCCGACCAGCGGTAAGAGGCTGAGACCGACAAGCGCGCGAACCATCGCGGAATGGATCATTGCGGCGGTGGGGGGGTAACGGTGTCAGAGCTGAAGCGGAAAGGATTCCCGCCATGGGGGTCCAGCACACCCGCGTCGTGCGCCAGTTGGGCCAGCGACACGCTCCAGGTGAGTCGTGCGTCGACCAGTTGCGCCCGTGCGCTGGCCAGCGCGCTCTGCGCCGCAAGGAGATCAAGCACCGTCCCGACTCCCGCCTTGTAACGCGCCAGCGCCACCTCGCTCGACTGTTGCGCACTCGCCACCAGGTCACCCGCAGTCCGCACTCGGCCGGTGGAGGTCTGCAGCGAGTAGTAGGCGCTGAACACCTGATAGACCACCTGTTGCCGCAGCGACTCGCTCCGGGCCGCGGCTGCTTCGGCATCGAAGCGGGCCGCCCGCAGGTCGTACTGCCGGCCGAAGCCATTGAACAGAGGAATCGATAGCCCGATGCTCAAGTTGTAGCTGTTGGCACCATTGGGGATCGTGCTGGCATAGGTGCGGTCGCCGGTGGCATCGAGGCTCAGCGATGGCAGCAGACTCGCGCGCGCTTCGCTCACGCTCGCGTGTGCCGCGGCCGCCTCTGAGCGGGCCGCGGCAAGGTCGGGTCGGCCCTGAAGAGCCGCGGCAATAAGGGCATCGACGCTGTCCGCGAGCGCTGCGACGGGCGGTGCACCCGCAGTCGAGTCCACGTCGTAGGGCAGATTGGCCGGAAGGCCGAGCGCCAGGGCGAGTGCGCCCCGCGCGGTCTGTCGGTCTCCCAGGGTGGTCTGGAGATTGAGTTGGGCCTGACTCGCAGCGGTTCGCGCCTGCAGCACGTCGGCGATGGTAGCGACCCCCACCCGACGCCGCTCTTCAGCTGCCGCGAGGTTGGCCCGCGCCTCCTGCAGGGTGGTCCGCTGGGCCTCCAGGAGCGACCGGTTGGCGAGGTACTGGAAGTAAGCCACCTCGATCTGGAGCACGACGTCCTGGATGGCGGCATTGTGGGTGAACCCGGCGGCGAGGAGCCGCTCCCGCGCGCCTTCCACCCGCCCAGTGCGGCCGCCCAGATCGAACAGGAGGTAAGAGAGCGAGACGCTGGGATTCACCAATGACTGCTGCACCGAGACCCGGCCCGCGGTTGCCAGAGTCTTAATGCGAGACGCGGTCACATCGCCGTCGACGGTCGGCAACCACTCGCTTCGCGCCGACCCGTAGCTGGCCGCGGCCGATTCGGCGTTGGCCCAGGCCAACCGGGTCGCCGCATTGTTGCGCAGCCCGATCTCCACGATCTCCGCCAGCGTGAGCCGCTGGATCCGATTCGCCAGGCCAGGCGGTACCGCGGCCTGAGCCGACGTATCCGCTTTGGTGATTGACCGGACTGCCGAGGCTGGGGGCTTCCACGGGATCTGTGGAGAGGGCGACGCACCCGGTACCCCGGAGACGCGAGGGGTTCCCACGCAGGCGGTCAGGGTTGCGGCAAGGATGCTGATGACGAGCCAGCGCGAGATCACCGGCCGCTCCCGCTGGCGACCTGCCTCCTTTGGGGGGCTCGGTTCCACTTTTCCAGCGCGTGGCCGATCGCTTCCATCATGTAGGTCCAGCCAGTCTCGTACGCCTTGAGCCGAGCCCGAACCGCAGGACTCTGACTCGGGATGGTCCGCCGCGCGTCTCGTACCGCCTCGGTGAAGCGCTCCCAACGCTGGAGCCGACGGGTCATGGTGCGGCTGAACAAATCGAGGGTCACGCGGTAGTAGTCGTGCCGATCGCCGGGGCGGCTCACCCGTTCCAGGATGCCCATCTGAGCCAAGGCCCGGGCATTGGTGCTCGCGCTGGCTTTGCTGACCCCAAGGGCCTCAGCCAGATGATTCAGTGAGACGACGCCCTCACTCACCAATAAAAACCCGAACATGCGTCCGGCCGTGCGCTGTTCGCCCTCGCTTTCGAAGATCTGGCCCATGCGATCGCTGAAGTGCGCAGTGGCAGCATCCATCTGTCTCCCCTGAACGGCAGTCATAATTCATAATACGTTCAGAACAGGCTAAACGTTGCAGCCGGCTCCGACCCGACGTTGTGCCGGGAAAAGGGCACTCTCTATCTTGCAGGCGCTATTCGGTTTCGTGGACGGAGGATACGAGAATGCGGTGGCGATGGCTGGCTCCAACCCTGGCGACGCTTGCGGCCGTCCTGCTCCTGGCCGCCGGTCCGACCGTTCGAATCGGCCTCTGGGACTTCCGCACCGGATTTCAAATGCTGCGCTGGGCAGGGTACCTCGGCCTGGCCGCCGCCGTTGTGGCGCTGATCACCTTATTCACTCCAGCTCGCCGGCGGGTTGTGGGCCCTCTGGTGCTTGCGCTTCTGGTAGGCGCAGGAGTGGCTTTCGTTCCCTGGCGCTGGAGACAGTTGGCGCGGCGACTACCACCGATTCACGACATCACCACCGATACCGAACAGCCACCGCAGTTTGTCGCCGTCCTCCCCATGCGGGCCGGAGCGCCCAACCCGGCAACCTATGGAGGAGCCGAGATCGCCGCGGCTCAACGCGAGGCGTACCCTGACATTCGGCCCCTCTTCCTGAAACTGTCGCCCAGTGCCGCGTTCGCCCGGGCCCAGGCAACGGCGCAGCACATGCACTGGGACTTGGTGGCCACTGACTCAGCAGCGGGGAGGATCGAGGCGACCGCCACGACCCCGTGGTTCGGATTCAAGGACGATGTGGTGATGCGGATCACACCCGCATCGATGGGCAGTCGAGTGGATGTGCGGTCGGTCTCGCGAGTGGGCGCGAGTGATGTGGGGACCAACGCGCGCCGGATCCGGAAGTTCCTGGAGGAAATGCAGAAGGGCAGTGAGAAGTGAGCCGGAGTAAGGAGTAAGGAGGGAGGAGTGAGGAGTGAGCAGTAAGGAGTGAGGAGTGGATCCTCATCCCGAGGGACGCTGAGCGCAGCGAAGTGGACCGAGGGACCTACCCGCCCGTTTCGATAAACTGCAACCCAGATCCCTCGTTGACGCTCCGGATGAGAAACTCCGAAGTGCCGTGCCCACTCCTCACTCCTCACTCCTTACTCCTCACTCCTTACTCCTTACTCCTTACTTCTCACTTCTCACTTCTCACTTCATTCATCTATCATTCGTATCGTCACACGAGCATAACAGAGTCACCCGGCACGGCAGCACCCAGGCGCCGAGCACTCACCACGACGGGAGGCGGCCATGGCACCACGCAAGCGCTACCAGCTGGATCGAGTGACGGTCGAGGCCAGGGAGCAGCGTTCGGCGACCTGGACCTTTCCCGGGAGCAACGGGCGAGAGCCGGTAAGCGGGACAGAGCATGTGTATGCGGTGATCGACGAGAACCACGGCGCCCACTATTTCTGGGAGTTCGTGGTTCGAGTCCCCAGCGCTCGTGGCGGGCAGGTCGAAGTACGCCCGCGCACTACACCCAACCTGAAGGTCTGGGCCGAGCTCCCCAACCGCTCGTTGATCTTCGTTCCGGCTACCCGGGGAGAAGCCCGCGGCAAGTGGTATTGTAAGGTGGCCTTGGCGGATCCGAGCGGAGACCGGACCAAGGCCGGCGTTCGGGGAGATGAGCGCCAGAAGCTGCCCGCCTGGTTCGACACCCTGCAGAGCCGCATGCGCCGCAAGCAGAGCGTTCGGCCAACCAAGGGCACAGACAGTGAGGCGCTCGTCGTGCTGGTCCCCGCCGGTGATCATGCCGCGATGATCCGGCTCTTCTTTGCAATGAAGGTCTGGGTTCTGAAGGAAAGGGTTGCGCTGTGATCGCTCGCAATTGGCACGGACGAGTCCCCGCCGCGCAGGCCGACGCCTACTTCGCATATCTCCAGCGAACCGGCATTCCCGACTACCAGCGGACGCCGGGCAATCGCGGAGTCTACGTGTTTCGCCGGATCGAAGGCGGCGAGGCGCACTTCCTCCTCACCTCGCTGTGGGACTCGCTCGACGCGATCCGCGCCTTCGCTGGCGATGACCTTGAGCGAGCACGATATTATCCCGAGGATACCGCCTACCTGCTGGAGCTGGAACCGAAGGTCACGCACTATGAGGTACTGGTCGCTCCCTAGCCTGCTCCTCGTCGGAGCCGCTTGCGCCAGGCCGATCCCCGCTCACACACCGGCCGCCATTGCTCCCTGGCTCAAGGTCGATCCCCGGCGTTGTCTCCTGGTTCGCGATTTGGGCGAAGGCATGGAGATGATGGCCAAGCACTGCGCCGAGGAGTTCGTGCGGCAGAATGGCTATACCGATGCGCCCGCGACCGACGACTCCACCCGCTGGGTGCTCGAGGCAGGCGAGGACGGACCCTGGCCCGCGATTCTGGCGACCCGTGGTGGGACCCTGGAACGGAACGCCGCAACTGCTCAGTGCAGCATGCTCCAATGCGTCGTGCTCTTCCGCCTTCGCCGGCACGACTGGGACTGTGCCTATCGAATCGTGGCCATGAGCCAGGTCTTTACCAAGCTGCGACTGGAGCCCGGCGGCATGCGGGATATCAACTGTGAGCACCGACAGGCCTAAGCGGCACTGATCCTTCGCTTCCAAGTCCTGAGATCCTTCGCGGAGCCTGCCCTGAGCCCTTCACCCCGCTGACCGAATAGTTCCGATCGTCTCCGATCGTAGGTCCCCCCGCATCCACCCCGACCTTGGTGTCCATTCTCGCGATCCGCTGGTGAATCGAGCCGGGGAACGGGCTGGTCCGTCCGTTTCGGCCGAACGCGTCGGTATACCAGTCCCTTGGGCCGTCGGAATTCGAAACCTGATTCGCGTTGATGTCGACGAAGTGTCCGGCACCGTTGAACTCGGACCGGCGATCGTCATAGGTAATGCCGGCCATCTGGCCGTTGTCAGTGGACCGGGCGCATGGGCCACCGCTGGCTTGCTCACCCGTGGGCGCCACTTCATAGCATATGTCGATCGGGCGGCCCACCACCGGCGCGATGGCCGGGTCGTGGAACCGGCTGGGGAGCCTGACCTGAAAGTAGGGATTGAAGAACGCGAGAGTGTGTCCGCTCTCCGCCCGGATCGCGTTGGACGTCTCCCAGGTCTCATGCAGCGCGCCGTAGTTGGACTGCTGCCCCGCTGGCACCAGAACCTCGCGTCCACGCAGGTCCGATCGGGAATGGCGCGGAACCCACCGCCCTCGGGAGAGTTGACCGGGGTGGGCGTGCCGGCCGCTATGTGCACCGAGTGGTCGCGGGACCGCACGAACTCGCCCGGTTTGCCGATCGCACTCATGAGCGTGACGTGCATCTCGGTCCCGTCGGTGCGTTTAATGTGGTAGATCAGCTCATGCAGATTGTTGGTGAAAGCATCCTTGGAGTGGGTGCCCTGGTTCAGCTTGGTGAGCACGTCGCACTTCCCTGTGAAAATTGCGGATCCTGCACCGCCAAACCGCAGCTCGACGTCATTCTGCCACTCCACCTTGTGGCCGACGTGGTCCTCATTCCGCGGATTCGCCGGATCGGAGATGGATAGCTGTTCGTTGGCGTAACCGAACGGCAGACCGTCGGCATCATCGTAGAGCTTGGCGCCGAGGCCGTCGCCGAGGCCATCCGAGCCACTCGCCCGGGGATGTACGAGTACGAGATCGCCGCCGCGGCGCAGTACGTGAACACCCGACTCGGTGCCCGGGGCGACGGATTTCCACCGATCGTGCCCTCAGGCCCGCTCACTCCCATCGCCGCTACATTGGCCACTTTGTGGGACTATCTGTCCACGATGTGGGGGACATCAACGGCGCATGGGCCAAGAAACCGTTTCAGGTGGGTACGGTCTTCAACGTCGAACCCCTGATTGAGTTCCGGGAGAAGAAGATCCACATGCGGCTGGAGGACACCGTGATCATCACCGAGAGCGGTGCGGAGAACTTGACTGCGGCCCTTCCGGCCGAGCTCGACCCGCTCTATGTCCTGATCAAGCAAAAGGGGATCAACTCTGCCAGCTTCGCCGAGCGCATGGCGAGGAAGTGAGGAAGGGGAGGTCCCCGCCGCCGTACTGCATGGCCGCGACGACGGGGACCCATACTGCGGGGGATGTACTGCGTCTGATTAGATGCGTTTCACCTGCAATTCGTTGCGTCGGGAGTCCGGGTCCGCGACGCGGAGCCATCAGACAGCTAGATTTGGGCCATGCGCGAAGCCAGGCTTCGTCCCGAATTCGCACACATCTATCCCGAGCTCGTTCCGGGGCAGTGGGAGCCCGCCGCCCGAATAGCCCGAGTCATTCTGGCGCGGTACCTCGTCCAGCAGATGACCGATACGCCGACGCCGGACCGGGCCTTGGACGAGGCCCACTTCGAGTTTCGCGGCGGAGCCGAGCCGGATCGCACCAACCTCCGCCAGCGCACCGAAGACCGGGAAACTCCCGCCGACGGTTCCTGAAACCCAACCAGGTAGATGTCGATGACCGATCTCCGCTACCCTATCGGGAAGTTCTCCTATGATGGAGAGATGTCCCCGCGGCGCCGGGCCGAGTGCATCGATCGGATAGCCGCAGCACCGGAGCGGCTGCGCGCGGCAGTCGCGGGGCTGGCTCCGGCTCGGCTGGACACACCCTATCGCGATGGCGGCTGGACCGTGCGCCAAGTAGTTCACCACGTTCCCGACAGCCATCTCAACGCCTATACCCGCCTCCGGCTCGCGCTCACCGAGACCTCGCCGACCATCCGGCCCTATGAGGAGGCCCGATGGGCGGAGCTGCCCGATGCTCGCAGCGCACCGATCGAGATCTCGCTCTCGTTACTGGAGGCGCTGCATCATCGCTGGGTCGCGCTGCTGCGGCAGCTCGGCCCTGCCGAGGGTGCGCGAACCTTCTTGCATCCCGAACACAACCGGCTCTTCACCATCGATGAGCTGATCGCGATGTACGCCTGGCACGGCGAGCACCACGTCGCCCATATCACATCTCTTCGCCGGCGAATGGGCTGGAACCAGGGAGTCGCGGACGGGCGCTAAGCCGGTGGACTTTGTCGTGCTGTACGAAGGCACGAAGGTCACGAAGAACAGCAATAGATTGCGTGGGATCGAACTTCGCTGGCGTGCCGTTGACTACTAGCAGTTCTTCGAGTCCTTCGTGTGCTTCGTGCCTTCGTGGTAAAGGGCCGCAGGAATTCAGAGGTGAGCGGAGTCCTCTGTGGCCTCTGTGCCTCTGTGGTGAAAAGCCACCGATCGCTTCAGTAGATTGAGTTTTCCCTGTTCGGGAGGCCGGCGTGGAGCAGCGCAAAGCGATTCTCGACATGGAGCCGGACCAGTTCCGCCGGATGGGCCACGAGCTCGTCGACCGGATCGCCGACTTTCTGGGTTCTATCCGACAGGTCAAGCTGACACCGGGCGAAACGCCGGCCCAGGTCCGCGCCCTGATGGGCCGATCGGGCCTGCCGGAACACGGCGTGGATCCGGAATCAGTGCTCCGTGAGGTCACCGAGCTGCTCCTCCGGCACTCGCTCTTCAATGGGCACCCGCGATTCATGGGCTACATCTCGTCGTCGGCTGCTCCGGTGGGGGCCCTCGCCGATCTGCTCGCCGCTACAGTCAATCCCAACGTCGGTGGCTGGGAACTATCACCGGTCGCCTCCGAGATCGAAGCCGAGAGCGTGCGTTGGATCGCCGAGCTGGTGGGCTACCCAGTGGAGTGCGGCGGGTTGCTGGTAAGCGGCGGAAACATGGCCAACATCGTCTGCTTCCTGGCGGGCCGGCGGGCGATGCTCGGAGAGCCGGTGCGGGCCGCGGGCCTCTCCGGCGCAGGGGCCGCACGGGCCCGGGTGTACGCCTCTACCGCTACCCACACCTGGATTCAGAAGGCGGCCGATGTGTCCGGCCTTGGCACCGATGCCATTCACTGGATCCAGACCGACGAGGCTCAGCGCATGGATGTTGCGCTGCTCCGCAGCGGCATAAGAGAGGACATTGCCGCCGGCCACCGACCGTTGATGGTGATCGGTACCGCCGGAACCGTGGCCACCGGTGCCATCGATCCGCTGCGTGAGCTGGCGGAAATCTGTCGGGAGCATCAGCTCTGGTTCCATGTGGATGGGGCGTACGGCGCGCCTGCCGCGGCCCTCCCCGATGTGCCGGAAGATCTCAAAGCACTCAGGCTGGGCGACTCCCTCGCCGTGGACCCGCACAAATGGCTCTACGCTCCGATGGAGGCGGGATGCGTTCTGCTGCGGAATGCCGATGGCCTTCGCGACGCCTTCAGCTATTCCCCATCCTACTATCGATTTCAGACCGAGGGTGAGGAGCCCCCGATCAACTACTACGAGCTCGGACTGCAGAACTCCCGAGGATTCCGCGCCCTCAAGGTCTGGTTGGGCCTGCGCCAGGCGGGGCGGCAAGGCTACCTACGAATGATCTCGGACGACTGTCGCAAGGCAGGGGCTCTATACCGTGCAGCCGAAGCCCATCCCGAGATCGAGGCATTCACCTGCGGGCTCAGCATCGCCACCTTCCGGTTCGTCCCCCACGATCTCACACCCGGCACGCCCGAAGTCGAGGGATACCTCAACAGCCTCAACGAGGCCCTGCTCCGCCGGCTGAAGACCGGCGGCGAGCTGTTCGTCACCAACGCCGTCCTGGACGGCCGGTTTGCGCTGAGGGCATGCATCGTGAACTTCCGCACCACCCTCGCCGACGCCCAGTCCATTCCCGGGATCGTGGCCCGTGAGGGCCGCGCGCTGGACGCTGAGCTGCGCTCCGACCGGCTGCCAAGCACGGTGGGACGCCACCGCTCAAGCTCGCCGTCGTGACTGCGTCCGCGCCGCTTCTCATCTTCATCGTCACCTACTTCCTCATCGCCGTACAGCCGGTGCGCTTTCTCCACCTCAACCGGCCGGCGGCGAGCCTATTGGGTGCGGTCGCGATGGTGGTGCTGGGCGGACTGCCGCTCGCCGAGGCCTATGCCGCAATCGATCTCGATGTCCTGGTATTCCTTCTCGGACTCATGATTCTCGTGGGCTACTTGGAGGAGGGGGGCTTCTTCGAGGTCGCTGCGGAATGGCTGCTCGAGCGGGTGACCACCCCTCGGAGGCTACTTGTGGGTGTCGTGGTGGGCAGTGGAGTCCTCTCCGCATTCTTCGTGAACGATACCATCTGCCTGGTCGTGACGCCGGTGCTGGTCGCGACGCTCGGATCACTCGGGGTCCGGCCAGCACCTTACCTCATCGCGCTCGCGATGGGGGCGAACGTCGGCTCGCTGCTCGCCTTCACCGGCAATCCGCAGAACATGCTGATTGGCCTCTGGAGTGGGATTCCTTTCGCCCGGTTCAGCCTTCACATGCTGCCCGTGGTCGCCGGTGCACTCGTGCTCACCTGTGCCGTGCTTCTGGTCATCTATTGGCGGGAGCTGGATGGCCCCTTTCCCCGGCGCGCCGAGTTGCCGCCGGTCATTCTCGACCGGTCACTCGTGCTCACCGCGTTGCTGCTCTTCGCGGCCGCGGTCACTGCCTGGCTCCTGGGGGGCAACCTCCCTCTGGTCGCCATAACGGCTGGCGCTCTTATGGTGGCGCTCGCGGGCCGGGACCCGGCCCCTGCATTGGCACGAGTCGAATGGTCCCTGCTACTGCTCTTCGGCGCGCTCTTCGTGGTGATGAGGGGACTGGAGCGCTCGGGAGCGGTGGGATTCATCAGCGCGGAAGGGACTCAGGTCGTATCGCTCGGTGGGCCCTGGACCTCGGCCCTGGCGGTCAGCGGGGTCATGCTCACGCTCTCGAACTTGATTAGCAACGTTCCCGCGGTGATTCTCTGGCGTCATGTCGTCCCTCGCCTGCCTCACCCGGAACTGATCTGGCAACTTATGGCCATGAGCGCCACTTTCGCCGGCAACCTGCTGATGATTGGATCCGCCGCAAACCTGATCGTCGCCGAACGGGCCGAGGCTCGGGGCGTGAAGCTCCGGTACGGCGAGTACGCGCGGGCCGGTGTTCCGGTTACGCTGGTCACGATAGCATGGGGAATCATGACCCTGGTCCGGCTGGCATCCCGATGATGCGGCTGCTCGGCTGCATCGTCCTGCTTGGACTGGTGACCCCGCCGGTCTGCGCCCAGGACCGACCCGAGCGGGCCCGCGATCTGGGCATTCCTCTCGAGGGAAACCCCGGACCCTTGGACGCCATAACCGATGTCCCCGGCGTCGCCGTGGGGCACACGACCATTGTCAGAGGTTCGGGACGTCTGCGGGTCGGGATCGGACCGGTACGGACTGGCGTGACCGCCATCTTCCCCAGAGGCAAGGACGATCTCGCGCCGGTCTTTGCCGGTTGGTTCAGTCTCAACGGGAATGGGGAGATGACCGGTACGGCCTGGATCGATGACTACGGCCTCCTGGTCTACCCCGTCGCGATCACCAATACCAACAGCGTGGGCACGGTACGTGATGCGCTGATCGAGTGGGGCCGCACCCGGTTGTCGGATCCCTCCATTTGCTGCCTGCCCGTGGTGGCCGAGACGTGGGATGGCGATCTCAACGATATCTTCGGGTTTCATGTGAAGAAGGAGCATGTCTTTGCCGCCTTGACCGCCGCGGCATCGGGGCCGGTGGCAGAGGGGAACGTCGGCGGAGGGACCGGGATGGTCTGCCTCGGGTTCAAGGGCGGGATCGGTACCGCAAGCCGCCAGATCAAGGTGCCGGGCGAGAGCGGCGGGTATACTGTGGGGGTGCTGGTGCAGTGCAACTTTGGCGAGCGCCGGCTGCTCCGAATCGCCGGCGTTCCCGTCGGCCAGGAGATCACTCAGCCGAAGGAATGCTATGACGCGGCCGAGCCGCTGGATTCGACCCGTGAATTGGAGCGCTGCCCCAAAGGAACCCTGGGCGCGGACCGCGGGCACAGTTCCATCATCGTCGTGATCGCGACCGATGCACCACTCATCCCGAGCCAGCTGCGCCAGGTGGCGCGCCATGCCTCGCTGGGGATCGGACGCATGGGTGGCATCGCCAGCACGGGATCAGGCGACCTGTTCATTGCCTTTTCCACCGCGAAGATCGGCCCCGCAGACTCGGCCGGCGTAGTGCATGTCCCGATGCTGAGCACTCTGCTCGTCGATCCAGTGTACGAAGCCACGGTCCAGGGCACCGAGGAGGCCATCATCAACGCGATGCTGGCGGCCCGCACCATGAAAGGCGCCGACGATCTCGTGGTACCGGCGCTCCCGCACGAGCGACTGCGCCAGGTGCTGGCCAGTCACAACCGGATTCGGCATTAATGCTTTGCAGACAGCTCAGTTGGCACCCAGCAGACCCACCACGAAGCGGATTCACCATCAAGCAGATCCACCACGAAGCACACGGAGGACCCCTTTCCTCGCCGGCATCTCTGGCCCTTTACCACTGAGGCACAGAGTACGCAGAGGACACAGAGGTGACATTCTTTTTCTTGTTTTTCTCTGTGCTCTCTGTGCCTCTGAAGTTGTCCCGCTTTGGTGGACACCTCATGGTCTCACATATTGAGGCAGGAGGTGGTCCATGGGAAAGCGCCGGTCGTTCACGCCGGAGTTCAAAGACGAAGCAG
>JBIOUY010000010.1:0-2201 GCA_044867445.1 Gemmatimonadales bacterium
CATAGGCTCCCACCTATCCTGGACAACGCGCCCCGGACTCCAACATCAAGCTGCAGTAAAGGTTCACGGGGTCTTTCCGTCCAACCACGGGTACTCGGTATCTTCACCGAGACTACAGTTTCACCGGGTCCCTCGAAGAGACAGTAGCCAAGTCGTTACGCCATTCGTGCAGGTCGGAACTTACCCGACAAGGAATTTCGCTTGGTGTCTTACTCAGACATGTCTGAGCGGACGGCACTTCCTTCGATGCCGTCCCTGCATGTCGCCATGCAGACGGGACCATCTCATCATCCGATGTCTCGGACGTCTGGCGTATGGCCTCTGAGGATTCTGACGAGATCGTTGAGATCATGCAGACGATGAACCGGCGGAAACCCAGGCACGAGCTCGTCAGAATCCTCAGAGGCCATACGCCAGACATCCGGGACACCGGATGATGAGATGGTCCCCTCTGCATGGCGACATGCAGGGACGACATCCAAGGAAGTGTCGTCCGCCTGAGACATGTCAGGTAAGGCCGAAGCGAAATTCCTTGTCGGGTAATCGAATTGCCCGTACCGGCTCATAACGGGGAAGCCCTCCTCGTATGCGACGCTCAAGGACGTCGTGACGCGAGTGGGTAATCCCGTGGGAAGTCAGCTCTCCGGAGCTTGACCCCGTAACGACTGATCGTCCTTCGGGACGTGAGATCGCGGTCCTGCTGGCGACCGGTTCACCGGTGGCGGCAAATCCTGGACGCGATCAGACGCCGGCCCCTCGCGCAGCTTCTCTCAACGCTGCGAAGGGTGAAGGTATAGTCTGCGCCACTGGAAACAGTGGATCACGCGAAGTTCCGACCTGCACGAATGGCGTAACGACTTGGGCGCTGTCTCGATCACGGACTCGGCGAAATTGCAGTATCGGTGAAGATACCGATTACCCGCGGTAGGACAGAAAGACCCTGTGCACCTTTACTATAACCTGATATTGGGTCTTAGCTGGTCTTGTGTAGCATAGGTGGGAGGCTATGAAGCCCCGGCGCTAGCCGGGGTGGAGCCAACAGTGAAATACCACCCTGGATCAGGTGAGGCTCTAACCCGAGACCGTTAGCCGGTCGGGGGACAGTGTCAGGCGGGTAGTTTGACTGGGGCGGTCGCCTCCTAAACGGTAACGGAGGCGTGCAAAGGTTCCCTCAGTGCGGTCGGTAATCGCACGGAGAGCGTAAACGCAGAAGGGAGCTTGACTGCGAGACACACAAGTCGAGCAGGTGCGAAAGCAGGCGTTAGTGATCCGGCGGTTGTGGATGGAAACGCCGTCGCTCATCGGATAAAAGGTACGCCAGGGATAACAGGCTTATCTCCCCCGAGAGTTCACATCGACGGGGAGGTTTGGCACCTCGATGTCGGCTCATCGCATCCTGGGGCTGAAGCAGGTCCCAAGGGTTTGGCTGTTCGCCAATTAAAGCGGTACGCGAGCTGGGTTTAGAACGTCGTGAGACAGTTCGGTCCGTATCCACCGTGGGCGCAGGAGATTTGAGGGGACCTAACCCTAGTACGAGAGGACCGGGTTGGACGAACCTCTGGTGTACCTGTTGTCCCGCCAGGGGCAGCGCAGGGTAGCTATGTTCGGCCGGGATAACCGCTGAAAGCATCTAAGTGGGAAGCCCCCCCCAAGATAAGATCTCCCGCGGCGCAAGCCGCCTGAAGGCTCCAGGAAGACTACCTGGTGATAGGCCGGAGGTGTAAGGCGGGCAACCGCTTCAGCCGACCGGTACTAATTAGCCGTGAGGCTTGGCCATATTTCTCGTCAGGGACGCGGCGGCAAAAGACGCGTCCCGACCGAGAAGGGCCTCGAGAGAAGCCGCTGGTTGCCTCAACAGGCTTCGCGTTTTCAAAGCTTGACAGACCCCGTCGAAGGGCGGCGGGCGCGGCGACCTCCGTGGCGGAAGCTGCTGCTCACCTGCCGCCCGACGACTCCGGAACTTTCCGGTGGCCATGGCGAGGGGGAAACACCCGTTCCCATTCCGAACACGGCAGTTAAGCCCCTCAGCGCTGATGGTACTGCACCTGAGAGGGTGTGGGAGAGTAGGACGCCGCCGGGAGTTATTTCGAGAGGCCCCGTCTTCGGACGGGGCCTTTCGCGTTTGGGGTCCCGTCACGAGCGGGGCTCTTGATCTAACGCATCGCGCTTGCCCTCTCTTCACGCTCGGGCGATCCTCACCG
>JBIOUY010000011.1:0-15810 GCA_044867445.1 Gemmatimonadales bacterium
GCCCCCAACCCACACCAGGACACCGAAAGCGGTAACCGCGAATGAAGGTAAAGCAAGGAAACACTTATAAACAATTCTTCGCGCGCATAAAGAAACGCTCCCCGCATTTCACACGGGAAGCGTTTCACCAATCGGAAGACGTGATACGTCTAGACGTCTAGACGTCTTGAAGTCTGGCGACTAGCGCGCCATAGATCGCGCGGTTTTCCTCGGCAAGGCTTATGAGGGCATCCAAGACGGTGGCCTTATCGAGTCGAGAGCGGCCTAGTTCCCTTCGTAGCCGCAGAATAAGGTCATCCTGCTGATTGGCCTGCTCGACCGTGAGTCGCCATGTGAAAGCAGTCCGGCCGGATATCGACGGCTTAGACGTCTTGACGTCTGGACGTTCAGGCGTCTTGACGTCTGGAATGGTTTCGTCGGCATTCGGGAGAGTTGGTGCCGCTGTCTTAAATCGCTTTCCCGTAGCCATTGCTATTCGTCCTTCAGTAGCTCATCGGCGAGCGAGTCATACGCGCCTAGGTCCTGCGGGATGGTGCCCCATACGTGCGCGTATCGCTCTCGGGACTGCGGGATCTCCGTTGTGAGCACTTCGTATCCGTCCTCAGTCAGGTCCCGCCTGGCGTCCCGCGCGCTTCCCTGGTAGGCGGCGGGCACACGAGTCAAGAGCACGGACATGCGAACGCCGGTGGGCGCAACAATCGATTGGGTCGCAGGCAGTCGCGACAGTTCTCCCTGTTCGGCTCCCCCCGGGGAGATGACGCGATCCGCCGCGAGCACGATCTGACGAAGCACCTCCGGGGCCTCTCCGCCGACGTCGACCAGGACCCTGCGCGCGCCGGTCTCCCTCTGCTGCTCTTGTACGAACGGGACTAGCAGGCCCAGCCTGGGGGTCCACTGAGAGACATGAACAGGCAGCTCTCCCCCGTCCGCATAGACGCGCGTGGCCCAGTCAGTGACCCCTTGCGTGCCGTGGTCCGCGTCAACCACCAGTACGTCCTCGCCACGTTTGGCGAGGGCGAACGACAACATCATCGTGGTTGTGCTCTTTCGCACTCCGCCTTTGAGCATGGCGATCAGCCACAACGGCACCTGATCTTTGGCCATTGGCATTTTCCCTTCTTGTCGAATTGACGTCCTGACGTCTAGACGTCTAATGATCTCAGACGTCACGACGTCTCAACGGTAGTGGCATGGCCGCAATAACTGAATCCGGCCTATTTGCCGTACTGGAGTATGGTGTCTTTTATGGCACACGAAAAGATCACTATCAGCCTGCCGGATCACCTGGTCTCGGCTACCCGCACGGCCTCAGAGGCAAGCGGTCTACCCCTCTCTACCTTCGTGGCGCGTGCGCTGCGCTCAGCGGTGCTGAGTCAGCAACTAGCGGCTACACCGCTCCCCCCTGATCCCGATTGGGCGTCACTCGCAGAGGAGACCGAGCCCGGCAACGGTGGAGAGGTTGCCGCGTGAGGCGTGGCGAGATCTGGACGGTTGAGGGCATCGGTCGTGCTATCGGCCGGGAAGACCGATACGTGTTGATCATCAGTCATGACGCGCTTGCCGCGTCAGCCCCGATGATCGCAACGGCCGCCCTCGACACCAGCGGGGCCGCTCCTGAGACTCTGGTCACTGTTCGCATCACGGACCCAATCACGGCCGTGATCCGGCTCGACAGCATCACATCCATCCGGCGGGAACGGTTCGGAGCACTCAAAGGCCAACTCACACCAGAGGACCAGGAACGGGCAGACATCGCCCTACGGACGGCATTAGACCTCTGATCAGACCAAACAGCCCCCGAAGTGGACCACTTCGGGGGCTGTTGCTTGCCTATCCACCCGGCGCTGTACGGGGTTACGTACACCTGTCCTTCTGGACATGGCGGTGACTGTACGGAGACCCGTACAGTCTTGCTGTACGCAAGTTCATACAGACAGGGAGACCGAGGATGCACCGAGACCTCGAATTCATCCAACGCACGGACGGCTCGACAGCCGTCGTGATCACGCTCCCCGGGGAGCATCTCGGAGTCGACGCGGCCGTCATGGCTGACTGGTTCGACACCGTGTTCTGGGCCATGGACAAGCTCCGGTCGGGAGCCTGGAACGTGCCCGGTCGGGACACCGTCAACGAAATCGGAACCGCGATCACGCATCTTGAGCACCGGCTCTCGCCCAGACTCGGAGGCCTGCGAGACGCGCTGATCCGGGCGCACTACGCGGCCGGCGGATCGCACGCGGAGCTCGGCCACGCACTCGACACGGCACGCTCGACCGCCCAGGGCATCGCCAAGCGACTTCCCACGGAACCAACCGTCTGGGAGAAGTGGGCGCGGCGCGAGCTCCCCGGCGACACGGCCGCCCCGGCCAGACAGGACGGCTGACCCATGCCGCGCTACGAGCACCGGTTCCTCGCCATCGCCGAAAAGCAGGCCGACGACATCAACGAGGCCCTTGGTAAAGAGCTTGGCGAAGAGTGGGAAGTCGTGTCCCACGCCATCGACCGCAGCGACCTAAAGAGCGTCTACGGCGGCATAAACGGCATGAGGTGGACCTACAACGCCACATTCGTACTGCGCCGCGCCATGCCCGACGTGGTCACCTTCACCCACCCCAGCGTTTACGAGGGAATCAGGAACGGCGCGGCCTGGGCCGACCCCCAGACCGACCCCACCCGGATCAACTGGGAAGAGCGCCAAGCCCGCGCCGTAATCCCCTTCCGCGTGGTCAACGGCCGCCCCGTGAGCCCACTCCCGCCTACTGGTGTCCGGTACGGCCGCAACGAACTCGGACACTGGGGAGAGCAACTCTGCGCCGATGCCTTGGCGCTGGTCAACGACTCCGCCGGACACCTGTGGCTGGCCATGATCGAACGCAAAGACGGTCACGGGTGGGCACTACCCGGCGGGTACGTCGACCCCGGAGAGGACCCGGCCGCAGCCGCCGTGCGCGAGCTGCGGGAAGAGACCGGCCTTCAACTGGATGGCGTGGTCTGGCGGACCCTTCCCGCCCGTGGCGTCCCCGACCCCCGCGCCTCAGATGAGGCGTGGATGGTCACCGTGCCCTCCGTTGCGGCACTGCCCGCTGTAGACGGCCCCGAAGACCTCCCGGTCCTGGTCGGAGCCGACGACGCCAAGCGCGCGGCCTGGTTCCGCGCTGACGTCTTTGAAGTCCTAGAGACCTCGCTGGCCCGCATGGGCGGCAAGATCTTCCCCGCTCACCGTGACCTGCTGGCCGCGTTCCTCGCCTGACATCCAACGGGCGCGGCCAGGTAGCAGCCCGGCCGCGCCCCTGATCACCAACCGCACCGTTCCAAGGGACACGAAAGGGACCACCAACCATGATGCTCGATGCGCTCCGGTTCGCGCTCACGCTGGCCGTGCTCTACGCCGGTCATTCGGTTGCAGACCACTGGATTCAGACGCACGCTCAGGCCATGACCAAGGGTCAATGCGACCTGCACGGCCGCGCGACCGCGCGCGGACTGTTCGCCCTACTCCGGCACGTCACCACGTACACGCTCACGCTCGCCGTAGTCCTGGGCATCGTGGCCGTGCGATTCCCCGGACTCTCCTGGTCGGCTCCCGCCATGGCGGCCGGACTCGCCTTCAATGGCCTGTCCCACGCGTGGGCCGACCACCGGCCCAACCTCCGGCGACTCGCGGTCAGGTTCGGCAAGGCCAGTTACTACGACATGGCGAACGGCACGGGTGCCTACGCGCTCGACCAGGCGTTCCACGTCGGATTTCTCTTCATCTCCGCTCTGATCATCTCGGCCTGAAAGGACGTGACCATGAACCCGATGACCGTCTTCCGCTACGGCGATTACAGCCTCACGATCACCACTCCGCCGCCAAACGCCCCGAAGGGTGCGGCACTTCTGAGCATCAATGACTGGTCGTTCGGGCTCGCCCGGCGAACCGTCGTGAAGCTCGCCGACGTGATGCGACGACGCAGCATGCTCACGGCAGGACTCGACCCGGACGCCAACATCACGCTCTGGGTTAAGCCGGACGACTCGGCCGGAGTCACGCTCACCGTGATGGAACACGGCACGGCTACGGACGTGCGCCTGACGGTACCGGCTGCAGATGTCCCCGAAGTCGCCGCAGCCCTCGACCAGGTCGCTACCCGAGAGGACTGATCACATGGACCCGAAGGAAGCCCTCGACAATCTCGGTGCGAAGTGGTCCCCGGATCTCGACAGCTACGCGGACGGCACGATGACCGCATCCGAGATCAGGTGCGCGCTCTGCGCCAAGGCTCCGTGTGAGTGCCCCGAATTTGGGAGCCCCGAATACTTCGCGCTACTCGATCGACGGCACGGAAAGGGCGGAAAATGATCGCGAAATTCCGGGCGTGGGTAGAGGAAGACCCGGACGCGCTTTACCGTCGCAGCTCGACTCTATGCATCGTGTCCACTCTCTCGGCTCTCGCCATGATGACTATGGGCGCAAGCAAGGGACTCACGTTGGTCCCGGTCGCGATTGTCGGAATCTGCGCTGTTCTCATTCACCAGTCCGGGAGTGCTCGCGAGCGTGCACAAGAAGATGAGTAGATGCCGCAACGCGGCGTGAAACGGCCCCGGAGGATAGTCCTCCGGGGCCGTTTGATTTCCCTGGTTAGTATTCGATCTCTACGATTTCCACCGATGCAGGAGGATCAGAAACCCCGTGCCCGCAACACGGGTAGTCCTCGCACCGATCGACGTCCGGGCATTTAAGTTCTGGGTTATCCATCAGTACTCGATTTGTTCGATATTGGTTATGGTCATTCCAGGGACGTAGTAGCTCAGTAGCCGGTTCAGTTCAGCCCCGGCCGCTTGCGGTCCTTCCTCAACCAGCATCGTAATGACGGCGTCTAGCGCGCCATCGGGAATCTTGCTTCCCGGATTGATCCATCGTTCCCGCTCATCATCGCTAACCTTTACGGTGCCGTAGATCCGCAAGCCTCCCCCAGCGACTGGGGTTGTTCCGGCCCCGGCCGTCGCTGATGGCTGGCCGCCCGGCTCAGTCTGCGGAGAGTCCCCGGATGGGACCGGTGTGGCGCGCCCGGCCTGGCTCATCTTCTCGACCCGGTGCGGCTTCAACCGGGCCGCTCTCTGTGTGGCGGCGAGCTCGTCAGCGTGGTTGCCCCGCGCCGTGTTCTTCGCTTCCTGATCGCCCTTAGCCCACTTCTGGACGGTGCGGACGGAAACCCCCACCCTTTCGGCGATCTGTCGTTTGGCTTGCCCTTCGGTCTGGGCCTCTCCTTTGCCCATGAGTCGCTTTATCGTGTCCCGGACCCGTGCCTGTGTGGTCTTGCCCTCTGACTTCTCAGAGAGGCCCGTCAGCGCGAAATACACCGCGTCCCCGGGTTCGCTGGGGCGTCGCATCTCCGGCATGGTCAGCCCTCCGTTTCGTCGTCGGAAAGGTCCGGAAAGAACTGATCGATGATGCCGTCTCGTTCCTCGATCCATTCGCGGTCTTCTGTGGTCAGCCACGCGAGACCGCAGGAGGTACAGCGGTGCTCGATTCTCTGGTCCGTGCAGTCTCGGCAGAACCCGAAATCGTGCTCTCCCGCAGACCATGTTTCTCCGCACTCGCATTTGTTGATCAGAAGCTCAGAGCGACAGTTCAGGCAGATGTCATAGCGGGGGAGCCGCCCGCTCCCGTCGCAGCGAGGGCAGGGTGCGCCCCACCTCGCGCACGTAAGACAGGTGCTCATTTGGCTACCGGCTTTCTGAGAAAGTCTGCCATGAGAATTGACGTGTCTTTCACTTTGAGTTTCCCGGGCTGCTTTTTGATTTCCTCACCGTTGAGGAACTCGCCGATTACCGGCAAGCCGGGATTCTCTCGCGCCGGATCGTCTGTCTGTGCCGTGTAGTAAACACAGTCCGAATCGATCCGAATTGGCCACCGGCCGGAAACACGGCCAGCGGCGATCACTTTGCGGTACAGATTCGCGCGGCATGTGGCAATGATCGTGTCAGCCCAGTCATTGCGTTTCATGAACGGGGTCCCATGCTCCAACAGACCCACCGTTTCGCGGTAGGTGGCTTTGAGTAGGTCCCGCACGTGCTGTTCATCGGGATCGGTCATAGGTCCATCCGGGAACGGCGCGAGAGCCGCACCGAGACGCTGAGCCATCGGCCGGGTAATTCGACCGGCGTATGCCCGGCCGCGTGTGACCGGAGCAAGCCACGCGTCAGTAATCGCCTCGACCGGCATTCCTTCCTGTAGGAGCAGCTCGACCGTGGGAGTGGCCAGCCAAGCGGGCCCGTTTCCGTCCCGTCCGGTCAGAGCCGGAATCAGGGGGAAAGGCTGCCAGGATTCAGCGACCAGCCAATAGCCGGGCCGGTCATCCTGGAATCCGTCATCAGTCCCGGCGTGCTCTAGCGCGTCATAGGGAAGGTTGGCGTTGCCGAGTGCGGCAAGGTACGCGGTCCGGGTGTCCCACCCGATCACGTACGGCGCGGCCCGTTCGGCGTCTGTCCATTCCTCGGACGGCCGGTCCCATCGGGGCAGACGCTCTTGCACGTCGCGTGCGGGGGATTCTCCGCCGTCCCACTTGAACAGAGGAGTCCGGGCCTGTCTCCCTCTCCGGTCCTTTCGGTTCTCGATTCCGGCCCGGATCATGGTGGTGCCCGACGTGCCCGCCGTCATCACCAGAGGAACACCGGTCAATTCCCGGTACCGCGCGAGCGTGTACGCGGCTTGCATCACGTCATGCTCGGGAGTGAGGCACGGGAGCGAGCTCGTGCCCATCGTCTTCTTGTCGAGCCAGTCGAGCACAGCCACGGCAACGGACCGGCCGCCGTTACGCCAAATCGTCCATCCCCCGATACCCCGGTCGGAGATCTCCCACCCGGCCGCCCGGCCGTCTTCGACCGCCCGGCACTCCTGGGGACTTTTGCGGGCACGCCTCTGAGGGCGGCCCGGCCGGTCGTACACCGGCTTGTCTGGGTAGCCGAGCAGCGCGGCGACGTCCGCCGTGATGGCGACTGATCCCCCGTCAGGCATGAGGTCTGTCACTGTGGTCAGGAACGCGGGCATGTTCGCGTAGGCGTTGCCGACCTCGCGCGACCGGCCGTCGCCGAAGAACAGGCCGTACGTGTCGGCACCGATCGCGGGCACTGGCCCGGCCTTGACGTCAGCTCCAGCCCCGGGCAGCGCAAATGCAGTCGCTTCCGCCGTGTCCGGTAGTGGGGTAGATGCCGCCGCATTCGTCGCAGTTACGGGGGGTTGGCTCGCCGCATTCGTCGCAGACGATCGCGTTGGGGTCGCAGACGTGTGTGTCCATGGTTCATCCTCCTGTTGTTGATCTTGGAAACTCCCCGCGGTTTCCTCTGAAATGATCTTGGTGGGGGAATCAGCCGGCACTCTGTCCGGCGGCCCCGAACCGGCCGGGGGCTCGACATCCGGCCCCGCGTCGACCGGCCCCGCAGGGTCCCCCCCCGGCTCCGCGTGATCCGTCCAAATCACATCCGGCCGGATCACCAGAAGCCGTTTCGTGGGCTCCTCCCCCTTGATCCTCACCTTGTGCGAGGTCTCCCGGTCCTTCTCCTTGGACGGCACAAGAGCACGGGCACGATGCAGAGCAGCCGCTAGAGACCGCGCGGTGTATCCGGCCGCCCGTGGGTCCCCGTTGGCCCTCACAAGGTCATGCAGGGCATCGGAGCGGACCCCGAGCCCGCCATAGGCGGGAAGCCAATACAGGGTTGGCCCGTTGCCTTCCCACGCGGTCCGGCCAAAGTCATCACGCCCGGCCGCCCGTAGCCCAAGCTCGTTCGCGGTCAACCCTTCGGGTCCCCGGCCGGGGCCGATGTCTCCGGCCGCGTCGACGATGTGCGCGCGCCGGTCCATCAGCGCGCGCCGGATGATGTCCGCCACGGCCGCCGCGAGATCGTCAGTCGCCTGCCTGCGATCGTCGATCGTGTCGGCCTGCTCTGCGAGTGCCCGCGCGAGAGGCCCCGCCACGATGTCGAGCAACGGCCCCGCATCGACCCCGGCCGCGTCAGCCACGAGGACCAGGCCCCCGAGCATCGCCGCCGCGTGCCCGACCACTCCGGCCATGCCGTCGACGCTGGCCCGCCATTCCGGCATCACGTCGTCGACGGCCGGGGCCAGAGCATCGAACGCTAGGCGGTCAACTTCCCCCAGGAGTGCGCCCGGATCGTCGGCCTTCCCGATCTGGGCAATGATCCGGTCCCCGATGGTCCGCAGCGCGGGGCCTGCCATGTCGGCCCCGCCTCCGCCGCCTTTCTCCTCTGGCATCCACCAACGCCAGTTCGCGTCACCGTCGCGCAGCCGGATCACTACGGCGCGCCGGTACAGCGACGCTTGCATGTTCGCGGGCAACCTCTGAGCGGTGATCGCGGGGATAGCCCGGACATAGGTGAGGTCCTGAGCCTTCAAATCCTTTGTCCGGCGTCCCCTGATCGGGGTCTGGTTCCCCACACTCCGGATGATCCGCTCAAGCTTGTCGACCGCGTCCCGCTGCTCTCCCCCGGACGCGTTCGCGGTCAACGCGAGATCATCAATCAGGGTCGGCATGTCAGCCTCGAAATCGATTTTGCATTCAAGGTCCGTGATCGTGTCCCTGAACTGCGCGGTCACCACCGGCGGCCACGAGGGGGAGAGCAACAGCATTCGCCCGGCCGCCACAGTGCAGGTTTTGCCGGTGTTCGGGTCTCCGTGCGCGACGAACGCGGCGGGCACCCGCCGGAACGACTGGCCCAAGGATCGCGCGCCAACCGCGAGCCCAAACAGCGGAGCCCAACCGCCATGCTCAGCGATAGCGGCCAACGCTGCCCGTACGTCCCCATCGGGCACGGTGTCGACAGGTTCGGCCGCCTGCTTGAGATAGACCGGAGCGCCTACCAGCTCGACCGCGTCAGCCGCCCGGCCGTCCGGATACACGTAGGTGCCCGCGTGCCATCCGGTGCGGGTGGCCGCGATCGTGCGTGGGAGTCGCCCGGCCTGCCCGGTGATGACGTCCGTGAGAATCTCCCGGACCGCGCGGCGCGAGCCGCCCTCAGTCTCCAGGTACTTCCAGATCTCACCGGTGGTGATCTGGTCATAGGAGAACACGCCGGTGTCCTCTCCGAGCGTCACGCGGAACCACCGGCCCGACAGCGTGCCGTCTTCCCGCAACGTCACCAAGCGCGCCGACACGATCGGGCACCAATCCAGGACCGGAGAGACCTTGTCGTCTCCGTCCCGGCCGGGCGTGACTTTGACGATCTGGCCGGGGTCGAGCCGATAGGCCCAACCAGGGTTACCAGGCACGGACGTGAGCCCGCGAGGGTGACGAATGGGAAGTACCGGCGCGGTTGTCACAACATCCTCCCGAACACGCCAAAGGCGATTTGCTCAGGGGTGGATGAATGCGCGCGTGGAGTCACGTAGACTCGCCTCCGTTGACTATTGCTGAGGCCCCGCCTCCGGAGCTGGTAACTCCGGATAACAGGTGGGGCCTCATTGCGTTTGTGATCGCTGAGCAGCCTACGCCTATCTACTGGGGCATGTGGGGCACTAAAAGAGCGTGTCGGCACGGGCCGCCTCCTTGATCGCCCGGTCCCGCTCCACTTTCCGAGCGCGCTTGACCGCCTGGTCATAGCAGGGCGGACACCACGCGCGCATGGGGCCCTCCGAGTCGTCGGGTCGTCGCAACGGGTCCGGCCCGGGATATGCAGGGGCCGCGATCAAGCGGGTGCCGTTGACCCCGTGCTCGCCCGCGCACCGGCCGCCCGCGCGCCGGTCGGCCGGGCACCGCGTGTGCTCGCAGCGATACCCGGCCCTGATCATGACCTGTTCCCACGTGTCGGCCCCCGCGAAAGGTGGGGCCGGTGGATCTAGCGGAAGTTGCACGGGTTCTCCGATCTCTTTGGGGCGTCGCAGGCCACGGAACGGCCGTACGACTTTCGAGCCGTCGGCGCGCTGGATGAGGACGTTGCGGGGCCCGCCGCCCGGTCCCCACCGAACAAGGACCACGACGGGCTCACCCCGTTCCAGGTAGGTCCGACCGATCATCACTTGCCCGTCTTCAGGCATGCCGGGTACGTGGTACCGATCGGGCAGACGTCCCACGCGCCGACATCGATTTCGGTGTCTCCGCCGCTCTTTGGGTGGACCTTGACGTGGTACCGGCAGACGATGGGCTTACCGGCGCACTGCCTCCACTGCTTGGTCACGACTCCGGCGGGGCCGCCCGGAGCAGACGGGATGCACGCCACAACGGTCAATCCGAGAGCCAGAACGGTGAGCAGCAGCCTGGTCATTCGTCCTCCTACGGGAGAGGCCCGGCCGGAGTGATCCGGCCGGGCCTGGTGGTTACCGGGTAGCGGTCTGACAGTGTGAGACGGTCTCGACCGGCCGGGCATGCCCCGGCGCGTTGTGCCCTGCGAGGATCAGCCCGGCCGTGACTGCGAGCGCGAACGGCGTGATCTTCCAGAGGATCCGGATCACTATCCGCACCCCCCGCACGATGTGGTGGTGCGCGGGTTGACGTGCCCCTTGGGACAGATCCATGTGGAGGCCGTACCGGGCGGAAGCCACGGCCTACCCCTGAGCGCCCGGAGGGTCGCGATCATCGGGCCGACCCTCCCTTTCGAGGGTCGATCACGGGCGTGATCAGCCGCAGGATCTCGACCTCTCCCCGCAGGTCGACCAGCTCACCGAGCAACTCCTCTATGAACTCGTCTCGTTCGTCGCTCACCGGTCGGACTCCTGTCCGCCCTGGTCTGCTCCGTCTGGCCGGTTCTCCGCCTGGTCTAGGGCGCTAGGCCACTGGCCCAAGCGCTCCCACGGGACGTCCGGCAGTCGCGGATCTCTAGCCTTTCGAGGCATGATGGACCTACCTACCTTTCGGGTTGGTCGGCCTCGCCGGGCTCTTTCCACGGACTCCCGGCGGGGCCTTTCTGTTGTCCGACGGCAGGACTCGTGATCCTCAATGAGGCTCTGATGTCCTACCGTGACAGTGCTGGTAACGCTGGCAATGCTGACAATCGTGACAGCAATGACAGTGATGACAGCAACGTCATTTACGTTTTCATCGCCACTGTAGACGTTAGCATCAGTCACGTCTACAGTGACTCTCATGGAAGGACTCGCAATCATGGAGAAGGCACGACAGACCCGTTTGGTGATCGGGAGTGACCTCAACGACAACCTGGAGATGGCGCTTATCGACGTCTCCCACGAGTTCCGCCGCCGCGTCGGAAAGGTGGAATTCCTCGAAGCTGTGATCTCGGTTGGCCTGGCTGACATGGGCTCGGTCAAGGCCAAACTTCGCGGGGAGGAGACCCCAAGTGATGAATGACCTACTGATCTGGGCGCAGGATTACCCGGCCCTAGCCATCTCTGCGGGTGTCGTCGCGCTCGTCCTGGTGCTCGCGGTCATCAGGTACGGCTACGGCCTGACCAGGGCCGCAGTCACACGAATCAAGAGCAACCCGCCATCGGTCCTTACCGTGATCGCGGCTGGAATCGCCACGGTGGTAGCCGCATCCGGCATGTGGCAGTTCTTCGAGCGGATCATGCCGGGCGTCGACTGGTATTGGCGCGCGCTGATGTTCGCGTTCATCGAAGTCGCGGTCATTACCAGCGCGGTCCGGGCCCGCGAGAGCATGCGAGAGCATCACACGGCCGGTATCGACGGCACGGCCGTATGGGCTCTCACCGGCCTATCGGCCATCCTCTCGACCTTGGAGGCGTCCAGCTTCCCCGAGGGCCTGTTCCGGCTCGCCTCGCCTCTCGTGGCCGCGTGGCTGTGGGAGCGCGGAATGGCGGTCGAGCACCGGCGCGCGACCGGCCGGGCACGGATCAACTGGCGTGTTACTCCTGAGCGGATCATGGTCCGGCTCGGTCTCGCGGAGGCCAGTGACCGGACCGCGAGCGAGGTAGACGAGCACCGGCGGATTACCCGCGTGGCTCTGGCCGCGTTCCGACTCCGGCAGCTCACCCCCGACCCCGACACTCGGAAATACCGCAGGGCAGCGCGGCGTCTCAACCGCGTTACAGCGCGGGCCGTAGAGCACGCGGCGCTGACCGACCCGGAGCGTTCGGCCGCTCTCATGGGTCAGCTTGGCGCGCTGTACGGCGCTCCCGCTCTCGCGTCCGTGACACCTCCGGCCCCGTGGGACGTGACAGTGACCCGCAATGTCACGCCCGACCCTGACCCTGACCCGGTCACTCTGACCGGTTGGCCGGTTGACCTGACCCCGGAACTGTTCGCTATTGACCCCGGTGACCCGGTCAGTGTGGGTCATGACCCCGACCCCGACCCCGTGACAGTTCCGGCCCCCCGACCGGCCCCGCTCTGCCCGGTGCCCGTAGTGACCTTCTCGCCGCCCCCAAGTGACCCCGGTGACCCGGTCGGCCCGGGTCATGACCCCGACCCCGACCCCGTGACAGTTCCGGCCGCACTGCTGTCGGTGACCACGGACGCTGACCGGATTCGTACGGCTCTCGCCGTCCTCGGATCGGATGCGACCCCGGCCGGGGTCATGACGTGGCTCACTGACCAGGGCGTGACTGTACGGCCTGAGAACGTGCGGACCGTGCTCCGCAGAGAGCGCACAAAGGTGACCCCGGCCGGGGTCATTGCCCCGGTCCTGACCCTGCACAAGGGGTCTCACTGACCCACAAGACGCGGGGCCAGCGCATCGATTGCACCCGAACGCTGGCCCCGCTCACTCCAACCCATCTCTAAGGAGACGAGCGTGAACATTCTCGCACTGGTCGCCGTAGGCGCCGGCACTTTCGGTGCCGGGCTGTTCTTCGGCGCGATCGTCCTTAAGCCTCAGGTCGGGCCGTGGTACGGCCGCCGCCCGGCCCCGGCCGCGCCGGTAACGGCTATGACACGCCTTACGCCGGAACTGACCATGGACGCCACAGCGTTGCAAAATCAGATGACCGTTTACGTACTTACGGATCGGGGTCTAACCCCGGTTCCCCTCGCCTTGCCTGCCGCGACCCCGACTCTCCCGGTCGGAGTCATCCCCCCGGTAAAGGAGGTACGGCCATGAGAAACGACCTGTGGGCAATGACCGTGCCCGTCGTCATAGTCGGGCTCGTAGTCATGACCGTGGTCATGGTCTCGCTCTGCGGGGCCGTGGTACGGCTCGCCAGGCGTTCCGGCCTGACAGTCAGGATCACGCCGCGCGACGGGTCCGCGTGGACTGTCGAAGAGTTCGGGCTCGGCTACCAGACCCCGGCCGGGGTCCGCTGGCACCACGTCCGCACCACGTGGCCGGAAGCCGCCGCGTGGGCCTCTGAGACGTCCCGACGTCCAGACGTCACCCGAGCATTCGTTGACGTGCCCTCACACGGCGGGGCTACGTCATGGCTGTGGGAGACCGGCATTCAGACCCACCGCACGGAGAACGCCCATGCTTGAGATCATCGGTCAGATCATCGGCGACATCATCAGCATCTTCGGTCAGATCGTCGACGGCCTCCGGCGTGCGATCCCGGGTATTGACGGGTGGTTCTGGCTTGCCCTGTTCATCGGCTCGATGGGGCTGGGGATCAGGCATGTGATCCACCACATGCGGCACGGCCGCGTGTCCATCGGCGGGGCCGTGGTCGGCACCAAGGGACGCACAGACGAGTCCGGGGCCAGCCTGTTCCGGTCCGCTCACAGCAACGCCAGACGGCCGTCTCTGAGCCCGCTCTACGGCAAGCCCGCGTGGTACCGGGCCGTGCCGTACCCGGTGCTCGTGATCCTCGCGTGGGGATGGGTCTACTACCGGATCGTCACGGTGCTGATCCTCGCCGCGTTCGGGGCCTGGATCGTCCAAAAGGCATTGAGCCGCGTGGCTGCCCGGCGGCACCGGAACGCGATCGTCAAGCCCTTGGCGGCCGTCCTCGCTCCCGCGTTGGAGGTCCGGCCCGACTTCGTGTTGGAAGGTCTGGTGATCCCTCCCAACTGGCAGGACGACCGCGCGCAGGTCGTTGTTCCGCTCCCTGACGCATGGCGGCCCGACCAGATCAGCAACGCCGCGAAACTGGTAGCGGTGCGACTCGGTGGCGAATGGAATCACCGTAGATCGGACATGGCACCATACAATCTCACGTTCAGTCACAAACCATCTCCCCCGAGTAGCGTCGCAACGGCAGACGTCGCGCATCTCCTGATCCAGGGCGACGTCTGGCACCCGTTCCTCGGACTCGGAACCGAACGTAATGACGTCCGTCTCGACTTCTCCGGGGCCGTTGTCCATCTCGGAATGAGCGCCGGAACAGGTGCCGGTAAATCCGTCCTGAACCTCCTACTCGGTGGCCAATTCCTATTCCACGGTGGCGAAGTTATCGGCATCGATGTAGCCGGAAACTCGTTCGACGCGATGGAAGGTTTCCCCGGATTCACCGTCTATAACGACGTTGACGATCTCCCCGCTATGTGGGACGCGATCCATGCGGTTCGACTCGAAATGGACGCGCGCCGGAGAGGCAAGCGGGGCAACTCAGAAAAGGCATACGATCCGCTAATTCTCTTCCTCGAAGAACAAAACATGTTCGCGACTTTCACCAAGTCACTGTGGAAGCAGATAAAAGACAAGTCCGACCCCGAAGTCTGCCCAGTATTCGACGACATCAAAATGCTTTACTACATGGCCCGACAGTTCCAAATCCGCGTCGTGGGCACCTACCAGCGGATGACCGCCGACGCGGTCGGCGGAGGAAACGCCGCCGAGGGTGGCGCTATGCGTGACCAGTTCGGGAACAAGCTACTGTCGCGGTTCTCTCCCTCCGCTTGGGATTCCCTCGTAGGCACCCGGCCGCGTGGCGTCTGCCCAGATATTCCGGGCCGGTGGCTACTGGTGAAAAACTCCGGCATGCATCACCAAGTGCAGGTGCCCTTCTTCCAGAAGGCCGACGCTGTCGAGCTGCTGCGCGCGAGCCGCTACGGCCTGTCCCCGCAACCGTCCCCCAAACCGATAGGCCGCCACCCTTACGAGATCGCGGCTCCCTCAGAGGGACTGAGGGACAGGGACACGGCCGGGGGTGTGCTTCTCCCCTTCCAGCGCCGCGCGGAGGGCTCTCCGGCGATTCTGCGGCCGTCTGAGACGGTCACAGAAAAGCGGTACACGCTTGAGGAAGCGTGCGAAGCGGGGATTATCCCTCTGGGGTATGAAGCGGCAAAGCGTAGGCGTACGCGGGCCCGTGAAGCCGGGCGGGAATTCCCGGCCGGGGTAAAGGACGGCCGGGCAACCATCTACACCGCAGAGGAACTGCGGGAATGGTGGGAGTCGGAATCCGAATCGGAGAAGCGTAGCTCATAAAGATCATTATCTAAGTACCTCATACTTGACCCGATCGCTAGATAGAGTGATCGGGTCAAGTCATTTCTCCGGGAGGGATAATCGCCAGTGGCGAACCCTAACTACGATCCCGAACGCGATGCTGCCGGGGTCGAGTTCCTGCGTAAGACGTTTAAGCAATGGGAGTCCGCACCCCCAGTTCAAATCAGAGTCCCCAGGCGCGAGGCGTTCTATCTCATTGGAGTAATCCAGTACGCCACACGAGGACTTGACCGAAAGACTGCCGCAATCGCGGAGAACATCGGTCGGCAGCTACAAGAGCAGCTGTCAGAAGACCCTGAGGTCTATACGATGCTCGAAACCGGATGGAATCCCACCTACGACGTAAAACAGCAAGACGAGACAGGCTAACTAATCAGGGGCGCACCCTCAATTTATGAAACGCTTCCCGTGTGAAATGCGGGGAGCGTTTCTTTATGCGCGCGAAGAATTGTTTATAAGTGTTTCCTTGCTTTACCTTCATTCGCGGTTACCGCTTTCGGTGTCCTGGTGTGGGTTGGGGGC
>JBIOUY010000012.1:0-5085 GCA_044867445.1 Gemmatimonadales bacterium
GCAAGTACAAGACCCCCCGCATCCATGAACACACCGTCTCTTTGGCCGGAGAAACCTTTCGCCAGATCTACATCCGCGACCTCGGCCATGACGAGCCGACTCTTCTCCTCACCAACGATCGCCGCACTTCTGCACCCAACCTCATCACCCGATACGCCCAGCGGATGCTCATCGAGAACGCCCTCTCCGACGCCGTCCGCTTCTTCCACATGGACGCCCTCTCCTCAGCTGTCGGGCTCAAGGTCGACTTCGATATGACACTTCTCGTCATCGCCAGCGGTCTGTATCGCCTGATGGCCAAGAGGATGCGCGGCTACGCCGATGCGCAAGCGCGCCAGATCTTCCGCGATCTGATCGACACGCCCGCCAACGTCACCGTCGACGAAAAAGAGATCGTGGTGAGCTTCCACCGCCGGGCCCACCTGCCGATCATCCTGGCTTCCGGGCTACTCGATCAGCCCGTCAAGGTCCCGTGGTGGAACGGTCGTGCGCTACGCTTGACCACCTGAGCACCACTTGTGGCGTCGGTGTTAGGCGAACTCTCGTCCGTGGAAATCCAGGCTAGTCTTGCCCAAGGCTGCTTGTTTGCGGCTCGGGCGAGTGCCGCCTGGCCCTCGCTGACGTCTTCAGCGTCGCGATGCCGTTGCAAGCTTCTGTCGCTGCAGAAAGGCGCTCGGTACACCGAGTTGTTCTTCGACGCTCGCCAGAATTGACCCGCCTCTGATCGCCTGAATTGGTCCACCCCCTCGCGGAGGATGTCGCGCAGGAGGGTGGTCGCGTCCATCCTTCGCGATGGATCGCGGAGGGAAGGCACCGCGGAAGCGGTGCTGCGAGTGCCGTCGACGGTTCGTTCCCCACGCTGCGGCGGTAAGACAGCAGAAGACATGCGGTGAGCCGTGCCGTGCCAGTCGTCGGAGACGCCTGGGCCGGCGCCGACGCGGCCTCGCCATACACGAGTACCGGGTGGACGAGCGCGAGCGGCAGCGTGCGTGCCGTGCACGGAAGCGGGCGTCATCTGGGGCCGTGTCACGTTCCGGCCTATCGGCGCAAGTGCCGAATCTACAGCGGGAATGGCTGGAAATCGTGGACACGCAGGTGGAGATGTCACGCGCGGGCCTCCGGCGGGAAGTCGCACGCCTGCTTCGTCTTCGGGGAGGAGAACTGGGACAGGCGGGCGGGGCGGGACCGTGATGTCACGTCCCGGCCTCCGCCGGCAAGCCACAGCTATTGAGCGGTTTACGCGGCTGATCTGGGACAAGGTGTCACGCACCGGTCTTCACTACGAGACGGCACTGGCCCCAAGCTCGGCGCGATGGACCTGGAGTTTCATCAACTCGAGCTGCGCTACGAGTCGCTTCGCAGCCGGGAGCCCGAACGCGAGAAGCGCCTTTTGGCGTCGCTGTCCGAGCGAGGTCAGCAGGTGCCGATCGTGGTGGTGGCGATCGGCGAAGGCGCGAGCTACGCGGTCATCGACGGGTACAAGCGGGTGCGTGCGCTGCGTCGACTCCGAAGCGACACGGTGGCGGCCACGCGGTGGGAGCTTGGTGAATCGGATGCGCTGATCCTCGATCGACTCTTGCGGGCGACGGGGCGGGACAACGTGCTGGAGGAGGCCTGGCTGCTGGCCGAGCTGCAGCAGCGCTTCGGTCTGTCCGCTCACGAGCTGGCCCGGCGATTTGACCGTGGAGAGAGCTGGGTCAGCCGCCGGCTGGGCCTGGTGCGCGCGCTGCCGCTCGATGTGCAGGAGCAGGTGCGACGTGGACGGATCGTGCCCCATGCCGCCATGAAGTACCTGCTGCCCTTGGCGCGCGCCAAGGCTGAGGACTGCGTGCGGCTGGTGGCTGCTTTGCGGCGGCGGCTGTCGAGCCGGGAGCTCGGTCGGCTCTATGCGGCCTGGGTGAGTGGCGACGAGCCCACGCGCGAGCGTCTGCTCACCGACCCGGAGCTGTTTCTGCGCATCGAGGAGGAGGTCTGCAAAGAGGCGCCCACGCCCTCGGAAGCGCTCATCGAGGACCTCAAGGTGCTGGGGGCCGTGACCCGGCGCGCCGAGCGCCGGCTGCGCGAAGGCGCGGCACGTGGCCTGCCCGTCTCGCGCTGCCGTGTCGCGGCTCGACTCGCCAGCCAGGCGCGTGCCGATTTCGAGGTGCTGCTCGACGCGCTCAGGAAGGAGCAACTGCATGCTGGACCAGACCACCCGGACGGCGGTGCTGCGACTACGGGAAGCGGGCCACGGGACACGTGCCATCGCACGGGCGCTGGGGATCTCCCGCGGAGCGGTGAAGCAGATCCTGAAGGCGGGGACGGACGAGGTCCCCAGCATCAGCCGTACGGAGAAGGCGGAGCCTCATGAGTCGCTTGTCCGCGCGCTGTTTACGGAGTGCGAGGGCAACTTGGTACGGGTCCACGAGGAGCTGCAGGCCAAGGGTATCGAGCTGTCCTATCCCGCGCTGACCGGCTTTTGCCGGCGGCACCAGATCGGCCACAAGGCCAAGGTCCCTTCCGGGCACTATCACTTCGATCCTGGCGAGGAGATGCAGCACGACACCTCGCCGCACCAGGCCACGATCGGCGGCGCCCAGCGCCTGGTGCAGACGGCGGTGCTCGTCCTGTGCTTCTCGCGGATGCTCTTCTTCCAGGCCTACCTGAGCTTCACGCGCTTCTTCTGCAAGCTCTTCCTCACCGATGCCCTCCAGTACCTGGGCGGAAGCTGTGCGCGATGCATGATCGACAACACCCACGTGGTCGTGCTCTCCGGCACGGGTGCGGACATGGTGCCGGTGCCCGAGATGGCGGCCTTCGCCGACCGGTTCGGCTTCGCCTTCGCGGCCCACGAGAAGGGCGACGCCAACCGCAGCGCCCGGGTGGAACGGCCGATGGACTACCTGGAGAGAAACTTCTACGCCGGCCGCAAGTTTACCGACCTGGCCGACCTCAACGCCCAGGCGGTGGCCTTCTGCGACAAAGCCAATGCGAGATGGCGGCGCCACCTGCACGCCTCCCCTCGCGAGCTGTTTGCCACGGAGCGGCCGCACCTGAAGCGGCTGCCCATTCACGTCCCCGAGGTGTATCTCCTCCACCACCGGATCGTGGATGTGGAGGGCTACGTGACCGTAGCCCGCCACCGCTACTCGGTCCCGCCGGCGCTGATCGGGCGAGGGGTAGAGGTCCGCGAGACGCGCGACCGGATCGAGGTGTTTCGGGGACCGCGGCGTGTCGCCGGACACGATCGCGTGGTGGCGGCCGCGCCCACTCGCGTCCTGCTGCCGGAGCACCGCGTCGAGCGGCCGCATCGCACCACGGAGGTCCCGCCCGAGGAGCGCGCGTTGCTCGCGGCCGGCGAGGACGTCGCCGCCTACGTGAAGCTGCTGAAACAGCGTCTGCCCCCCCTGCGCGCCACCCTCGCCGTCCGTCGCCTGCTCGCCTTCATGCGGGAGTACCCGGAGCGGCCCTTCCGAGAAGCCGTGGCCACGGCCACCCACTACGGCCTGATCTCTCTCGACCGCCTGGAGGGGCTGATCCTGCGCGCCGTCCAGGCCGACTACTTCGTCCTGCATCCCAAGCGGGAGGATCCCGATGAAGAAGACGAGTAATGGTCCGCCCAAGCCGCCAAAGACGCCGCCCAGCCGCATGACGGAAGAGATCGGGCAGCTCCTGGCCAACCTGCACCTCCGTCGCATCGCCGACATCTACGACGAGGAGATGAAGGGCGCCGAGGAGAATGGGCGCACCTTCAACGAGATCCTCGCGCGGCTGCTGCGCGCGCAGTACCACTATCGACAGGAGAGCGCCCTCGCCTGGCGCATCCGACGCGCCAGCCTGCCCGAAAACTGGACCCTCGAGTCGTTTCCCTTCAAGCTCCAGCCCGGCGTCTCCCAGAAGCAGATCCGCACCTTCGCCGAACTCGACTTCGTCCCCCGCGCGGAGAACATCGTCTTCATCGGCCGCACCGGGGTGGGCAAGACCGGCCTGGCCATGGGGCTCCTGCTCAAGGCCCTGCAGAACGGCTACCGCGGCGCCTTCGTCAAGGCCCAGGACCTCTTCGACGACATGTACGCCTCGCTCGCCGACCGCTCCTCGCGCGCCCTCCTGCGCCGCCTCGCGCGGCTACACGTCCTTGTGGTGGACGAGCTCGGCTATCTGAATCTACGTCCCGAGCAGACCAACATCTTCTTCAAGCTGATGGAGGAGCGCTATCGTCGCCATCCGACCATCATCACCGCCAATCTCGACTACGAACAGTGGGCAGGCTTCCTCGGGCAGAAAGAGCTCACGGCCGCCCTGCTCTCACGCCTGCGACAGTACTGCCACACCGTCCGCATCGATGGCCCGTCGCTCCGCGATCCCCAGCACTGAGGCGTGCCCGTGATCGACGAACCGACCGACACCGCCACTGCGCGCGAGCGGTACGTGCGGCGGCTACTGGAGCTCTACGCCAGCACTCCCGGCGTCCTGGGTCGTGTCCGCCAAGCAGACCGCGTGCTGGCCAGGCAGCTCTACGACCAACGAATCCCGCTTTACGTGATGGCCGACGCCTTCATCGTGGCCGCCGCCCGGCGCGCCCGCCACAACGCCTTCGCGACGTCCTTGCCCGCGATCCGCTCGCTCCACTACTTCCTGGGCATCGTGCGCGAACTGCTCGACCGACCCCTTGGCCCTCGCGACATCGAGGAACTGCGTCGTGCGCTCGGCCTCCGCGAACCGCCCCTCTGATCCTCTTCCCCCAATCAGACCACGCCGCCGCCGGCCTGCCCGCCGGCGTGATGACCGTAACTGCCACCCCGAAGAATTCAAACCTCAAGTCACGAAACGAGAGGGGATCACTTCAGGAGAGCACAGGCGGGTCGGTCTTGGAGAGCGTCGAAGGTCTTCGAGAACGTCTTGCGTCGGTCGTGATCGTAGCGGCATCAGCGAATTCCCTTCCCTACTTGGGCAGACGGCGAAGTCAGCGGGGGAATCCGATTCGGACTGCACCGGGGGAATTCCCGGCGGCTGGTCTCGGTCTCGGCCCGTCGAACGCAACTGCCCATCTAAGCCCAAGGTTTCAGGAGAAGCCCAACAAGGCAACTCCGATTTCGGGGGAGGGGG
>JBIOUY010000013.1:0-2978 GCA_044867445.1 Gemmatimonadales bacterium
AGGCTCCCGCCTATCCTACACATTCGCTCCCTAACACCACTGCAAAGTTGTAGTAAAGGTGCACGGGGTCTTTCCGTCTAACCGCGGGTACTCCGCATCTTCACGGAGAATTCAATTTCGCTGAGCCGATGGTGGAGACAGCGGGGAAGTCGTTACGCCATTCGTGCAGGTCGGAACTTACCCGACAAGGAATTTCGCTACCTTAGGACCGTTATAGTTACGGCCGCCGTTTACCGGGGCTTCAATTCAGGGCTTGCACCCCTCCTTTTAACCTTCCGGCACCGGGCAGGCGTCAGACCCTATACGTCGTCTCTTCGACTTCGCAGAGCCCTGTGTTTTTAGTAAACAGTCGCTACCCCCGGTTTCGTGCCCCCCGCAATAGGTTGCCCTGATGCGGGGCCCTCTTCTCCCGAAGTTACGAGGGCAATTTGCCGAGTTCCTTCACCATCGTTCTCTCAAGCGCCTTGGTATGCTCTACCAGTCCACCTGTGTCGGTTTCGGGTACGGTCTATATGCTCAGGGTTCTTTCCCGGAAGCCCTCAACCCGCCCGGCCAATCCAGTAAGGCCGGACAAACCTCGGACTTCGTCACCCAAAGCAGGCCCAGGACTATTAACCTGGTTCCCATCGGCTACGGCTTTCGCCCTCGCCTTAGGGGCCGGCTCACCCTGCGCGGATTAGCCTTGCGCAGGAACCCTTGGACTTTCGGCGAGAGTGTTTCTCACACTCTTTGTCGCTACTCATGTCAGCATTCTCACTTCCGATACCTCCAGCATCCCTCACGAGACACCTTCACAGGCCTACGGAACGCTCCGCTACCACTCCAGGTATCAGGAGTCAGGAGTCAGGATCGAGGTCGGACCGGCTCCAACTCGCATAGAGACCGCGCAGCATCCTGCTGATCTCCGCAAAGTCGGCGACCCATCTCTTCCCTCGCTCCTCGTCGATATAACCGAGATCGACGCAGTAACGCAGCCACAGCTGCGTCTCGTCACTGCTGCCCATCGCGGTCACAAGATATCGACGATACTCCGCCGCAGAATGGCTCTGCTTGGCGAAGCCTTCGGTCAGATTGGCGCAGATCGACTTCGACGCCCGCCTCAGCTGATCGGCCAAAGCGAACTGCTCGATCCGCGGCAACCCCAGACTGATCCGATGCAACTCCAGCGACAGCCGATAGGCGCGTCGGAAGACCTCCAGATCCTCCACGCTCCTGACCATCGCCTTCATCACACCATTTCATCCTGGAGCCTGACCCCTGGCTCCTGATACCTGGAATCCGCAGCTTCGGTGCGCGGCTTGAGCCCCGTTACATCTTCGGCGCAGGACGGCTTATCTAGACCAGTGAGCTATTACGCTTTCTTTAAAGGATGGCTGCTTCTAAGCCAACCTCCTGGTTGTCTTGGCCTTCCCACATCCTTTCCCACTTAGCCGCAACTTGGGGACCTTAGCTGGCGGTCTGGGCTGTTTCCCTCTTGACGATGAACCTTAGCGCCCACCGTCTGTCTGCCGCGCTGACGCTCGCCGGTATTCGGAGTTTGGTTAGGTTTGGTAAGACTCGCGTCCCCCTAGCCCATCCAGTGCTCTACCCCCGGCGGTAACAAACCGACGCTCTACCTAAATAGATTTCGCGGAGAACCAGCTATTTCCGAGTTTGATTGGCCTTTCACCCCTAGCCACAGGTCATCCCCGTCTTTTTCAACAGACGTGGGTTCGGTCCTCCAGTGGGTGTTACCCCACCTTCAACCTGCCCATGGCTAGATCACCCGGTTTCGGGTCTAATCCCGGCAACTCATTTTCGCCCTCTTCAGACTCGCTTTCGCTGCGCCTCCACCTACCGGCTTAAGCTTGCTGCCGAGACTAAGTCGCTGACCCATTATACAAGAGGTACGCGGTCAGGGGTTCACCGCAGGTGAACCAGGCGCCAGGAGTCAGGAACCAGGATTCAGGACCGCATTCCTGATTCCTGACTCCTGATCCCTGACGCCTGGGTTCGCCTCCGGCGAACCCCCTCCCACTGCTTGTAGGCATCCGGTTTCAGGATCTCTTTCACTCCCCTCATCGGGGTGCTTTTCACCTTTCCCTCACGGTACTTTGTGCACTATCGGTCACCGAGGAGTACTTAGGCTTGGAGGGTGGTCCCCCCATCTTCAGACAGGATTTCTCGTGTCCCGCCTTACTCGAGGACCCAAGGTAGAGTTTTCCCGTACGGGGCTGTCACCCGCTCCGGCCCGCCTTTCCAGACGCTTCCGGTAACCCTGCCTCAGCCCGCTGGCCTGGTCCGCTTTCGCTCGCCACTACTCGCGGAGTCTCTGTTGATGTCCTTTCCTCCGGCTACTGAGATGTTTCAGTTCGCCAGGTTCGCCTCGCGGAGCCCTATGGATTGAGGCCCGCGATACCGCCTAAACGGTGGGTTTCCCCATTCGGAGATCCGCGGATCAACGGGTGCTCGCCCCTCCCCGCGGCTTATCGCAGCGTGCTACGTCCTTCATCGCCTCTCGGTGCCAAGGCATCCACCAAATGCCCTTAGACGCTTGATCCTTGCAAACCCAAAGCCCGCCCTAAAGCAGAACTTCGAGCCGCAAAGCATTTCTCAGCTCTCGTCTCACATTTCACATTCCAGCGACCAGCCCACCCAATCAGGCGCACGCCCGCGCTCTCGCGAACGAAGCCTGGAAAGCCCCCTTCGCGATCGACACGGAGCGAAAGCCCGACCGGCAAAACCGATCGCCTTCACTCCCTCTCCACAATGACAAACAACGAAGATCAGATGTCAGAGGACAGATGCCAGATGTCAGAACGCAGCTCTGGCATCTGTCTTCTGTCCTCTGGCATCTGGCCTTCCTGGTGGAGCTGAACGGGATCGAACCGTCGACCTCCTGCTTGCAAAGCAGGCGCTCTCCCAGCTGAGCTATGGCCCCGGATGCCGAGGGTTGGTGGGCCTGGGAAGATTTGAACTTCCGACCTCACGCTTATCAA
>JBIOUY010000014.1:0-2062 GCA_044867445.1 Gemmatimonadales bacterium
ATCTTCGCCAACCTCACAATCACGAGCGCGAGCGGCGGCCTGGAGGGGCTCCACGGGACGGCAGACGTGGTCGCGCCGCCTTCCGGACCGATCACCTACACGCTCCGCTACCACTTCGACCCCTAGCTACTTGCCCCGGATAAACGCGGTCTCGGGACGAAAGCGTGGTGAGGGGGCAAGTAGCTTGAATGTGGGCTTCGCCTTGAGGTTTCTCGGTTTCTCGGAGAGTGCCTGCACCTCGCGAGAATCCCCAAGTCGCGGTAGGGACAGCTCTTCGCTTCGTGGCTCGAGCTGCCCCCCGCGCAGATCCCAGCGTGCGCGTTTAACGCACTGGGCTCCTCCCTTGGGTTCGGGCGTCGAAGCGCGCGGTGGGCCAGGGGTGTTGGATGCGGGGAGTGGGTAGCCATCGGGCGGCGAGGCGCCGCATGCGTTCCCAGGTCGTGCGGGATCGCTGGCTGCGGCGCCGGAGCGCCCTCCACCAGTGCCACACGACCTTGTACCGGAACGCCGCGAGCGCCTTGCCGTTGTTGGGCACCGCGTAGTAGTTGTAGTGCCCTTGCAGGACTCTGGCGAGCCAGCGTCCCTGCTCGGGGATCGGGAGGTGCCGGCGTCGCTGCAGCTCCATCTTGACTTCGCGCAGCTTCGCCCGCAGCTTCTTCTTGCTCGTGACGCGCTTCAGCTTGAACCGTCCGCGCCTGTCCTTCGCGCACATGTGCGTGAAGCCCAGGAACGCGAACGTCTCAGGCTTGGGGAGGCCGCGCCTGGCTCGGCGTTCGGCGGCGAACCGCCCGAACTCGATCAGCCGCGTCTTCTCCGCCGCCAGCTCCAGTGCGAACTCCGCAAGCCGTTCGCGGAGATCGGCGAGGAACCGTTCGGCGTCGTCTCGGTGCTCGAAGCCCGCGACCCAGTCGTCGGCGAAGCGCACGACAATCACGTCGCCGTGGGCGTGTCGCCGCCGCCACTGGTCGGCCCACTGGTCGAATACGTAGTGGAGGTAGACGTTCGCGAGCAACGGCGATGCCGACGCCCCTTGCGCCGTTCCCTCCAGCGTCTCCGTCCAGACCCCGTCTTCGATGACCCCTGCCCTGAGCCACTTGCCGATCAGGCGCAGGACCCGCTTGTCCGCTATCCGGTGCTCGAGGAACCTCTCCAGCCACGACTGGTCGAGCCGGGTGAAGAAGTCGCGGAGATCCGCGTCGAGCACGTAGTTCACCTTCTTCCGGCAGATCCCGACCGCGAGCGCGTCCAACGCGTCATGCGGGGAGCGCCCGGGCCGGAACCCATAGGAGAAGCCGAGGAAGTCGCACTCGTAGATCGCGTTCAACACCTCGACCAGCGCCCGCTGGAGGATCTTGTCCTCCAGCGCGGCCACGCCGAGCGGCCGCTGCCGCCCGTCCGGCTTCGGTATGTACGCCCTCCGAGTCGGCCTCGCCCGGTACGCGCCCCTGTGGACGCGGGCATGCAGATCCCGAAGGTTCGCTTCGAGATCACGCCCGTAGTCCCGCCACGTCACCCCGTCGACCCCCGGGGCCGCGCCCGGACGGATCGCCCAGTACGCCGCCTCCAAACGGTCGACCGTCACGTGGTGCAGGAGCGCGGTGAACCGCACATCCCTATCCCTTCGCGCCACCTGGCGCACGCGGTCCAGATCGCTTGACACGCCCTGCCCGGCTCTGCGTCCGGGGGGTGTTTCACCGGCCGCGTTCCCCTTGGGCAGGCCCCTTCCCTCCACCGCCTCCGCCCCCTCGACGGGTTTGTTCGGCAGCTTCCCCGGTACTACGGGCCTGTCCGACTTCCCACGCTCGTTCATCGAGGGCTTACCGCCTCAGCGTTCCCCTCGCGGCCCGTCAAGCGCCGGCCTGCCACCCCGCGAACCAGCAGGACGGGGCATCACCGACACCCACGGGCAACCGTGGGATCTCCCGGTTCCCGTGCATGGAGATTCCGTGCGTGCCCAGGATCTCTGACCGCGCGGGGTCCACCAGCGACTCGCGATAACGCCGCCAGCGACATGGCCTTCCGCCTGGTTGGAGGGCGTCAGCACCCCGAACGAGCTATTTCG
>JBIOUY010000015.1:0-2177 GCA_044867445.1 Gemmatimonadales bacterium
GAGCTGGCCCTCGAGGCGGGCGTGCCGCCCGGCGTGCTCAACGTGCTGCCGGGCCCGGGCGCAGCGATCGGTGCGGCGCTGGCGTCTCATCCCGACATCGCGAAGATCGGTTTCACCGGCGAGACGGCGACCGGGCGCGCGATCATGGCCGCCGCTGCCCAGACCATCAAACGGGTCTCGCTCGAGCTGGGCGGCAAGTCCCCTTGCATTGTATTTGGCGACGTGAACGTGAGGCAGGCTGCGGGTGAGGCTGCGGCGTCGGTGTTTGCCAATGCGGGACAGGACTGCTGCGCCCGCTCGCGCACTATTGTGGAGCGCTCGATCTACCCGGAGTTCGTGGAGGCGATGCGGGCGGCCGCCGAGGGAACGGTGGTGGGGAACCCGCTCGACGAGAAAACCCAGATGGGCCCGGTGATCTCGACCGGTCAGCGCGAGGTCACCGAGCGGTACATTGCCCTGGGAAAACAGGAGGGGGCGCGTCTGGTGTGTGGCGGAGAACGAATGCCGGGACCAGGCTACTTCCTGCGGCCAGCGGTGTTCGCCGATTCCCGTCCCGGCATGCGGATCGTGGACGAGGAGATCTTCGGTCCCGTGGCAAGCGTCATCCCATTCGAGACCGAGGCGGAGGCGATCGCAATCGCCAACGACACGATGTACGGGCTGTCAGGGTCGCTGTGGACCAACGATCTGAAGCGCGGCCTGCGGGTGGCTGCCGCCGTGCAGACGGGGGTGCTGTCGGTCAACTCGTCCTCCAGTGTCCATCTCCAAGGCCCTTTCGGGGGGTTCAAACAGTCGGGTCTCGGGCGCGAGCTCGGGATGCATGCCCTGGATCACTACTCCGAGATCAAGAACATCTACTTCGAGACAGCCCCATGAAGACCATCGGCCTCGCCGAGCTGCGGCGCATGGTCGAGCAGGGCTCGATCGACACGGTGCTCGCCGTGTTCCCCGACCAGCAGGGGCGACTGGTCGGCAAGCGCTACACCGGTCGCACCTACGTGGCCGCGGCGCACGAGGGCTGGGAGGGATGCAACTACCTCCTTGGCTGCGACATTGAGAACGAGCCGCTGCCGGGTTACGGCCTGTTCTCCTGGGAGCTCGGGTACGGAGACTTCCTCATCCGGCCGGACCATTCCACTCTCGTTGTCATTCCCTGGCTCGACAAGACCGCGCTGGTGCTGGGCGACGTGGAGGGGAAGGACCACCAAGCGCTACCGGTCGCCCCGCGACAGCTGCTGCAGGCGCAGGTGCAGCGGGCTGCCGAGCTCGGGCTCACGATCCGGGTTGCCTCCGAGCTCGAGTTCTATGTCTTCAACGACACCTACGAGCAGGCATTCGACAAGGGCTTCCGCGGGCTCGACCCCATCGGCCGCTACATCCAGGATTACCACATTCTCCAGACCAGCAAGGAAGAGCCGATCATGCAGGCGCTGCGGCGCCACATGGACAGCCTGGGCCTGGAGGTGGAGAACTCCAAGGGCGAGTGGGGACCGGGACAGGAGGAGCTGAACTTGGCCCATCAGGAGCCGGTGTTGATGGCCGATCACCACGTCGTCTTCAAGCACGGGATCAAGGAAGTTGCCGCGCTGATGGGGAAGTCGATCACGTTCATGGCCAAGTGGAACGCCAGCTACGCCGGGAGCTCGTTCCATCTGCACAGCTCGCTGTGGGACAAGAAGACCGGCGAGCCGGTGGGCTACGACAAGGCCGGGCCGGCCCATATGTCGCAGCGGCTGCAGCAATGGGTCGCGGGACAGCTCGCCTGCGGGCGCGACTTCAGCGTGTTCTACGCACCCTACGTGAACAGCTACCGCCGTTACATGGCGGGAACGTTCGCACCTACGCGGCTGGTGGCCGGGGTGGACAACCGCACCTGCGGTCTCCGGCTCCTAGGACACTCGCCCACGGCGATCCGGATCGAAAACCGCTGCCCCGGCGCCGACGCCAATCCTTACCTAGCGTTCGCGGCCACCATCGCGGCGGGTATTCACGGAATCACGCAGGGCCTGACGTTCGAGGGCATCTACACCGGCGACGCCTATGCTGACCGCAAGGTACGTGAGGTACCGAAGTCGCTCTACGAGGCAACCCGGCTGCTGGAAGACTCGACGATCGCGAGGGAGGCGTTCGGGGACGTCGTGGTGGACCACTATGTGAACACGGCCCGCCAGGAGCAG
>JBIOUY010000016.1:0-35815 GCA_044867445.1 Gemmatimonadales bacterium
GCCAGCATACCGTTGGGATACGACTTGTAGACGTGGGAGAAGCGGATCACGACCCCAAGATAATAGTGAGAAGTGAAAGGTGAGAGGTGAGACGTTACAGGTGACAGGTGACAGGTGAAAGGTGACAGGTGAAAGGTGAGACGTGAGCAGTGAGCAGCGAGACGTGAGAAGTGAGGAGTGAGGAGTGCGAAGTGGTCAGGCGCCAGTCACCCTGGAGGGCGCCCTTCCAGGGCGGGCTCCGCGCCCGGAAGCTGCTCACTGCTCACTTCAGACGTCTCACCTCTCACCTCTCACTTCTCACCTCTCACCTCCTACCTCTCACCGCTTGCTTCTCACCTTTCTACCGCCTGGGTCAGGTCCGCGATGATGTCGTCCGGATCCTCCAGGCCGCAGCTGAGCCGGAGGAAGCCATCGGGAAAGCCGAGGCCGGCGCGCTGCTCGGGAGTCAGCTCTCGATGGGAGGTGAATCGGGGCTCGGACACCAGCGTCTCCGGTCCCGCGAGGCTCGGGGCGTGGATGACCAGTTTGAGCCGCTTCAAGGCGCGCTCCGCCGCCTTCGCGCCACCCTTGAGCTCGAGGCCCACCATCCCACCGAATCCCTCGAGCATGCTACGCGCGAGTTCGTGGTCGCGGTGGGAAGGCAGGCCGGGGTAGTGTACCCGCGCGATCGCTGGATGGGATTCCGCCCACTGGGCGACCGCGAGGCCGTTGCTGTTGTGGCGCTGCATTCGTAGCGCGAGGGTACGCATCCCGCGGTCTACCAGCCATGCCGCGTGGGGATCAATCGCCTGGCCCCAGAGCCGCATGAGCCGAGTGACTTCTTCGATGAGCGGCGTCGAACCCGCGACGGCGCCAGCGACCACATCGCTGTGCCCGTTCAGATACTTGGTCGCGCTGGTGATGACGACGTCGGCGCCGTGTTCCAGCGGGCGGAAGTTGATCGGGCTCGCAAAGGTTGCATCCACCAGCAGCGCCAGCCCGAACTCGCGGGCCACCTGAGCGATGAAGCTGAGATCGATGAACCGCATGACCGGGTTGCTCGGAGTCTCCACGAAGATCGCGCGGGTGGCTTTGCGGACCGACTTGCGCCACAGCCGCGGCTGCTCCGGGATCACGTAGGTCACGTCCATTCCCAGCCGGGAGAGCTCCTCATCGAACAGCCGCCGGGTTCCTCCGTAAATCCAGGCGCTGCTGACCAGGTGATCGCCCGGCCGCAACACCGCGAGGTGGGCCAGGGCGGTAGCTCCCATTCCACTCGCCACGAAGATCGCGTCCTCCGCGCCTTCCAGCAGTGCGTACTTCCGGGCCAGCGCCACCTGGGTGGGATTGTTGCCGTAGCGTGTATAGAGCACTTCCTCGGTCGAACCGACCGGATTGGTAAAGGTGCTGCTTTGGAGAAGGGGTGGAGCGACCGGAGTCCAATCGGGTCGCCGGCGAGGAACACCGTGGATGACGGTAGTGGAGAGGCCCAGCCGGCGTGGGCTCATGTGATGGGCAGCGGGTAGTACAACTCCCCTTCAGCGCGGAGCAGACGATGACGCGCGAGGTCGTCGAGGACATCCCGAGCCCGTTGCTCGGACCAACCCAGGGCAATGGCCAGATCGACCGCGCTGAGTTGTCCGCGATCGCAGATACAGCCGAACGCCTCCCGCGCGTCCACGCTGGCCCAGCCCAGGAGTCGCGGCCCGCCATTGCCGGGGAGAACTGCTGCCACCAGGCGATGATGGGTAAGCACGTGATCGATCGCCTCGTGCTGGTCTTCCCGCAGTCCCTGGAGCACGACGCAAGGAAGCGGCCGGTCGCCGTCGGGCAGCAGCAACTTGGCGACGATCTCATCGGCGCAACTCAAGTCGAGCAGCTCGATCCCGGAAAAGTCCAGGAGGGCGGTGATGCAATTGGAGGCGGCGAGGGCGGCTTCGATCCGGGTGCGGACGGCGGCACCGGTGGGACGGGTCACCAGATTGCGGTAGGGCGCTGCGACAGTCTCCCGGAGGAGGTGTCCGACCCGAATCGTTTCGACCATCAGGCCTCGGCGTCTTGAGCTGGGATGATGATCTGCACCTGGGCTCCGGGAAAGAAGGGAAGATGCTCGCTTAGGGGGACGTCTTCGTCCCATGGGGGAACGATGGCCAGCCTTGCGGTGCCGCTCCGGATCGAGATCTTGCCCTTCCATTGATCCAGGAACCGCTTGATGAAAGCCAGGCCCTGTCCCCGACCTGGATCGCGAAACCGACTCACTCCCTGGATCAAGGCGGCCTCCAGGGCCGAGCCGTCCCCCCAGCGCTCGCCGAATCGCTTGGCATGGGTACTTTCCAGGGAGCGGAGGAACCCGATACCGGCATCGCTCACCGCGATCACGACGACACGCCGACCGAGCCGGCGGCGGAAGGTGTACGCCTGAACCGCCACCCAGCCACTCGTGCCGGCGTGCTCCACAATATTCTGGCACGCCTCGGAAAGCGCCATACTGAATCGCAGCGTTGCCTTGAGCTCCAGGCCGAGCTCGCCATGCAGGATCCGCGACGCACTCTCGGAGATCTTGTCGACCACGGCATGCACGTCCTCCGACGCGCGCACCGGCGTCACATCCAGCAGCACATCCGATGGGCCCGTGGCCAAGGGCTTCGGCACCCGGCCATGCAGCTCAAAGAGCTCCGCCGCGTAGCGGAAGAATCCTGCCCGGACCCAGTAGCGTTTGACGTCTTCGTTGAGCGGCACCGTGAGCAGCGGCCGTTCCCGCTTGGCTTCGGCCAGCGCCTGGCCGGCGGTGATCATGCCCAGCAGACCGTAGGGGGAGGCCCACTGTGCCCCGCGCGCATCCACCAGGATCTTCTCCTCCGGCGGCCAGGTGCCGAAGCCGCTGGCGAACTGATCAAAGTTGCGATCGTCGAAGTAGGGAGGGACCTCGATGACCCGCGTCACGGCGTGACCAGCTCGCCACGGAGGTGCCGGGCCAGCCCACCGGCGCCGCGAAAGGCCGCGTTCCGCGCCGCCATCTCGTTCGCCTGGCGCAGCGCTGATTCCAGCGGGTCGCCAGCCAGCAGTCGTGCGAATGCCGCCGCGCCGAACACATCGCCGCAGCCGGTGGGATCTAGCGTCTCCACTCGAGGTGCTGGGATTAAGGCGGATCTCACGGTTGAGGCGGTAAGGGCGGCAAAGTCGGTAAGGCCGCTATCCGATTGGTCGGCGGGTCGACCGTCCTGCTGGTCCTTCCCGCCCTTGCCGTCCTTCCCGCCCTTACCGACCTCAAACCCCGGTGCCGCCACGTAGGCCACTCCCCGCGGTCCCAACGTCACCAGCAGCAAGCCGACTCCCGCCGCCAACGCTTGGGCCGAAAGACTCAGGGGATCAGGAGAGAGCTGTCGCATCTCGTCCTCGTTGAGCTGGACCACGTCGAAGCAGGCGAACCAGGTGGCTGCGTCCGGCAGCGGGCGGAGTACCCGAATGCCGTCATGCTGCATGCCGAGAAAGAGGCTGTGGAAATCGGCGTAGATCGGCCCACGGAAGCCCTGGCGGAGCGCCTGCGCCGTGCCTAAGACCAGCTCGAAGCCGGAAATAAAGTTGAGATAAATGGCATCGAGGTCGCGTACCATCGGCCCGAGCTCGGGCCAGGTCCATCCGGGTACCCCGCCGGACATCCGCTCACAGCGGCGCTCGCTCGATTCGTAATGGAGCACCACCCGGTTGTTGGGCGCGGGAACCTCGACACATCGGGTGCCGGGTGCCAGGCGGATCAACTCCCGCATGAGGTCCTGTGCTCGCGGCGCCAGGTCCCGCCCCACCTTGATGAGCGGGACCAGCTCCCAGTCCGGCGGGAGGCTCGCGTCGAGGCTTGCGAGCGCATACGCGATCCCGCCCCACTCCTCGACCGGTGGGGCCATCGGGTCGCGCCCATAGATCAGGTCCCAGACCAGCGACCCGATGATTCCGACTTTAGGCACCCGAACCTGATTGATCCAGGAAGACTTTTGCCGCGCCGTATACACCCGCCGTTCCGGCCAATGCGCCAGGCACGATTCGGCAGGCGTTGACCGCCGGCTTAAACGCACGCCTGGCCACCTCTCGACGAAGCGGGAGAAACAGGTGGTCGCCTGCCAGGGTGACTCCACCACAGATGACTACGACTTCCGGATTGAACACGTTGAGCAGATTGGCGAGCCCGGCGCCGAGGAACTTGGCGGTATCGTTGACCACCTCCAGCGCGAGCTCGTCGCCGGCTTGAGCCGCTTCGTACACCGTCTGCGCCGTGATTTGACTCAAGTCACCATCCACGTGGTCCGGGAGCCGGCTCTCCGCGCCGGCTTCGATAGCCTCGATGGCGCGCATCGCGATGTTGGGCCCCGACGCGTAGGCCTCCAGACAGCCGTAGTTGCCGCACTTGCAGCGACGCCCCTCGGTGTCAATGGTCGAATGCCCGATCTCGCCCGCTACGTCCGATGCGCCGTGGTAGAGGCGGCCGTCGAAGATGATTCCGCCGCCGATGCCGGTCCCGATGGTGATCCCGATCGCGTGTCGCGCCCCCTGCGCGGCGCCCACCCACCACTCGCCGAGTACCGCGCAATTAGCGTCGTTGTCGAGCGCCGCGGGCAGCCCCAATCGGTCGTGAATGATCTGGCGGAGAGGAAGGTTGACCCATCCCAGATTGGGCGTGAGCAGGACCACGCCACTCTTGGTGTCGAGCGGTCCAGGGGCCCCTACGCCGACCCCGGCGATCTCCGCCTTGGGCTGCTCCCGACGGGTTTGGTCGATGGTCCGGCGTGCGAGGGCAATCAGGCGGTCCAGAACATTGCTGGTGCCCGCCTCGGCGTGGGTGGGTTCGCTCCCCAGCGCCAGGAGCGAACGGCCGTCCTCGGCCACACTCCCGACAACCATGTTCGTTCCACCGATGTCAACGCCCAGGATGAATCGCACGTCGCTCCTCGAGGCCCATTATGGACACCACTGCCTTCTGGACCTCCTCCACCGACAGCTTCTGCAGACAGTGGTGATGCCCTAACGGACAGACCTGCGGGCCGTGGTCGGAACAAGGCCGGCAGCCGAGGCCCTCGAGTTCCAGTACCCGATCTCTCGGTCCCCTGGGTCCGAACCCGAACATCGGTGTGGTAGGGCCGAAGAGCGCCACGACCGGCGTCCCAACGGCGGTGGCGAAGTGCAACGGCGCCGAGTCGTTAGTCACGAGCACCGCCGCGCGCTGGATCAACGCGGCCGAGGCGCGCAGACTGAGCGCTCCGGCAGCCGAATGGATGCGGCCAGGCGCTGTTGCCGTCACCGCCTGCGCCAGCACAACGTCTTCCTTGCTGCCGACCACCACCACAGGCCCGTCCAGCGCCGCCGCGAGCTCCGCATACCAGGGCCACCGCTTGGTTCCCCAAATTGAGCCAGGGGCTAGAGCGACGAATCCGGAGCTGAGCGCTCGCTGCCGGAGCCACTCGTCCGCCGTCGCGTAATCGTCAGGAGTCAGCCCTAGGCTTATAGCTGGAACAGTCTGGACGCCATCACCGGCCAGCGCCAGCAGGCGTTCAACCTCGTGCCCGGTGCGCGCCCGCGGAATGCGCGTGGTATAAGTAATCGCTGCCGGGCTGTGGGCGAAGCCCGTCCGCTGCGGGATCCCCGCCGCCAGCGCGAGAGCGGCGGATCGCCACGAACAATGAGGCAGATAGGCCCGCGCGTAGCGCTGCTCTCGCAGTCGGGAGACCAGGCGGCGAAAGCCCTGCCATCCCCGATCCTCACCCCGTTTGTCGTACCGGATCACCGTTGCGACCGCGGGGTGCGTCTCCAGCAGCGGAGCCGCGGCGGAGGTCGTGACCACGTCAACGGGGCCATGCTGCTGCGCCAGTGCTGCGAGCAGGGGCGTGGTAAGGACGACGTCGCCCAAGAAGGCCGTCTGAATGACGAGCGTCGTTGCCGCGGACTGTGAGAACCGTGAAACGTGAAACGTGAAGGGCGACTCGACAGCATCGCCCTCACCAAACGCGGCTGGTCGAGAACCTTCACCTGCGCGGTTCACGTTTCACCTCACGTTTCACCTTTCACGCTGCTACTCCACCTGCAGCACCGCCAGGAACGCCTCCTGCGGGATCTCCACCGCGCCGATCTGCTTCATCCGCTTCTTTCCCTCTTTCTGCTTCTCCAGCAGCTTGCGCTTGCGGGTGACGTCCCCGCCGTAGCATTTGGCCAGGACGTCCTTGCGGAACGCGGAGATGGTCTCGCGGGCGATGACCTTGTTGCCGATCGCCGCCTGGATGGCCACCTGGTACAGCTGCCGCGGAATCAGCTCCTTCAGCTTCTCGGCCACCTTGCGACCGTATTCCTGGGCCTTGTCGCGGTGAATGATGACGCTGAACGCATCGATCGGATCGCCATTGATGAGCAGGTCCAGCTTGACCAGGTCCGATTCCCGATAGCCGGCCATCTCATAGTCCAGAGAGGCATAACCCCGGCTCAGTGACTTGAGCTTGTCGTAAAAGTCCAGCACGATCTCGCCCAAGGGGAACTCGAAATCGAACTCCACTCTCGTGGGATCGAGGTAATGCATTCCGTTGTAGATCCCCCGTCGGTCCTGGCCCAGCTTCATGATGCCACCGATGTAGTCCGCTGGCGCCATGATGCGCGCCTTAACGTAGGGTTCGTCGATGCGATCGATGCTGGCAGGATCGGGGAGGTTGGAGGGGTTCTCCAACAGGAGCATCTCGCCGTCGGTGCGGTAGACGTGATATTCCACGGTCGGCACGGTGGTGATCAGGCTGAGATCGAACTCCCGCTCCAGCCGCTCCTGAACGATTTCCATGTGCAGCAAGCCCAGAAAGCCGCAGCGAAATCCGAAACCGAGCGCGGTCGATGACTCCGGCTCGTAGTGCAGGCTCGCGTCATTGAGCCGAAGCTTCTCCAGCGCATCCCGAAGCCCCTCATACTGGTCAGAGTCGGTGGGATAGACCCCGGCGAACACCATCGATTTGACGTCGCGGTAGCCCGGGAGCAGCTCCGACGCCCGATCATGCGCGTCCAGGATGGTGTCACCGACGCGGGCATCCCGCACGTCGCGCAGGCTCGCGACCAGGTACCCTACTTCGCCTGCCTCGAGCTCGTGGGCCGGGTGCTGACCCAACTGGAGATAGCCGACCTCGTCTACGTGATAGACGTCGTCGGGGTGGGACCCGAAGGTGATCTCCATCCCTTCCCGTACCACGCCATCAACTACGCGAATACTGGGGATGGCACCGCGGTAGCGATCGTAGTACGAATCGAAGATCAGCGCTCGGAGCGGAGCGTCCTCCCGCCCATGGGGCGGGGGCACCCGCGTGACAATGGCCTCCAGCAGCTCCGGTATGCCAGTGCCTTCCTTGGCTGAAACTGTCAGGATCTCCCCCCGCTTGGCTCCGATCAGATCGATGATCTCCCCTGCTCGTCGCTCGGGCTCCGCCCCAGGGAGGTCGATCTTGTTGAGCACGGGGATGATCTCCAGCCCCGCATCCATCGCCAGAAACAGATTGCTGAGGGTCTGTGCCTGAACACCCTGTGATGCATCCACGACGAGGATGGCACCTTCGCAGGCCGCGAGCGAACGCGAGACCTCGTAGGTGAAATCGACGTGTCCCGGAGTGTCGATCAGATTGAGCTCATAGGCGTCACCGTTTCTGGCGGTGTAGCTCATGCGCACGGCGTTCAACTTGATCGTAATGCCCCGCTCCCGCTCCAGGTCCATGGTGTCCAGCAACTGGTCTCGCATCTGGCGCTTCTCCACTGCCCCGGTGGCCTCGATCAGCCGGTCGGCGAGCGTGGACTTGCCATGGTCGATGTGGGCGACGATACAGAAGTTGCGAATGCGGGACTGGGACATGGCGGTAAGATAGCAGGGAGGAGCTAACAGCTAACAGCTAACGGCTAACAGGCTAACGGCTAGCAGCTGATCAGCCGGGTCACCTCGATAACGGCTAACAGGCTAACGGCTAGCAGCTGATCAGCCGGGTCACCTCGACTTACCCAGCAGGGACGGCCAGCCGTTAGCCGTTAGCTGTTAGCCGTTAGCTGTTTGCTGTTAGCTGTTTGCTGTTAGCTTCATGGCCGTGCCGACCTCCTCATCCGCCTCGCGCGACTCCACTGCGGCCGCCGCCATGCACTCCCCTGCGATGGCCGCAGACCTGGGCATGCTGTTGGTGGCTCTTATCTGGGGCATCAACTTCAGCGTGACCAAAGGCGCGTTCCCCACCTTCCCGCCGCTGGCGTTCACGGCCGTGCGCTTTGTGCTCGCCAGCGGCCTGCTGCTGGTGCTCACCCGTCGGCTCGAAGGCGGCGAACCGCTGCCCCGAGGTGCGCTGCAGCGTTTGGTGATTCTCGGCGTCGTGGGGAACACCCTCTACCAGCTGGGCTTTATTTCCGGTCTGGCTCGCACCACAGCCTCTAACAGCGCCCTCATCCTCGCGTCGATGCCCTCGGTCGTGGCGTTTATCGCTGCGGGGCTCCGACTCGAGCCGGTCCGTCCACGTGTAATAGGCGGCGTGCTGGTGGCGACTGTCGGAGTGGTCCTGGTCGTTGCGGCACGGGGAACCGGGTTTGGTGGGGGGACGCTTGCCGGCGATCTGCTCACGCTCGCGGCCGTCCTCTGCTGGGCAGGCTACACGCTGGCACTGCGCTTTCTCCCGACCGGTGTTTCCCCTCTTCGCGTCACCCTGGTGACCACAGTGGCGGGAGCCCCCGGCCTGGTGTTGGCCGGCTTGCCGGAGATCGCCCGAATGGATTGGGGGGCAGTTGGTCTGGTTGGGTGGGGCGCACTGGCGTATTCCACGCTGCTCTCACTGGTCGTGGCCTACCTGATCTGGAATCGCAGCGTTCAGGTGGTGGGGCCGAGCCGGACAGTGGTATACATGTGCCTGACGCCGCTCATCGCGGTAGCGGCCGCCGCGTTGATCCTGGGCGAGCGTCCCCGGCCGCTCCAGGGAATCGGTGCGCTGCTGATCATCTCCGGAGTAGTTCTGACTCGGCTCGGAGGGCGCGAGCAAGCCGCGTCGGTGGTACCGGAAGGCTGAAAAGCAGTGAGGAGTGAGGCGTAAGGCGTGAGCACGAAGCAGTGGGCACTGAGTAGTTAAGCAGTGAGCAATGAGCAGTGAGGAGTAAGGAGTGAGGAGTGATCCTCACCCCGAGTGAAACGAGGGATCTGCTGCGCGGCCATCGAAGCCGGGCGAGCAGGTCCCTCGCGGAGCCTGCCTTGAGCCTGTCGAAGGGCTCGGGATGAGGAACTCTGCTCATGCTCCTCACTCGCTCCTCACTTCTCACTGCTCACTGCCTAACTTCTCACTGCTCACCTCTTACTTCTCACTTTTCACTTCTCACTTCTCTCACTGCCGTCCAGCTCCTCCAGCCGTGCCATCGCCCGACGGAGGTGCGGGATCACGATGCTGCCACCCACCACCAGCCCGACGGAAAACACCTCCAGAAATTCTTCCCGGCTCACCCCCTCTTCCTGGCAACGGACCAGGTGATAGGTGACGCAGTCATCGCAGCGAAGCACCAGTGAGGCGACAAGGCCGAGCATCTCCTTGGTCTTGCTGCCGAGCGCGCCGGACTCGTAGACCTGTCGGTCGAGGGCGAAAAAGCGATTGATGCTGAGATTGCCCGCTCCCAGAATGAGCTCGTTCATTCGGGAGCGGAAGGCGTCAAAATCTTGGAGGGTGTTGGGCATGGCCCAAGATAAGACGTGAAAGGTGAAACGTGAAAGGGAACTGACCTGCGCTCACGCCCTACTTCGCGCTTCACGCTTCACGTTTCACGCAGTTCACTCCTCCTCCACGATCTCCTTATAACTCTGCGGATTCCATTTCGGCCGCTCCGGCGCGTTGGCAATCTCCTGCCCCAGATAGAAGATCAGGCGAAGCACCCGGGCTTCCTTTTCGCCGTTGATCTTGTCGGGCGAATCAGTGACCTGATGGTAGTCCGGGTGGACACCATTAAAGAAGAAGAGAATGGGCACACCCTTGCGAGCGAAGTTGTAATGATCAGACCGAAAGTAGAACTGCTCTTCAGGCCAGATGTCGTCGATCGCGGTCATACCCAGCTCAGGATGGGCGGCGTTCACCCGGTTGAGCGTCGCGCCGAGATCGGAGTGCTCCTTGCCGATGGCGACGATGGTATCGGGCCAGTTCCGGCCGATCATGTCCATGTTGAGATCGGCCACGATCTGCGAGAGCGGAACCGTCGGGTGCTCGCTGAAGTACCGGCTACCCCAGAGCCCCTTCTCCTCTCCGCTCACTGTCAGAAACAGCAGTGACCGCTTGGGGCGGGCGCCGGCGCGGCTAAACGCCTCGGCCAGCTCGATGACGCCGACGGTGCCGGAGCCATCGTCATCCGCCCCGTTGTTGATGCTGTCCGGCTTCCCGGGCGTGATCCCGATGTGATCCATGTGGGCCGAGAAGAGCAGATACTCGTGCTTGAGGGCCGGATCGGTTCCCTGGAGGAGGCCGACAGTGAGCGGCGCCATGACCCTCGAGAGGACCGAGTCCTTCATTTCCAGGCGGATCGCAAGCGAGGGCAGCTCTCGGAAGACAGGGCTTTGGGATGCGGCCACCTCGGACGGATTCACGCCAGCCTTGGGAAGCACCGACGCGAGCACGGATCGGGGGACGGCAACGAAGGGCGGACTCACCAGATTCAAGTCCACCCCGGGGCGAACCGTCGCATTGCGAGGGATGCTGGAGGCAAAGGTTGCGGAATCGGTGGCAAGCAACTGGACCACGGCCTTGGGTGCTGCCAGCCGAAGCGCTCGGGCGACCTGCGTCAGGGTCTCGGGGTTCTGCCGGGCATAGTCCAACGCGAGCAGCACGATCTTGTCGCGAACCGCGAGCTGCTTCACCGCGTCGGGCGTGAGGCTGCCGCCCACCAGAACCGTGGGCGCGTTCACCGGCGCGGTCGGTACGGTGCCGCGCTCGAGACGGGCATTACGATCGAATGTCGCGAGCACCGAGTCGCTGCCCACCCGAAACACGACCTTGGAGGCGGTCAGCTCCAGGCGTCGGCGGGTCACGGGATAACGCACGAACCAGGTACCATCATCTCCCGCCGGCTTGAGACCGAAGCGGCGAAACTGATCGGCCACGTAGCGCGCGGTAAGCTCCAGCCCTCGGCTCGGCGTGTCCCGGCCCATCATAGAGTCGTCTGCGATGATCCCTATCCGCCGCTTCACATCTGCTTCGGTGATGCTGGCCGCGGCCCGGTGGAGCGGGGCAGCGGTTTGGGCCGACACTGGAACGCTCGCGAGAAGGAGGACAAATACGCCGATGCCGCGCATGCAGGGATGCCTTGGTGTGAGAGTTCGGCTCAATTCGGTATGGCGAAGCCGTCGGCGGATGATAGTCGAGGTGGGTCTCGGCGTCAGGGCCTCCGGCGGCGGAGCTCCGGCTCGCCCGTGCTCTGAGGAGCCTGGTTGGAGCGAGGGGCTGGAGCGTAACGCTGCCGTTCCGGCACTGGCTGAAGGCCGTCCGGCGCCTCGGCAATGCTGTCCTGCCGCGCGCGCCGTGGCTCACTGCGGCGCCGCCGCTCCTCGATGAGCGGGCGGGCAGGGGAGAGCCGAGGCGGTTGCTCTCTGACCCGTCCCCGTCTAAGTGAAGAGACTCCGGGAGCGGGCACAGCGCCCGGTCCTCCGACATCCTCGCTGGTGCGATCCCGATCAACCGCGGTTCGGCGACGCTCCTCGCCGGGACGTCGGGGAACCCGGGTCAGGTATTCGCTGGAGGGGTCGGCATCTCGGAATACGTAACGGGGTCCCAGATGGAGCGGGCGCTGGGTCACCACGGTCCGGCCACGCTCGTATCGATAGGGGTAGTACCGGGGATCGTCGTAGACCACCATCCTGAATCGGGTGCACGGCGTCCGGTAGGGGTCCCATTCGCGGTAGCTGGCGTAGGCATGGCAGTCGTAGCACACGAACCGGGGATACTCGTAGCGGTTGTCGACGTAGTAGGGAGTGATGTCGTAGTCGTAATCACCCTCGGGGGCAATCCGTCCGGCGAGATCGGTCAGGACCACATAGGGATCGCCTTGAATGCGGCCGCCGTCCACCAGGCGATAGTCCCAGTAGTCTCCCCGAGTGATGGCGTTGAAGTCGAAGGGGTCGGGCGAGGCGAGGGCGAAGAGGTAGCCCACCCCCGGGTAATCATCCACTATGAAGGAGCGACCGCCGCGTGACCCGGTCACCTCGAAGGTACGCTCGCTTCGTACGTAGGTCTCGCCCCAGGGTTCGCGGGGAAAGAGCATGTGAATGCGACCATCGGTGTCTACCCGAAGTACCGTCACGTAGGCCGGCTCATCCACGTCGAGAAAGATCCGGGCACCCTCACCCCGACGGTAAGGATCGTTCCGATCGGTCCACACGGTGACCCTGCGCCCGGATGAAGCATAGGGCCGGATCGACCGTGGCGGGTCGACATAATGAAACGGCGTTGGGTTGGGGAGTGGCAGGCTGGTCAGCAGCATCCACCCCAAGCTGACGAACATGAACCCTCCGGTTGCTCCGGGAGTATTCACCGGTTGACAGCAGGCAACATGCCATCAGAGGATATCGGCATAAGATCCTCGGCGGTAAGGCCTTGGGGTCCGCTGCCCCAGCGGGTGCCCGGCGTTCGCGTCACTGGTTGATGACAGGAGGACTCAGGCAGTGACCTGCGTTGACTTCGCCCAGCGCCACGGGATAGGTTTGCCGCCTCGATGAATGGTCCCGCTGGTTCCCCTCGGCATGTTCGGCTCGACCTGCTCGATCCTCTCGAAGTCTCCAAGCTCGGTGGAATCGAGGTCGTCACCGAAGGTGTCGTGGAGGGCTTCCTCAGCGGCTTGCACCGCTCTCCCCGCCGGGGCTTCTCGGTCGAGTTCGCCGAGCATCGGATGTACCAGCCCGGCGACGAGTTGCGCTACGTGGATTGGAAGATCCTGGGTCGCAACGACCGGCTGTACGTTAAGCAGTTCGAGGAGGAGACCAACCTCCGCGCCATGGTTGTTTGCGACGTGAGCCGGTCGATGGCCTGGACCGGCTCTCCTGATACGATTCTCCCCAAGCTGGCCTACGCTCAGCGCCTCATTGCCGCCCTCTCCCTGGTGCTGCTGCGCCAGCGGGATGCTACCGGGCTCATCATTTTCGATGACGAGGTTCGTGCCGTGGTACCGCCCCGGGCGCGGATGAGCCATTGGCGGCAGCTCCTGTATACTCTCGGTGAGCTGGAGGCCGGTGCCGGGACCGCGGCCGAGCCGGCGCTCCGCCGTGTGGTCGACCAGCTCCGGCGACGAGGGCTGGTCGTCTTCGTGTCCGATCTCCTCCTCGACCGGGCATTGGCCCTCAAAGCGTTGCGTTTCCTTCGGCACCGTGGCCACCAGGTGCTGGTGCTACACATCATGGACCCCGGCGAGGTCAGCCTCGGCGGCCCGGCCGAGGCGCGATTCGAGGACCCTGAGACGAGGGCGGCCGTCGTGCTCCGGCCCCGCGACTGGGCCGGCGCGTACCGGGAGACGGTTCGTTCAGTGGTGGGCGAGTGGCGGCTGGCCTGTCGGCGCCATGGAATCAAGTACCATCGGGTCACGACGGACACTCCCTTCGGCATGGTACTGCGCGAGGCTCTGGCCCCGGCCTCCCGCCCGGGATGATCGGGTTTCTCCATCCGTGGGTGCTGATGGGACTCGCGGCCGCGAGCATCCCCGTGCTGCTGCACCTGCTGGCCCGACGCGAGCCGCCTACCGTGGTCTTCCCGGCAGTCCGTTACCTCGTCACGACCACTCGCGAGCACCAGCGACGACTCAAACTCCAGAACCTGCTGTTGTTGGTGCTCCGCACACTCCTCGTCCTTGCGCTGGTGTTGGCGGCTGCCGGACCCACCACGCCCCTCAAGGGGGTAGCGGGACACGCTGCCAGCGCGCTGGTGCTCATCATCGACAATTCGCCTAGCAGCGGCGTCGTTGTTTCGGGCACGGCTCGGCTGGCCCAGCTTCAGGCGGCGGCGCGCGCAGTGCTTGCTCGGGCTACGCCGGATGATGCGCTCTGGCTGATCAGCGCTGACGGTGTCCCGAGGCGCGGCGAGCCGGGGACCCTCGTGGAGCAAGTCGGCCGACTGAGCGTATCGCCCCAGCGTCTGGACCTTGGCGGGGCGCTGCGTCTCGCGCGGGACGTGCTCGCCTCCGAGAGCCGCCCCGGAGAGATCGTCCTTCTGAGCGATCTTCAGGCAAGTGCCGTGTCTCCAGCCGAGATTGCCACTCCTCTGCTGGTCGGCCGCTCCACGGTTCCACCGCCGCCCAACACCGGCGTAGGCCGTCTGGACCTGGGTCCTCAGCCCTGGTCGTCCGACGGGGGACGGATCGCTGTTGCCCTGGTGGGGGACTCCGGTCCGCCGCTGCCGTTGAGCGCGTCTATTGGAAACCGTCCCGCCCGACAGGCGCTGCTTCGAGTCGGCGGCGCTGCCAGCCTGAACCTGCCGGCAATGGCCTCGGGGTGGTGGGTCGTCACGGTGCAGCTCGACCCGGACGAGCTGCGAATCGACGATCGCCGGGTGGGCGTCGTGCGGGTAGCCCCGGTCGCCAGGGTCACGTGGGACCCTCAGGACCGGTTCGTCGCGGCCGCCTGCCAAGTACTGGAAGCGAATCGCAGGGTCGCCCGGGGAGACGAGATCAGCTTCGGTCGGCTGGGCCGGGTGGGCTCCATCGTCATGCCACCGGCCGATCCTGCGGAACTCGGCGCGCTCAACCGCGCCCTTTCGGCTCGAGGCGTCGGATGGAGCTTTGGGGCGCTTGTGGTCACACCGGGAGCGACCGATTCCAGCGCCATCGTGAGCCGCAGCCGGGTGCTGCGTCGCTACCAGCTTCGCCCCACGGCAAGCGGGCGGACCGGCGTGCTGGTGACCGTGGCAGGAAGCCCCTGGTTGGTGCGAAGCGGCGATGTGCTCCTTCTGGGCAGCCGGCTCGACCCGAGCTGGACCGAGCTTCCGATATCCGCCGGCTTCATGCCGTTCATCGATGTACTGCTCAACCGCCTCGCCCGGGGTGAGCTGACTATCGCCGGCGGCGCTCCGGGAGACGCGATAGATCTGCCCGACCTGGTGTCCACCGTTCGACAGGGTGAGCGCGAGTGGCGAGTTGAAGGCGGTGGAAAATTCCGGCCTTCGGAGCTGGGCGAGTATTACCTCTTATCAGGGAAGGACACGATCGGCGCGTTGAGCGTGAACCCCGATCCCCGCGAGTCATTGCTGGCCCCGGCGGGGGATTCCGAGATTCGCAGGCTGTGGAAGGGTGCTCGGGTGGTTGACCTCCCTGAGGTTGGGGAGTACGCGTTCTCGTCAGCATCTCGAGGAGATCTCCGGGGAGCATTGCTCTGGTCCGCTCTGGTACTCGGCCTGCTCGAGCTCGGGATGGCGAGCGGGTGGCGTCGGGCGTAATGAAGCTGAAGCCGATTCTGGACGCATTCGAGCGGGCACCGGCCGCCTCCGAACTTGGCAGCCGGCTTCCTGCGCGGGGCAGCACGCTTCGACTAGGCGGCCTTCCCGGCTCTAGCGGCGCCGTGCTGGCGGCGTGGCTGGCCCAGCAATTCCCCCAACGACTCCTGGCCATCGTCGCTCCCACGCCGGGGGACGCGGAGCGCTGGTTGAACGACCTCGCCTACCTGATGGATGGCGGGGCCGCGCTCTACCCGCAGCGTGAGGCGCTGGGCGAGGACGAGCCACACTACGAGATCGCCGGCGAGCGCGCCGAGACCATCGAGGCGCTGCTCGAGGGGAAACTGCGGGTGCTGGTCACGACCGCTCGCGCGACCTCAGAGCGGACCCTTGTCCCGGCTGCACTCGAACGGCTCCGACTGCGACTCGCACCGGGTGATCGGCGCCCGCCCGGTGAGGTCGCCGCGGCGCTCGACCGGATGGGGTACAGCCGAGTGCCGACGGTCACTGAGGTCGCCGAGTTCAGCGTCCGGGGCGGGATTGTCGACGTCTACGGTTTCGGGATGGCAGTTCCGGCCCGGTTGGAGTGGTGGGGCGATGACATCTCATCCATCCGCGGCTTCGATCTCACCACCCAGCGGTCATTGGAGGAGCTGGGCGAGGTCACGGTGCTGCCGATTACGACATCGGGGGTTAGGGAGGAGGCGGACACGCCTGCGGCGGCGGACAGAACAGCGGCGGACGAGGCGGACACGGCACCTTCGGTGCCGGCGGACATGGCGGGGGGAAGGGGTTCCGCCGCTTCCGCCAGCGTGCGCGTCGGGTCCGCCGCACTTCCGTCCGCCTCGTCCGCCGTGTCCGCCCTCCAACGCCGTACCCTCCTCGAGCTCCTCCCCTCCGACACCCTCCTCATCGAGGAGGCATTCGGGCCGGATTTCGATGAGGTCCAGCGGGCCTGGAAGGAGGCGGAACACCACCTCGACGTGGCTCGGCGTTTGGGGGAAGAGGTGCCGAGCCGGCAAGCTATCCTGGAGCCGCCCGAGGAGTGGCGCGGGCGGATGGAGACCTTTCCTCGGCTGCTGCTCCGGGACCAGCGGACCGACCTTCAATTTGGGTTCTTCCCCCCTGATCGCATCGATCGCGACCTCAACCGGGTGCGGGCGCTCCTCGCCGGCGCCCCACCTACGCTGATCCTCTGCGACAACGAGGGACAGCTCGAACGGATGGAGGAGTTGCTCGAGGAAGGGCGACACGCCGCCCGGGCAACGCTCGCGATCGGCGCGCTGGATGGCGGCTTCATCATGCCATCGCTGCGGGTGCTGACCGATCACGAGATTTTCCGTCGGGCCCGCCGGCTTCGGCGGCCGAGGCGCTATCGGCAGGCGGCACCGTCGGCGGCTACTGGTGCGCTGACCGAGGGCGACTACGTCGTCCATCTCGACCATGGCATCGGGATCTACCGCGGAATTCAGACCATCACCGCTGGCGAGTCTACCCTGGAAGTGGCCATCGTGGAGTATGAGGGTGGCGACCGGCTGAATGTCCCGCTCTATCGACTGGACCAGCTCGAGCGCTATCGCGCCGCCAGAGAAGACGGCGATCGCCCGCCGCCTCGGATTCATCGCCTCGGTGGCTCCAGCTGGCAGCGGCTTCGGGAAAAGACTCGGCAGGCCATTCATCAGATGGCAGCGGAACTGCTCGATCTCTATGCCCGTCGCACGGTGTCGGCCGGCTATGCCTTTCCGCCGGACACCAAATGGCAGCGAGAGCTGGAGTCGAGCTTCCTCTACGAGGACACTCCAGACCAGCGCCGTGCGACCGAGGAGGTCAAGGCTGACATGGAGCGGCCCCTGCCAATGGACCGGCTGTTGGTCGGGGACGTGGGGTATGGCAAGACCGAAGTAGCCGTCCGGGCGGCGTTCAAAGCGGTGCAGGGCGGAAAGCAGGTCGCCGTGCTGGTGCCTACCACGATTCTCGCCGAGCAACATGGCCGCACCTTTATCGAACGGCTGGCCGATTTTCCGGTGCAGACCGAGGTGCTGTCCCGCTTCCGTACCCCGAAAGAACAGAAAGCGGCTCTCGAACGGCTGGCCCAGGGGCAGATGGACATCGTCATCGGGACCCACCGGCTGCTCTCCAAGGATGTGACGTTTCACGATCTCGGGCTGTTGATCGTAGACGAGGAACATCGATTCGGGGTGCGCCACAAGGAGCGGCTCAAGGCACTCCGTCTCTCGGTCGACGTCCTTACGCTCACCGCCACTCCGATTCCGCGAACCTTGCATCTCTCCCTGGCCGGGCTGCGGGACCTCACCCTGATCGAGACTCCGCCGCGAGATCGCTCGCCGATTCTCACCTTCGTTGAGCCCTGGGATGATGCCCTGCTGGAGGAGGCGTTTGCCCGGGAGATCGATCGCGGCGGCCAGGTGTTTATGGTGCACAATCGGATCGAGACCATCGATACGATGGCCGCCCGGGTGCGGTCGCTCGCTCCGCGCGCGCGCATTGGGGTGGCCCACGGCCAGATGCCCGCCGAGGCGCTGGAGACCGTGATGCGCGGATTCGTCGGCAGCGAGGTGGATATCCTGGTATCGACCATGATCGTCGAGTCAGGGCTGGACGTGCCGAACGCCAACACGATGGTGGTCCAGGACGCGCATCGGTTTGGGCTGGCCCAGCTATACCAGCTGCGGGGACGGGTGGGACGGAGCCACCGGCGGGCTTACTGCTACTTACTCGTTCCCGATGCGATCGATGCAGATGCCGAGGAACGGCTCAAGGTGCTGGAGCATCACACCGATCTCGGCGCCGGCTATCGAATCGCGCTTCGGGATCTGGAGCTTCGGGGCGCTGGAAGCCTGCTCGGCGCCGAGCAGTCAGGGCATGCGCACGCGGTCGGATTCGATCTCTACCTCCGCTGGTTGGAGGAGACCGTACGGGCGCTTCGCGGTCAGGGTACCACGGAACAGCCCGCTCCGCCGGACGTCGTGCTCGACCGGCCGGCCCATCTGCCGGATGGCTATGTTCCGGATGATGACGTCAAGCTGGACCTGTACCGCAGACTGGCGCGGGCTGACTCGCCTGGCGAAATTGACAGGCTGCGAGATGAACTGCGAGAGCGCTTCGGACTGCTGCCCTCCGAGGCCGTAATGCTGCTGGACATGGCTCGGCTCCGGGCGATGGGAGCCACCCTCGGCCTGCAGCATGTGCTCGTCCGGGGCGACGAAGCGCGTCTCACCTTCCGTTCGGGCACCACCCCCCGGCTCGCCGGTCTCACTTCGGCCCTCGACGACGTGCAGCTGGCCGCGGAGGTCCGCCGCACGACGCCTCTCTCGCTTCGGCTCTTGCGCCTTGGCGGCGAGCCGATCGTGCCGGCGCTGGTGAGGGCGCTGAAGACCGCCGTAGAGGGAGTAAGGAGTAAGGAGTGAGGAGTAAGCAGAGAGCAGTGAGCAGTAAGAAGTAAGAAGTGAGAAGGAAGGAGTGAGGACTCCTTCTCTTCTTACTTCTCACTTCTTACTCCTTACTTTCCTAGACTGGAGATCTAATGCAACGAATGCTGCGGGTGTGGCTGGGCGTGCTTGTTGCCGGCCTGGTCGGTTGCTCGAATTTCCGGGACCTATTCTCGGCCCACGCTGATGTCGCCGCCGAGGCCGGCGGACAGGAACTTGCCGCCGATCGGCTGGCCGCGATCATGACGCCCGCGGGCAAGGGCGTCCGGGTCAATCGGGAGACTGCTGACTTCGTGGTCAGCGCCTGGATCGACTATACGCTGCTCGGTCAGGCGGTAGTTACCGGTCGGCTGCCGTTGGATTCGGCGAGCATTGCGGAGGCGGTGTGGCCCGATATCGCTGAGCTCAAGGGCAGCCATTGGCACGATACCCTGATGGCGCAGCGGTCCAAGCTGCCGGCGTCTGCGGCCGATAGTGTCTACCGCGACACCGACGTGCGCGTGCTCCAGCACATTCTCATTGGAGTCCGCCCCAACACCGACTCCGCGACTCAGTCAGCGGCACGCAAGAAGGCCGAGGCCACGCTGGTTCGGCTCAAGGGAGGGGCCAACTTCAGCCAGCTCGCCGCCCAGCTCTCCGAGGACCCCGGAAGCAAGGCCGACAGCGGCTTCCTGCCACCCAGCCCAAAGGGACGCTTTGTCCCGGCGTTCGACAGCGCCGGTTGGGCACTGGAGCCGGGTCAGATGAGCGGCTTGGTCCGGACGCCCTTCGGGTTTCACATCATCAAGCGCCCCCCACTCGGCGAAGTCCGCGGCCGACTGCTGGACTACCTAGCGGGCCGCGCCGGGGCGCATCTCGACTCGCTGTACATGGACAGTCTGGCCACGACCAACAAGATCGAGGTGGTTTCCGGCGCGTCGGCTGCGATGCGGGCTGCGGTGCAGTCACCGGAGGATTCCAAGGATTCTAAGAGGACGCTGGTTCGCTACCACGGCGGAGAGCTGACGGTCAAGGACTTTCTTCGTTGGGTGCGGGCGCTTCCTCCACAATATGCCATGCAGTTGAAGGGCGGCAACGACAGCATGATGATCCGGTTTGCCCGGATCCTGACCCAGAACATGCTGCTGCTTCGGGAAGCAGACTCGGCCCATATCAAGCTCACCCCGCAGGAGTGGGACACCTTGAACCTGCGGTACCGTACCCAGCTGGATACGCTCCGTGCTGAGGTGGGACTCAACGAATCCGACCTCACCGATGCGTCTACCGCGCTTCCCCAGCGGCAGAAGTTGGCAGAGCTGAAGGTGGACCAGTACTTCGATCGCTTGACCCAGGGCAAGGCCCGCCTGAGACCGCTTCCCTCGGCATTGTCCACGCTGCTCCGCCAACGTTTTCCCTATCGGGTGCATGATGCCGGAGTCAATCGAGCGGTTGAGATCGCCCAGGGGCTCAAGGCCAAAGCCGACTCCACCGCCAGCAAGGGCGGGGGCGCCATGCAGCGCGCCCCGGGTGGGCCGCCCATTCCGGGTCCCGCCCCACAACGCGCGCCGGTTAAACCGGACAGCACCAAGTCATCCAAGGCCAAATAGCAATGCACCGTCGCAAGATTCGCGAGTTCACCCTGCTCCTGCTCCTCGCAATGAGTGGGGCGTCGAGCGGTGGTCTCGCCGCGCAGGATTCGACCGCGGCTCGGCGGGACTCGACCTTAGGCCCGCAAGACTCGATCGCGGCCTCACAGGACTCGACGGCAGCGGTGCTGCCGATGAGCCAGGATAGCAGTTCGGCACCGGCCGTATCGCTTGGCAGGGACACGACCGTGGTGGTGGATCGGGTGGTTGCGGTCGTAGGTAACCGACCGGTCCTGGCTTCCCAGGTGGATGAGGAGATCTTCTCCCGTCAGTCGCAGGGAGCGCGGCTGCCCACCGCGCCGGACTCGCTGGCCGCTTTGCGCAAGCAGGTGGTCTCCTCCATCGTTGACGAGGAGCTGTTGGTTCAGCAGGCCCAGCGGGATACTTCGATCAAGATCACCGATGAGGAGATCGCCGACGGAGTGGAGCAGCAGGTGCGGAAGGTCCGAGGGAACTTCTCGTCCGAGCTGGACTATCGCTCCGAGCTGCGTAAGGCCGGGTTCGAGACACCGGAAGAGTACCGGCGCTGGCTCACCGATCAGCAACGCCGGGCGGCGCTGCAGAACCGGCTCATCGACAAGCTCCGCAACGATGGGAAGCTCAAGCCGGTGGCCCCGACCGAGCAGGAGATGAAGGCGTATTTCGAGGAGCAGAAGGCAAGTCTGGGGAAACGACCACCGACCATCTCCTTCCGCCAGATCGTCATCACGCCAAAGCCGTCACCAGCGGCGAAGGCGCAAACCCGGGCCCGGGCCGATTCGATCGTCCTGGAGCTCCGCCGGGGCGCCGACTTTGCGGTGGCTGCCAAGCGGTTCTCGCAGGATCCCGGGTCAAAGGATCAAGGCGGATCGCTCAACTGGTTCCGGCGCGGCGTCATGGTGCCAGAGTTCGAGCGGGTGGCGTTTAGTCTCAAGCCGGGGACGATCTCGGATCCGGTTGAGAGCCCGTTTGGATTCCACATCATTCAGGTAGAGCGGGTCCAACCGGGCGAAGTACAGGCCCGTCACATCCTTCTCATCCCCGAAGTCGACTCCGCCCACGTGGACAGCGCCCGGGCGCTCGCGGATTCGGTGCGGCGGCTGGTCCTTGCCGGTGCCTCGTTTGACTCGCTCCAGCGGGCTCATCATGACCCGGCCGGCGAGCGCCAGGCTGAGAACGTACCGATTGACAAGCTGCCCGAGGCCTACGGCAAAGTCATTGGTCAGGCGGATTCCGGGTCGGTTGCTCCGGTGTTCACTCTCCCGGGCGACGGGGGCCGGCAGCAGTTCATAGTCCTGAAGGTGACTTCGCGCCGGCCCGAGGGTGACATCCGGTTCGACGACGTGAAGGACCGGATTCGCCAGCAGCTCGGCCAGCAATTGGCCATTCGGCGCTATCTCGATCGGCTGCGGGCTTCGACCTACGTAGAGATCAGGAGCTAGTCGCACGCGTCCTCGACTTGCGGTCACGCTGGGCGATCCTCGAGGCATCGGTCCGGAGATCATCGCCCGCGCGCTGGTTGAGCCGTTGGACGCGGACCTCACGTTGGTGGGGGCCGAAGACCAGCTCGCCGAGCTGACTGTCGGCCAACGACTGTCGGTTGGCACCTGGGGTCTGGGGTTTGGCGAGCGAAGTGAGGATCGGGCCCGTGCGATACGGGCCGGTCGCCTGGCGGGGCACGCGGTCGAGACCGCGGTCAAGCTCGCGCTGCAGGGCGAGGCAGACGCGATCGTCACTGCTCCGGCTCACAAGCACGCGCTCCATCTCGCCGGCTTTCCCTATCCTGGACATACCGAGTGGTTGGCGCATCTCGCGGGCGACGTCAATGTGGCGATGATGCTTGCGTCCGAGGCGCTCCGCGTGGTGCTGGTCACGACTCACGTCCCCTTTCGCGACGTTCCGGCGTTGCTCACGACCGAACGAGTGGTTCGCACCGGCCGGATCACCCAACGGGCGCTGCAGGACTGGTGGAGCCTGCCGCAGCCCCGGATCGCGCTCTGCGCGGTGAATCCTCACGCGGGTGAGTCGGGTCTGTTCGGCGATGAAGAAGCGCGCGTTCTCCGGCCTGCCGCCGAGGCCTTGGGTGCGGCTGGGCCATTGCCGGCGGACACCGTCTTCGTGCGGGCGATGCGGGGAGAGTTCGATGCGGTGCTGGCGCCATATCACGACGTGGGGATGACGGCTATCAAAGTCGCCGCGTTCGGGCGGGCGGTGAACGTGACGTTGGGGCTGCCGTTTCCGCGGACGTCACCTGATCATGGGACTGCTCTGGATATTGCCGGAACGGGCAAGGCCGACGCTTCGAGCATGCGGGCGGCGCTGGAGCTGGCGGTGGAGCTGGCGGAGAAGAGGCAGAGGACGCAAAGGACGCAGAGGTCGAAGGAATGAGTTCCGTCCGTCCTCTGCGCCTTCTGCGTCCTCTGCGCCCTCTACGTCCTCTCCTCCGTCCTCTCCAGCCTCTCCATCAACCCCAGATACGCCTCTAATTTCAGCTTCTGGCTCGCCCGGTTCGCCACCAGCACCGCTCCGCAATGCAGAATCGTCTCCCGCTCCAGCAGCCCGTTCGCCCGAAGGGTGTTCCCCGTATCCACCAGGTCCACGATCCAATGCGACAGATTGAGCAAGGGGGCCACCTCGACCGAGCCGTTCACCTGGATGATGTCCACTGGTCTCCCGGCGCCGGCGAAGTATGCCTGGGCAAGGCGGGGATACTTCGTGGCTACCCGAGCAGTGATCCCACCCGGCAGCGCGGGATAGGGCGCCTCCGCCGGAGAGGCGACGACCAGGCGGCAGAACCCAAACCCCAGCTCCAGCGGCTCGAGCACGTCAGCCCCAGTCTCTCGCAAGACGTCGGTGCCGGTCACACCCAGATCGGCGGCGCCCGACTCGACGTACACCGGTACGTCCGCAGGTTTGACTACCAGGAACTCGATCGTGGGATCGCTCGAGGGAATGAGCAGCCGGCGGCCTCCATCGGCCGGCTCCGCACCGGCCCGGCGGAACCGTTCCACCGAGGGCTGGTAGAGCCTTCCCTTAGCCAGCGCCACTCGCAGCCGCTTCACACCGGCACCTCGGCGATGGTGTCGAGGTCGAGCGAGAGGCCGACCGCGGGCATTGGCCGGCCGAAACGAGCCATCAGGTCATCGTATCGCCCGCCTGCGCCGGCCGCCCGCCCTGCGCCCGCGATGTATAGCTCGAAGTGCACCCCGGTGTAGTAGTCGAGCCCTCGTACTTCACCCAGATCGTACACCACATGGCTCCGCTCCTCGGGTGCGAGCGCGGTGTCGAGGGCGAGGAGGTGTTCCAGACCGGCCACTGCGCCTCGCGGAGCGTTGACGAGAGCCGCCTCGAGCGCATCCCGCCGGCCCATGACGAAGGGCAGCGAGGTGAGCGTGCCCGCGTCGCCACCCAATCCCACGACCGCCCGGCAGAGGCTGCCCCGATCCTTCCGATCGATCCATCGCCGGACTTCGACTCGGAGCGGCTCCTCCAGAGCCAGGAGCCCCGGTGCCAGCACGCCGGCGTGGCCAAGATTCACCTGGAAGTCTCTGAGACCCGCGCTGCGGACCAACTCAAGGGTCAGCCGCACGATTTCGACGTCAGCGGCAAGATCGCTCTGTCCCAGCAACTCGGCGCCGACCTGCAACATCTCCCGCGGGCGTCCTCCACGCTCGGGATCCTGGCGATAGACCTTGCCGGAGTAGCTCAGGCGGAGAGGGTGCTGCTCACCGGCGAAGGTGGTGGATGCTACCCGGGCGATGCTGGAGGTGAAATCGTATCGCAGGGCGAGGATTCTGCCGTCGCGATCGGGGAACCGAACCAGTCGCTCGGCCACACCCTGACCGGCGGCGCGGAGGAAGGTGTCCTCGTACTCGAAGGTCGGAGGGAGCAGCTCCTCGTAGCCGGCGCGCGCCAGCACTTCGAGGCCGGCGCGTTGGAGCAGACGGCGGCGGCGGACCGCCGCGCCGGTCAGGTCGAGGGCTCCCGGCGGAATCGCCGCGATGAGCGGACGGACCATCGCTACTGGCCGGGCGCCCCGCCGCCCTGCCGTACCGCCGGCTCCGCCTGATGCAACCGCAGCGCTTTCACTCTGCGGCCGTCCATCTCGACCACCTCGAAGACGTGCGGCCCCTCCGTTACCCGGTCTCCCGGCTTCGGAAGGCGTCCGAGCTGCCCAAAGACATACCCGCCCAAGGTGGTATAGTCGGCATCGTCCAGCGAAGCATCGTACTCCGCGTTGAACTGACTGATCGGCATCGCGCCATCCAGCCGAGCGGCACCGTCCCCGACGGGGGCTTTATCCTGACGATCGTACTCGTCGTAGATCGGACCTACGATCTCCTCCAGCAGATCTTCCATCGTGACCAGGCCGGCGGTGCCACCATACTCGTCCAGAACCACCGCCAAGTGGGTCTTGAGCCGCTTCATGTCGGCCAGCACATCTTCCACTTCGCGGGTGCCGGGCACGAAGAGCGGCGGCCGCATGATCGTCCGGATGGTTTGCCCGGGCATGGAGCGGATCGCGGTCAGGATATCCTTGGCGTGCACCACTCCCACGATCTCGTCGAGCGATTCGGTGAACACCGGATAGCGGGAGCGCCGGGCCACCGCAACCTCGTCGGCTGCCGGCTCGACGGTCAGATCGGCGTCGAGGGCGATCATCTGGGTCCTGGGCGTCATGACCTCCTGAGCCGTCTTCTCACTGAACTCGAACACTCCCTCCAGCAGGCGGGCGTCTTCCTTGAGGAGCTCTCCGCTTTCGGTACTCTGCTCCACCAACATGCGGATCTCCTCAGGGGAGTGCACCCGCTCCAGCTCAGCCGAGTGACTTTGGATTCCCAGCAACCGGATCAGCCGGTTGGCGCTGGAGTTGAGCAGACCGGTGAGCGGCCGGGTGATCCAGGAGAACAAGAGCAGCGGCCCCGCCACCCATCGGCTGGTCGCCTCCGGGTACGTAATGGCCAGCGCTTTCGGGGCCTGCTCACCGAAGACGACGTGCAGGAAGGATATGATGCCCAGTGCTACGGTCGATGCCACTCCGGCGCGTCCCAGGAATGCGAGCCACTCAGGTAGCATGGCGAACCACTGCCGAAACACGTCGGCCACCGATTCCTCGGCGACGTAGCCCAGCATGATCGACGCGACCGTGATACCGAGCTGGGCGGCGGAGAGCTGACGATAGAGGTCTTGTTGGGCCGCTTGCGCTGCCTTAGCCTTTCGGTCTCCCTTCCGGACCAGCGCTTCGATCCTGGTGCGACGAGCGGAAACCAGAGCAAACTCGGCTGCGACGAAAAACGCATTGGCGGCGACCAGCAGCACGACCGCGAATGCGCGCGCCACCCACGAGGTACTCGATGGGTCTTCCATATCACTCAAGTCTAATATTGGCGCGGTTTTACCGGGAGGGCCACCGCTGATCCGCCGACTCGTGGTTCCGCCCTTCGAGGCGCTCGACCCGCTGCTGCCTCGGCGGGCCGGCGCCGATCCGGCCACCCGAGAGTCCGTCGCCGGCATCATCGACGACGTCATGGCTCGGGGCGACGAGGCGGTGCGGGAGTACACCCGCCGCTTCGACGGGGTCGATCTCGCGCCGGAACAATGGAACCTCGAATCCACCAGCTGGCAGGGAGCACTCGCTCGGATCGACGGGGGGCTCCGAACCGCGCTGGTCCGGGCGGTCGACAGAGTCACGGAGTATCACGAGCAACAGCGGGAGACCGGATTCCACCTGAGCCAGCCCGACGGGAGCGTGGTCGGGATGAAGGTGACACCACTGGATCGGGTCGGGCTCTACATCCCGGGTGGCAAAGCGTCGTACCCCTCTTCTGTGGTGATGAACGCTGTCCCCGCCATGGTGGCCGGGGTCCGGGAGATCATCGCCGTGGTACCTCCTCAGGGCGTTACTGACGTGGTCCTCGGGGCGTGTGCGCTCTCCGGCGTGACCCGGGTCTTCCGGATTGGCGGGGCGCAGGCGATCGCCGCGCTTGCGTTCGGAACCAAGACCATTCCGCGGGTCGACAAGATCGTGGGCCCCGGAAATCGCTGGGTGGCCGAAGCCAAGCGCCAAGTCCTCGGTCAGGTGGGGATCGACATGATCGCCGGTCCCACCGAGGTGCTGGTGATCGCCGATGCGACCGGGAGCCCGTCCCGCATCGCCGCGGACCTCATAGCCCAGGCCGAGCACGACGAGGACGCCACCGGCTGGTGCGTCACCACCGATCCGGCACTGGCTGAGGCACTACCTGGCGCTATCGAGGAAGCCCTTGCGCGGGCTCCCCGAGGCGCGATTGCGCGGGCCGCACTGGAGCGCAATGGGCTGATCGTACTGGTCCCCACCATGCGGGAGGCGATCGAGGTGGCCAACCGGCGCGCACCGGAGCATCTGGAAGTCGTTGCCGAAGGCGCCGAGCGGATCGCCAGTTCGGTCCGGCACGCCGGGGCGATTTTCCTCGGGGATGATACCCCGGAGCCGGTAGGCGATTACGTCGCCGGACCGAGCCACGTCCTTCCCACCGGCGGCACCGCCCGATACGCCTCGCCCCTTGGGGTCTATGATTTCATCAAACGGACCAGCGTCATCCGCTATACTCGCGATCGGCTCGCGGCGGACGCGGCGGCGATCATCGCACTGGCGGAGGCGGAAGGGCTTCATGGGCATGCGGACGCGGTGCGAGCGCGGGAGGGCAGGGGCGGGGGCGGGGGCGGGGCCGGCAGCGAAGGGCGTCGCTAAATTTCTTCTATGGCAACGACCAGCGCGAGCGCAGACTGTATCCATCTCGATGGCGAGCGGCGGCGCGGAAGACCCGCGACCCGACGCCTCGCTCTGGTGCTCGTGCTTACCGGAATTTTCATGCTGGTGGAGGCGGTCGGCGGGTGGCTGGCCGGGTCACTGGCACTCCTGGCCGACGCCGCCCACATGTTTACCGATGTCGGCGCGCTTTCTCTCTCGCTCCTCACCGCCTGGATCGCCCAGCGTCCCGCGAACGACAGCAAGACCTATGGGTATCTCCGCTGGGAGATCCTCGCTGCCCTGGTGAACGGCGCGGTGCTGTTTGGCATCGCCGGTTGGGTGGTACTCGAGGCGGTTCAGCGGATCCAGAATCCCGCACCCATTCGAACAGGTCTGTTCCTGGGGGTGGCCGCGGCCGGTCTCGCGGTAAATCTCCTGAGCCTTGGCCTGCTCCACGGAAGCCAGGGCGGGAACCTCAACGCCCGAGGCGCCTACCTGCACGTATTAGGTGACGCACTCGGCTCGGTAGCGGCCTTGAGCGCGGCCGCGACCATTGCCCTCACCGGTTGGACTGTGGCCGACCCGATTGCCTCAGTCGTGCTGTCGCTTCTCATCCTGGTTGGCGCCTGGCGACTGATGCGAGAGAGCACGGACATCCTCCTGGAATCGGTTCCCGGCCACGTTTCGATGCCTGAAGTTCATCGCCGGATGCTCGGCGTGGCGGGGGTCTCTGCGGTCCACGACCTCCACGTGTGGACCGTGACCAACGGGATGGTGGCGATGAGTGGCCACGCGGTGGTCCCGGACCTGGAATCGCACCCCGGCGTCCTCGACGGGATCAGGAGCGAGATGGCGCGACTGGGGATCGGCCACGTCACCATTCAGCTGGAGGTCGCGCATGGCTGCGCCGAAGAGGCGCCAGCGGTCCATATCCCTCAGACTTCCCATTCTCACTTCGGGCACTCCCACTAGATCGCTTTCCCCCAGTTGGTGTTACCCGTCCCCACCCCGCCTTCACCACACCTATAAAGCGTGTCTTGTCAATGGGGCGTAGCCCCCCTCTTCCCCGTCGCTGCATGCGACGGAGTGGCCTTGGCGGCGGAAAGCCGGTAGTCGTCGGTCCAAGACGACAGCATACCGTGTGCGTCCGACGTCGCGTCCGATTCGTGGGCGAGTCTCGATGCGGACTCAGGCACCTATGCGGGTTGCGGTCCCCGTCCGGCGGACCGACCCAGGATCTCCTATGCGAGCCGGGGGGCTCAATCAGAGGACTGTGGTCGTCTGAGCGACATGTGGTGAAAGGAGCTCTCCCCGTGGCATCGAAACGTCTCGCTGGTCCTGCCAGGCTTCGCCGGTGCGGAGCATGGCGTGCAGCGCCCGCGCCAGCTTGCGCGCCGTGGCCACCCGCGCCGTGGGCCAGCCCAGCCGCTGCTTCTGCGCCGCGTAGTAGCGACTCAGCCAGCTCTCCGGCGCATGCTGGACATGACAGACCACCGCGCGGACCAGTGCGCCGCGCACCCAGCGGTTGGCGCCCGCCGGAATCGCGCCGTAGCGCACCGGCCGGAGGCCGCTCTTGCGGGAGCGTGGCGCCAGCCCGGCATAGCTCACCAGGTGCTTCGGTTGGGGGAAGCGGCTGATGGGCTGGACCTCGGCCGCAAGCAGCAGGCCGCGACAGGGCCCGATCCTCGGCACCGTCTGCACGAGCGCGACGGCGGGCAGCTCGGCTGCCACCGCGCGGATCCGGCGCTCCACACTCCGGACCAGCGGCTGGATCGCGGCGAGCAGCTGCAGATGGCTCCGGATCACTCGGCGCCGCTCCGGCCCCAGCTGGGGCCAGGCCACCTCGCGCAGCCAGCGGCGCGCGGCCTGGGTCCGGAGCCGTCCGCGCACCAGCCCCAGCCCGACCGCATGGAGCTGGGCATGGATCCGGTTGAGCAGCGCCGTCCGGTATCGCACCAACACCGCCCGATGGCGGACCAGCGCGGCGACCTCGCGTTGCTCCCGCGGCTTGGGAAACACTTCGGGAATCAGCCCCGCCAGCCGCATGCGCGCCAGCAGCTCGGCATCCACCGCGTCGGTCTTGTACTTCGATTCGGCGATCGCCCGCAGCCGCTTCGCATGAGCCAGCACGAAGTGGACGCCTTGCGCGGTCAGTTGCTCGTACAACCAGGGCCACGTCGGGCTGGTCTCCACTACCGCCTCGAGCGGGCGATACCGCTCGAGCAGCCCCTGAAGCCGCTCGGGGTGGCACACCGGCACTCGAACAGGCTTGCATACCAGCTCTCCCTGCTTGCTCACCACGGCTACCACGAGGTAGGTTGTGTGAGCGTCGATACCAGCGACGTACATGGTTGGCCTCCTGTGGGGTGGTTGCCGCCGTCTTGGACCGACGGGCACAACTTACCAAACTCCGCGGTGAGGCCAACACGCTTTATAAGATCAGAGGCACAGAGGGCGCAAAGGGCTCCCACCTGCACCGGCATCTCTGGCCTTTTACGACGAAGGCATAAAGGTCACAAGGACACGAAGGACTACAGGGTGGTCCACGGCACACCAGTCTGGTTCGCTCCTGGACAACCTCATTTGCTGTTCTTCGTGAGCTTCGTGGCCTTCGTGGCTTCGTGGTGAACAGCCGCAGGAGCCTTACGTGGGGGCGGAGGCCTCCTGGCCCTCTGTGCCTCTGTGGTGAACGCGGGGAGGGTTGGGATGATCCGCGGCTGGGCGGGGAGGCTTAAACTACCTGCCTGTCAGGCGTTGGAACGAACTTGCCGGCAGGGAGAGTTGCTCTCTTGCGGGGTTCGGCGGCCTAGTCTATATATGCGCCGCGGAGGCCCGGGGATTCGGGCCTCAAGCATTAGGTCCCTGTCAGGGTAGAGGAAGTCTAGTTGATTCGCAATCTGGCCATCATCGCTCACGTCGACCACGGCAAGACCACTCTAGTGGATCAGATGCTGCGGCAGGCTGGGGTATTTCGCGCCAATCAGCAGGTGGAAGAGCGGGTCATGGACTCGAATCCGCTCGAGCGCGAGCGTGGGATCACTATCCTGGCCAAGAACACTGCGGTTCACTGGCGGGGAGTCAAAATCAACATCGTGGATACGCCGGGCCATGCCGACTTCGGCGGGGAGGTGGAGCGCATCCTGCGGATGGTAGATGGCGTCCTGATTCTGGTGGATGCGGCCGAGGGACCCATGCCGCAGACCCGATTCGTCACCCGCAAGGCGCTGGCCCTCGGTCTGCGGCCGATCGTCGCGATCAACAAGATCGATCGCGCGGACGCGGACCCGCTGCGAGTCCACGACGAGGTCCTCGGGCTCTTCATCGATCTCGACGCCACCCACGAACAGCTGGACGCGCCTTTCCTCTATACCTCGAGCCGAGCCGGAACCGCCACGCTGGAGCTGGAGCAGCCGGGCACCAATCTCGAGCCGCTCTTCCAGGCGATTCTGGAGCACGTGCCGCCCCCCAAGGGAGATCCCGCGGGGCCCTTCCAGATGCTGGTCTCCACCCTGGACTTCTCCAGCTTCCTGGGTCGCATAGCCATCGGCCGGATCGAGCGGGGCCGGGTGCGGGTCGGCGATCAGGTGGCGCTCCTTCCGCTGGGCGAGCCGGGAGCGGTGAGTGACGAGCCCTTCGAGCGAAACCGCGTGACTCGGCTCTACACCTTCGATGGGCTCCACCGAGTGGAGGTTGACGACGCGGCCGCCGGAGACATCGTGGCGCTCTCCGGCTTCGAGACCATCGAGATCGGCAAGACCTTTACCGACGTAGAGCATCCCGAGCGGCTGGCGGGCATCGCGGTGGAGGAGCCCACCATCTCGGTGGACTTCATCGTCAACAATGGCCCCTTTGCCGGCCGGGAGGGGAAGTACGTCACTAGCCGCCAACTGCGCGATCGCCTGTTCCGCGAGCTGGAACGCAACGTAGCGTTGCGGGTAGAGGAGACCGATAGCCCCGACACTCATACGGTGTCCGGACGGGGGGAGCTCCACCTGGGCATTCTGATGGAAACGATGCGGCGGGAGGGCTACGAGTTTCAGGTGTCCCGGCCCCGAGTCATCACCAAGATGGGCGATGATGGTGAGCGGTTGGAGCCCTACGAGGAGCTGACCATCGACGTGTCCGAGGACTACATGGGCGTCGTGATGGAGAAGCTAGGGCCCCGGCGGAGCGAGCTGACCGAGATGCGCAACCCGGGACAGGGCGTGGTGCGTCTTACCTTTCGGATCCCCGCGCGTGGGCTCTTCGGGTATCGCTCGGAGTTCCTGACCGACACCCGGGGGACCGGCATCATGCACCACCGCTTTCTCGATTACGGCCCTTGGGCGGGGCCACTCGCGGGGCGGAAGCGCGGTGTGCTGGTTGCCGACCGTGAAGGCCGGGTGGTCGCCTATGCGCTGGGGAACCTGCAGGAGCGAGCCCAGATGTTCGTCATCCCGGGCGACCTCGTCTACGAGGGGATGATCGCGGGGGAGAGCTCCCGGCCGGGCGATCTCGACGTCAACGTGACCAAGGAAAAGAAGCTTACCAATATGCGGACCACGGCCTCGGATGAGAACGTCATCCTGGAGCCGCCGCGGCAGATTACGCTGGAATACGCCCTCGAGTACATCGAGGAAGACGAGCTGATTGAAGTGACGCCCAAGAATATTCGCCTGCGCAAGCGGGTGCTCACCGTGAACGATCGGAAGAAGGCTGCCCGGGCCGCTCGGGTGGCGGACGCGTCCTGAGATGCCGGATTTATACTCTCTTTGATGGCGGAGGACATCATCATGTCGGCCTGGGAGACGTCGGTGGAGGCCCTCGACCTGGAAATGCGTCGGAAGTTCGATGAGGACGAAGACGATTTCGAGGATGACGGGTTCACCTTCGACGATGATGAGGACGAGGAGGATGATCTGGACGACGAAGACGAGCTCGACGAAGACGAGGACTTCGACGAGGAAGATCTGGAGGAGTTCGAGGATTTCGATGAGGAGGAAGAGATGCGCTGAGGCGGCGCTCCCGGTGCCGCCTTGCGTGGCAGGGGGACGGGCGACTATTCTCCCGTCCCCGCCGGAAGGGCCTGTAGCTCAGGTGGTTAGAGCGCACGCCTGATAAGCGTGAGGTCGGTAGTTCAACTCTACCCAGGCCCACTCCTCTGAACCTTCCGCCCCGCTGACACTTGCGTTGTCGCGGGCGTCGTCGTTCCGGCCCCTGTCATTTCCGCGGTAACGTTCCCAGTAACAAACGGCCCTACTAACCCCAGCCGCTGCAGCCGATCGCCCAGGCGCTCCAGGTGCTGTTCGACCCGGTACTCCAGCACCTCCGAACGGTGCCGGATCTCCCCCAAATGCGCATAGACCCGCCGCACCATCGCCTCCGATTCGTGCCCCAGCTCGCGCGCCACCGCTGCACCGTCCGCCAATCCAGATACGAGCCCAGGATCTCCGCCAACTGCGGCCAGAGCCGCACCACGCGATGAGAGCCTGAGGTCTTGAGCCGGCGCCCCAAGCCAACGCGAGACCGCCGATTGAATGCAGCACGCGAGAAAACCTGAATCATGCGGTGGCTCCAACTGCCCGTCTGATTTGTCGTCTGGACATGCGGTCTGGCAAGCCTCTGCGATTCCATCGACTACCACGGGTGCGGCAATGCTTCCTCCAGAAAGGCATGCTTCCTGCACGTATCGGGAGCCCCTCGGGTCGTCATCTCCCTGCTAGTACCACAAGAGACAGAATGGCCCACTCACCACTCCTCGCCTGGCAAGTACACATCGGCGTATCCGAGGAGGTTCTTCATGATCAACCACCTTGCTCTCTTGCCCTTCGCACAGGGCCAACGCCGAATTACTCCCCCCGTTACTCAGGTGCGGTCGGCATTCGCAGTGACACGGCAAGTGCGGGTCGTGACGTTCCCAGTTGGCGCGAGCTTCGCGAAAAGGAGATGGCGTTCGTACCGGCGTCCATTCCATCGCGCCCTGGGTACCCTCCCGTGGCTCCAGTACACCCCAACTCCCATAGCGGGCGCGTAGGCCACACCCCCGCGCCTGGCAGCAGTTCCCCTAGCCGACGAGCCACCGTCGCGGCCCTGCCGCGCGCTGGCCCCTCGTTTGACGCTTCGGTGCCAGTGGGTCCTCGGTTGGGCTCACCGGACTAGTACACAAATACTGAGGTCGTCCGTGTCGCTTGACGTTCTGTTGCTGCAGGTTGCTATCGCTTTCGGATTGTCCGTGTGGATCGTTTGCTCCCACACCGAAACCCCGACAGCACCAGGTTCTCCGATCAAAGGTTTAGGTGCGGCGCTCGGGGTCCACCTGGCCGCGGCGGGTGCCGTCACGTTGATCACAGGTAACTGGCTTACCGCGTGCGCCGGTGCCGCCGCTGGTCTGCTGACCTTCTTACCGCTGCTCAAGGGCTTCCGCCGTTTCACGATGGTCGGCCGCTTGCTCTTGTCCACGCAAACCGCATTGATGGTCGTCGGGACGGCGTGGGGACTGTCCTACGTACTGGCGCTGCACGTGAGCACCGAGACGCATGTGCTCATGCTCGGAGGGTTGCCGCTCATGGCCGTCACCATCCCGCTCGGCCTGCTTGGCATGATCCCGCAGTGGGATGTCCTCTGCCGCCATGAGTGGCGTCGGCCTCGAGCTCCGCTGCAGCCCAGTCTCCGCGGTGGGTATCCAAAGGTCTCATTGCACGTGCCGATCTGCTCGGAGCCGCCCGACATCGTGATCGCCACGCTGGAAGCGTTGGCGCGCATGGAGTACCCGAATTTCGAGGTCCTGGTCATCGACAACAACACCCACAACGAGTGGCTCTGGCGTCCCGTGGAGCACTGGTGCCGTGCGGATGCCCGCTTCCGGTTCTTTCACCTGGAGAGCTGTCCTGGCGCCAAGGCCGGTGCTCTGAACTTCGCCTTGCCCCGGACGGACCCTGACGCAGCGATCATTGGCCTGATCGACAGCGACTATCAAGCACGGCCGACCTTCCTTGCCGCCTTGGTCGGCTATTTCGAGGATCAGCGTGTGGGATTCGTCCAAAGCCCACATGATTATCGCGAGTGGGAACACAGCCTGTACCAGCGAATGTGCTACTGGGAGTACCGCGTCTTCTTTTCGACGACGATGCCAAGCTGGAACGAACGGGGCGCGGCGATCACCGTAGGTACGATGGCCCTGATCCGACGCCAGGCGCTCGAGGAGGCAGGGGGCTGGTCCGAGTGGTGCCTGACGGAGGATTCGGAGCTCGCACCACGCATTCACGCCCTCGGGTATACCTCGGTGTATGTCGGAGAGACCTTCGGCCGTGGACTGATTCCGGAGACCTTCGCGGGGTATGCGAAGCAGCGCCGGCGCTGGACGTACGGCCCGATTCAAGAGTTGAAGCGCCATCTGCGGATGTTTGTACCATCGCGACTCGGCGTGAAGACGGCGCTTACGCCCGCTCAGAAGCTCTTTCACCTCCACCACGATCTCGACCCCCTGTTCATGGGGCTGGGCCTGTTGCTGCTTCCCTGGGGTCTCATGCTCCTGGCGTCGCTGGTGGTCCACGGCGAGCGGCCAACGCTGCCCACGCTCGTCTGGGTGGCGAGCGCCGTGATCGCGGTCGCGAGTCAAGCGATGAGCTGGTCCGTGCAGCGTCGTGCCATGCGCTGCTCCATTGTGGACCTCTTGTGCGCGAGCATTGCGAAGTGTGCGCTCACGCATAGCATCATGGTCAGCGCGCTACGCGCCCTTTTCGGTATTCCACTGAGCTGGCAGCGGACCGATAAGTTCAAAGCAGAAGTCCAAGGAGCACTACGGGCGGTGACGAGTGCACGAGTCGAACTCGCACTGGGCCTGACGCTTCTGGTCGTCGGTGTGGTGGGCCTGTGCGCGGGGACCCGTGGCCTGCTGCTCTGCCTGCTGCTTGGGATGCTGCTTCAGGGGGTAGGGTACTTGACGGCTCCGTTGGTGGCGTTGTTGGCGGAGTGGGATCTCTGGCGCGGTACCACTGGCCGACCTGAGGACATTGGCGAGGAAGCTGAAGCGGCTGCGTAAGACAACATTTGCCGCGGGAGGGGGGCATCCCCTCGAAATGATCATCGCTCAAAACCGGCGCACCCTTGCTCGACTACGCCCCGAACTGGCTGCTCAGCACCCCGGCAGGCGTTGGGCATCCGGTGCTACCTCACAACCCTACGGCCCTCTGCCCTAAAGCAGAGGCCGGCTTTGTCTGGGTCGAGATTGAGGGACGCCCACGACAGCTTCCGGCGGGGTACTTCCAATTTGCCGACGCTGGGCTCACCCGAGCGACCTCTTCCTGAGCACTCGCGAGAGATGCGCCTCGAGCTTAGCCGAGCCAATACGGAGTGCCCAGAAAACTCCTGCGGCGACAGAGTGGCGAGTAGCTGGCTAGAGTTCGTTGCCCGGCACGCTCCGTCTACCAAAAGATCACCGCCCAGACCGCGGGCCAACTGGCAACTCCGCTCGCACTGTGGGGCCCTTAGAATTCATGGTTCCGCAGTAACGTTCCCAGTAACAAACGAGCCGGCGCTGGCTGGCGCCGGCTAGGGGGGCAGGGGGCCTAAGTTGTTGAATCACGCTGGTGGGCGCTGGTCGGCGTCGGTCTTCGGCGGCTGATAAGCGTGAGGTCGGTAGTTCAACTCTACCCAGGC
>JBIOUY010000017.1:0-18309 GCA_044867445.1 Gemmatimonadales bacterium
GGAGGTTCAGATGGATCCCACCTTGGTTACAGGGGGCACCGGCACGCTCGGCCGCCATGTTGTGCGCCGGCTGAGAGACGCAGGCCGCGATGTCCGCGTCCTAACGCGCCGGACCGGCAAGGAAGAGAACGGCGTCCGGTTCGTGATTGGCGACCTTCTTTCGGCTACCGAGGTCGGCGCAGCGGTCGATGGCGTCGCGACGATCATCCACTGCGCCGGCAGCAACAAGGGCGATGAGATAGCAACGCAGAACCTCGTGAACGCCGCTGCGCGCGCGGGCCAGCCGCATCTCGTGTACATCTCAGTCGTCGGTGCAGACCGCATCCCGGTCAGCGGATTGATCGACCGGATGATGTTCAGCTACTTCGACATGAAGCGGAAGGCCGAGCAAGTCGTCGCAGACTCCGGGCTTCCCTGGACGACGATCCGTGCGACTCAGTTCCACGACCTCATCCTCATGGTGCTGGAGAAGATGGCGAAGCTGCCTGTCGTTCCGGTTCCATCCGGCGTCGCGTTCCAACCGGTCGATGCCGATGCGGTGGCTGCGCGTCTCGTCGAGCTCGCGCTGGGTCAGCCGTCGGGTCTCGTTCCCGACATCGCAGGTCCGCGCGTGTACGCCGCGGCGGATCTGGTCCGCGGATATTTGGACGCGACTCACCGGCACCGGCTCCTGTTACCGATCCGGCTGCCGGGGCAGGCCGCTCGTGCGTTGCGCGCCGGTGCGAATCTGGCTCCCGAGCGCGCCCTAGCCACAATGACGTGGGAGGCGTTCCTCATGGATCGCCTGTCGCGATCTATGCAGGTTCGCTAAGGCGCTCAGCCGCTGCGCGTACTGGAGGTCGTGGTTGGCCCCAAGACGATAAGCTCAGACATCCGGGGCATGTTGGTGAACCGGCTCCAAGCAGATCTTGCTTGAGCCTGGGCCGGTCCTGTGATTGGTAGGCGGGCTAGCCCCCGCGTGCAGCCAATCCCCTCCGCGTGCGGCTGACGCGAGTCGTTAGGCCGCAACTTGATTTGTGCGGGCGCCGGCATGCGGGCCAGCAGCTGATGTGCCATTCGTTAGACCATTGGGATCTCGAGATCCCGGCAAATCTTACGGGCGAGAAACTCGTTGATCTCGCGGTGGCGGGGAACGCTCGAGGACTTGCGGGTGCGGCGGTTCACGTAGACTGAGTGACTGCATGTATCCGCGTCACTGGTGCCGCAGTATCGGCGATTACACTCTGCGGCAGTCTCGTCTCGGCCGCGCTTCTGCCTTCGCCATGAGCCCGCCCCAGGCAGTCTGGATGTCCTCCCGCTCCCACGTCGCCGGGTCGTACCGCCAGTTGAGGAACGCGCAGCTCGCCGGGTGAGTCACCGCGATCGCCCCGATACGCTCCAGCTCCGTCGCGGTGCATGGGTCGGTGTGGGGGCCGCCGCAGTTCTCGACGTTGACGCCCATTACGATCTGGAGGCCCAGCTGCTGCGCGTCCCGAGCGGCCTCGTCGTAGAACGCCTGCGGGTCGCCCTTTCTTGTGGTGTACTGCGCCCAAGCGTAGTCGAGGAGCGGGGCGAGCGAAGGGTCCTTCTGCACCCAGTCGGGTGTCATCCGCACGCCGAGGGGGAGGCCGGGAATCCGGGCGCGGGTGTACGCCGCCCAGGAGGCGATCTGAGCCTGTGTGATTTCTTCGCCGCCCCAGCAGGTTGGGCAGTCGTAGTCGTCGGCCAGGTTCAAGCCGAGGATCGTCGCGCTGTACGTACGGACGGTCTCGGGCGTCAGCACCTGGGCGTACTCATCCGTCAGCCGCTCGGCGCTCTCGACGGAGAATGCGCCCCCCTTGGTGCCGGTGGCGGAGAGCCGCCGGCGTGGCGGGTCGATGACCAGGGTAAAGTGGCACTGTGCCGCGAGCTGGAGCCGTCCGAGAAGGTATCGAGGGTCGAGGGTCTGCACGGTGCCGGACGTGAGATCCGTGCAGTACATCTCCTTCGGCCAGCCGTAGAGGCCGGCGACGAGGCCGCTCGCAACCCGCGGCGTGGGGCGAGCCGCCGCCGCAAGCGAAAGGCTCGCGATGCTGAGCGTAGAGAGCAATGCGATTCGCATCCGGGTCATGGCGACGCCCCCTTACTCTAGATTCCCAACAACCATAGTCGGTTGCGACAGCGTCGTGGCGACGTCGATCGATGTTAATCAGGTAGGGGAAGGTGGCACTCTCTATCGGCAGATCAGGGACAAATGGGGCGAACCAAGCTCGATGACTCCTGCCGCGTCGGCATTGGGGCCGAGCTCGGCCTCGAGCACGAAGCGCTGGCGCCGGTACATGGGTGACGTGACTCTCCAGAACATCGAAGCCTCTGAGACCCTAAGTTACGGAGTCTCACCCATCAGCTGAGAACATTCTGTCACCCATCAACTGAGACTGAACCGGCTGGCATCGCTCGGCGCCAGCAAATGCAGCTGACAGGCCGGACCGAGCGGAGTCCCGCGCACGCGCTGCTCGCCGGTGGCGATCAGCGGCACGTAAGTTGGTGCGGGCGTTGAGATGAGGGCCTGCAGCTGATTTGCGGTTCGTTAGCCGGACACCAGCGCCGTCGCGTTTGGAAAGGGATGTCGCATGGTCCATGGGGCTCTAGTCGGACCCATCTTGGGCGCCAACGGAGTGACCTTCAGACTGGCCATCGTTGTCCTCTTGGGGCTCGCGCTGCTAAAGGGGGTTGCAGATATCGTCCTCCGTCGCAGCCTCTTTACGGGAAGTCCATCGGCATACGTGCTCTACCTCGAGCGCCTGGCAGGGTCGGGAACTGGAGGTAGCTGGCTGGCCTACATGGCTCAAATGGCGCTCTTTGGTACCGTGATCGGGTTGGCTGGTTTCGCCCTAGGCAGGCTCCTGTTCTAGCCCCTGATGTGAAGGATAGACCGGATAGGGCACCCATAGCCGAGCATCTTCTTTCGGTGCCGCCTGACCCATTAAGCAGGATCGTGTCAAGCGGGCGCGCCTGGCCTGGCGGTGAGTGGATCTCACCGCATGGATTGCCCGCGGTCATGGCGCCGGGAGGATGGTATCCTCGCGGTTGGCGGGCTTTCGTGCTCTGCCGTCTCGCACCACGCGTCTCCACTACCGAGCGGGCGTTCCCGTGGCCTGCCAACTACCGCCCAGTGCCCGATAGAGCTCCACCGCGGAGGAGAGTTGCAACAGCTGGACCTGGCTCAGTGCCAGCTCCGCCTCGAACAATCCTCGTTGGGCATCGAGCACCTCGATGTAACTGGCAACCCCGGTGCGGTAGCGCAGCTCGGCCAGCTGGAAGGCGCGACGCAAGGCTTGCGTCTGGGTCTGCTGCGCGGTGACCTGGTCGCGCGATGTCCGAACCCCAACTAGCGCGTCGCTGGCCTCGCGGAGCGCAGTGAGCACGGTCTGCTCGTATTCGGCTCTGGACTGCTCGGCCCGGGCTCGCGCCACCCGGGCCTCGTTGATGAGCCGGCCACCGGTGAAGAGCGGGATCGAGACACCTCCCTGAAGCTGGTAGATCTCTCCCCCAGAGGCGAAGAGGTTGTCGGTTGAGGGTACCTGGCTTCCGTAATATCCGGTAATCGAAAAGGTCGGCAGCCGAGCGGCATTGGCGGCGCCGATCCGGGCTGTCGCCGCGGCATAGGCCCGCTCGGCTTCCTGCACATCGGGACGCCGCTCGAGCAGGCTTGCCGGAATCGAGTCGGGAACTTCCAGGGCCCTCACCGCCCGGGTTAGGGAGCCGCCGCGAGGAATCACCGTGGGTGCCTCGCCAATCAGCAGGCTGAGCTGATGTTCCTGCTGGGAGCGCAGCCGTTCGGTCTGCGCCAGCGTCGAGGCCGGCACGGCGACCTGGGCCTCGAATTGGCGGACGTCGAGCTCGGAAATGACTCCTTGCTGGAAGCGCTGTCTCGCCAGCGCCAGCGTCGCCTGCCGTGATGCCAGGGTTCGCTCGGCGATGGACCGCTCCTGGTCCAGCTCCAGCAACTGGAGGTAGCTGCTGGCCACGTCGCTCACCAACGTCAACAGGACCGATCGCTGGGCCGCTTCCTCTGCCCCGAGGTCGGCGCGAGCCGCCTCGAGGCCTCGTCTGATCCGCCCCCAGAAATCCAGCTCCCAGGCCACATCGCCGGTAATCCGGATGGCATCGAAGGAGGCCGGCGGCAACGCACCCAGCGCCACCTGGTTGGTGCTGGCGGACGCGTTGGCGGTGATCTCGGGGAGGAGGGGCGAGCGCGCCACGCCGACCTCGGCACGGAACTCACGAATCCGACCCACCGCCACCCGGAGATCCCGGTTCTGGCGCACGGCCGTCTCCACCAGCCGAACGAGCGTCGTGTCCCGCAGGACATCCAGCCAGGCGCGATCCACCAGGGATTCGGGAGCGAACCTGCGCGGGAGAGGTATCGTATCGCCCCGCGCCAGGGTATCGGTGCGTCGAGCGGCCTCGAGCGAATCGAAGAAGGCGCGGGTCTCGCTGCTGCTGCGCGCGGCACCGACGCGGCTTCCCTTCGGCACGGCCTCGACCGGGTGATAGCTGGGGCCGATAGCGCAGCTGCTCACCGCGGTGGCGAGCAGAGCGACGTGGAGCAATCGGGTCACTTGGTCTCCGGTGAGGCGGGAGCAGGTGCAGGTGCCGGGACTCTCCCTCGGGCAAGCCCACGTTCGGCAAGTCCGCGGATCACCCGAAAGAAGAGCGGGATAAAGAAGATCCCGATCGTGGTTGCGAAGAGCATCCCCGCGAAGACGCCGGTTCCGAGGGAGTGGCGGCTCTGGGCACCGGCGCCGCTCGCGATGACCAGCGGTGAAACGCCGAAAATGAAGGCGAAGGAGGTCATCAGGATGGGCCGCAATCGCTCACGGGCGGCCTCGACCGCCGCCTCATGGATCCGAAGGCCGTGTTGCCGCATCTCGTTGGCGAACTGCACGATCAGAATCGCGTTCTTGGCCGCGAGGCCCACCACGGTGATCAGGCCGATCTGGAAGTAGATGTCGCTCGGCGTCCCTCGGAGCCAGATCCCGAGCAGCGCACCGAATGCGCCGAAAGGCACGCCCAGCAACACGGCGAAGGGAATCGAGAAGCTCTCGTACTGTGCGGCCAGCACCAGGAACACGATGATCAAGCCGAGGCCGAACACGAGGCCCGCCTGCCCGGTGGCGGCGCGTTCCTGGAACGACTGACCCGACAAACCGATTCCCACCCCGGCCGAGGCAAATTTCCCAGCGACCAGGCTGTCGATCTCATTCAGCACCTCGCCGGAGCTGCGCCCAGGCTTGGGCGTGCCGGTGAAGAGCGCGGAGCCGAAACCGTTGAAGCGGAGCAGCTGCGTCGGACCGCTGCGGAATTCGGTGCGGACCAGCGAGGTGACCGGGATCATCTCATTGTCGCGCCCCCGCACATACAGCCGGGCCAGATCCTCCGGCGTCCGGCGGAACGGCGCCTGCGCCTCCGCCTGTACCCGATAGGTCCGGCCGTAGAGATTGAAGTCGTTGATGTACAGCGTCGACAGAAACGTCTGCAGGGTACCGAAGAGATCGGTGAGGTTCACCCCGCGGGCCTTGGCCGCCGCCCGATCCACATCCACGTAGAGCTGGGGCACGTTGGCCCGGAAATTGGTATTCAGTGCCTGCACCGCGGGCAGGCTGTTGACTGCCTGGGTAAAGGCCTGTACCTGGCCGGCAAAGTCGCGCACGTCCCGGCCGGCTCGATTCTGAAAGTTCACTTCCACGCCCGAGGTCGCACCGAGACCCGGTATCTCGGGCAAGTTGAAGGCGAATCCGATCGCGTCCTTCATCCCGAACAGCTTGCCGTTGATCCGCTTGGTGATGTCGTCGATGGTCTGGCCCTTCCCTCGCTCGTCCCACGGCTTGAGCAGGATGAAGATGGTCGCGCTGTTGGTCTGGTTGGTTCGGGTCAGCACGTCCAGCCCCGCGAAGCCAACGATATTCACGACCGAGGGCTCCTGCCGGAGATATCCCTCGACCCGCTTGACCACTTCGCGGGTGCGCTGGAGCGAAGCGGCGTCCGGGAGCTGGAGAGCGACGGCGAAATACCCTTTGTCCTCCGTAGGGATGAACGCGGTCGGCACCCGGCGCCACAGCACTACGGCCAGCGCGACCAGGACCGCGAACATGGCGAGCCAGGTCCTGGGCCGTCCCAGCACCCGTCCGACGTTCCTGGCATAGCCGGCATTGACGCGGGAGAACCAGCGGTTGAAGGCGCCGAAAAAGCCAGTGGTGTGGGCCTCATTGGACTCGCGCAGCAGAAAGGCGCAGAGGGCCGGCGTGAGCGTAAGGGCCACCATGCCGGATAGGACCACGGCGATCACCAGAGTCACCGCGAACTGCTTGAACATCGAGCCGGTAACGCCGCCAAGAAATGCCACCGGCACGAACACCGCACAGAGTGCCAGGACAATCGCGATCAGCGCGCCGGCCACCTGCCGGATGGCGCGGTCGGCCGCGACCCGCGCGGGCAGCCCCTCATTGGCCATCAGGCGCTCGGTATTCTCGATCACCACGATCGCGTCGTCCACCACGATGCCGATGGCGAGCACCAGGGCAAATAGCGTGAGCACGTTGATGGTGAAGCCGAGCATCAGGAGCCCCAGGAAGGTCCCGATGACGCTCACCGGCACCGCCAACATCGGGATCAGCGTTGCCCGCCAGCTCTGGAGGAAGATGAACACCACCAGCGTCACCAGCGCCATTGCCTCCAGCAGGGTGGTCACCACCTCGTGAATTGAGGCCGTCACGAAAGGCGTGGTGTCGAAGGGAATCTTCCAGTGGACACCCACGGGGAAGCTCTTGGCCAACTCCGCCATGCGCTTGGCTACCGCGTCGCGGGCGGCGAGTGCGTTGGCGCCGGGGCGCAGGTAGAGCAGCATCGGCGCGACCGGCGTGCCGTTGAGACGGCCGGCGAGGTCGTAGTTGCGGGAGCCGAGGACAACCTTGCCAATGTCTCTGATCCGAATGATGGACCCGTCCGCCTTGGCGCGGACCACGATGTCCGCGAACTGGTCTGGCGTCTTGAGCCGCCCCAGCGTGGTCACCGGGAGAGTGAACTCGGTGCCACTCGGAGCCGGCTCGCGGCCCAACCGTCCGGCCGGGCTGGTGGCGTTCTGTTCCCGCACCGCGGCCGCGACGTCACTGGTGGTGATGCCGAGCTGCGCCATCCGGTCGGGATCGAGTTGGATCAGCATCGAGAACTCGAGCCCGCCGAAGGTGAGCGCGTTCCCAATGCCGGGCGTCCGCTTGATCTCATCCTCGATGTACAACTTCATGTAATTCGTGAGATAGGCGGCGTCATACCGGGGATCATCCGAGGTCAACGCGACCACGCCCAGGATGTCGGTATTGGCCTTGAGGATGGTGATCCCGTTCTGACGCACCGCATCGGGAAGCTGCGGCTGCGCCAACTGGACCGCGTTCTGCACGTCCACCGCGGCCAGATCCTGACTGCGGTTCACATCGAAGAAGATCTGCAGGCTCATCGTGCCGTCGCTGGCGTTGGCCGACGAGTAGTAGAGCAGTCCCTGCAACCCGGAGAGTTGAGCCTCGATCGGCGCCGCCACCGCCTCGGCGACGTCCTCGGCCGTGGCGCCCGGGTAGGTGGCCTGAACCTGAATCGCGGGCGGGGTGATCTGGGGATAGCGCGAGATCGGCAACAGCCGGATCGCGAACAGGCCGAGAAGGGTGATGATGACGCTGATCACCACGGCGAATACCGGCCGCCGGATGAAGAAATAGTGGATGTCGGCGCCGGACTCTGGCGCGGGGACAGACGCGTTCACGGTGCTGCTCCCAACCGAGTAGTAGTTCCCTGGGCCGCGGTGGTATCCACGAACGCGACCGGATGCACCGGGCGCCCCGGCGTCGCCTTCTGAATCCCGTCTACAATTACCTGTTCACCCGGTGCCAGCCCTTTATCGATGATCCAGAGGTTCCCGCTCCAGGGACCGGGTTGTACATCGCGGCTCACGACGGTATCGCCTTTACCTACCACGTACACGAATTGACGCCCCAGCGCCTGCTGCACTGCCCGCTGCGGCACTGCCAGCGCGCTGTCTCGAGTAAATCCCACCAGCCGTACTCGGACGAACTGTCCCGGGACGAGAATCCGGTCAGGATTGTGAAATAGCGCGCGGAACTCCTGAGTGCCGGTAGTCTGATCCAGAGAGGGCGCCACGAAATCGAGTCGCCCCATCCGAGGCAGGTTGCTAGCGTCGGGGAGCGTCACCTGCACTTGAAGCGGGCTCCCAGGCTGGATGAGCTTGCTCGACCGGGGATTCTGCCTCCAACCCAGCAGCTGCTGCGCCGAGGGCCGGAAACTGACGTAGATCGGGTCGAGAACGTCGATCGTGGTCAGCAGATCAGAGGAGCCGGTCACCCTGGCCCCGACCTCCATGAGAGTGCGGCCCACTCTCCCCTCGATTTCCGCCCGGACGTTGGTGTCGTCGAGATTCTTCTTCACCTCAGCCAGCGCGGCCTCGGACCCTTCGAATTCGGCTCGGGCGTTGTCCACGTCCTGCTGCGCGACTGCGTGCTGCCCCAGGAGCGGCTGCAGGCGGTCCAGGGTGCGCTTGGCGTTCTGATAGCGTGCCAGCGCGTTGCGATAGGCCGCTTCCGGGCGGGCCTGGTCCAGGCGATAGAGGACCTGACCTGGCTTGACCAGCGCCCCCTCGGTGAACGGCCGCGCCACAATGACCCCATCCACCCGGGCCCTCACCTCAACCCGCCGGTAGGGCTGCACCTCACCGGAGAACTCGAAGGACTCAGGAACCGGACTGGGCGTCACCTTCACCACCGCCACTTCCGCGGGTGGTGGAGCGGGCGGCGGAGCATCTCCCTTGCAGCCAGCTAGAAGCAGGATGGCGCTCATCGCCAATGAGACCACCGTTCGGCCAGGGATTCGGAAGCACACCAGATCAGTCACTTTCTGTTCCTTCCCGGAATGCAAGATTGGACTCCTCGCAGGGCAGCTCCGCGAGCAGGAAGCGATCGATCATATCAAGCACAGTCCGCCACATGACCTCGCGATCCGGCATGCTGGGGTCGAACCGCGAAAAGGTCGAGACCTTCTGGGCCACGCCGAGCAAGGTGTAGCTCATCGCGCGGGCAGCCAGCTCGGGATCGAGCGCCCGGAATTCGCCCGTTCGCGCACCTGATTCGAGGATCCGGCCCACCAGGCCCCGCCACCGTTCGCCGAGCTGACGGCAGAGGAGCCGCCCGGATTCGGGGAACTCAGGTGCCTCGACCTGAACCACCTGCATCAGCTCCAGGATCCCGGGCGTCCAGGCATGGTCCCACATTCTCCTGAGCAGCTGGTGCAGCAGGTGCCGCACCGGACCGGCGCTCGACGCCAGCAGCGCTTCCTCCTGTACGACAAATCCAATGAAATGGTCGGCGATCACTTCCTGGAACAACTCGCCCTTGGATCCGAAATAGTGGGACACGGTCCCGGGGGAGACGCCCGCCCGCTCGGCAACGTCCGCCAGGGTCGCACGCTGGTAGCCGAATCGGCCGAACACCCACAGGGCGCTATCGAGAATCTCACGCCGTCGCTGCTCGGGGCGGCGCTGCCATTTCGGGGTTCGGTCCCGGTCAAGAGGCTCGGTGGCGCGGTTGGGGAGGTCGGGGGCGGGGGGCGAGTGAGGCAGGTTGAGCTCCTGATGGTTGGTCGTGACGCACAGTATTTGAATGGTCAGATAATAGCGTCCTGGCCTGGGCGCAAGCGGCGGGAGCTGGGTGATACGCAAGAGGTGAGACGTGACAGGTGAGAGGTGACGGGTAAGTAAGGAGTGTGGAGTGAGGTCCTCATCCCGAGCGTAGCGAGGGATCCTGGCGGCTTAGATCCTTCGCTTCGCGCAGGATGAGGAATTGCATCCCACCTCTCACCTGTCACCTGTCACGTCTCACCTCTCACCTCTCACTTCTCACTTCTCACTGCTTTTGTGATCCGCGCCCTAGTAACGGGCGCTTACCCAGGTCTAGGTTGCCGCGGACTAGCAGACTAACTGCAGGGAAACTGCGACTCAGCGAGGCAGGGAACATGAAGCGCATACTCATCTTGGCGGCCGTTGCGGCAACGATAGCCGCCTGCCACAGCCAGAACGAGGGCCAGGTCGGCGCCGCCCCCGCGCGAGACACGACCGCGGCGGCCCGCGGGGACACCACCTACCCGACCCACGCGATTGACACTACCCGTACCGGGCCACCGGGCGAGGCCGGACGCCCGGGCAACGCTACAGTCAGCGTCGATAGTGTGCTGCCCGATTCCACCCATGTGCGAGACAGCACCAGCAACGCGAATCCGCAGGCCGCCCCACAGGATACCCTGGGACCTCGGAGCTCGGGGCAGACCGACACTACTCACCAGAGCGGTGCAACCGAGATGCACGCCGACAGTGCCAGCAATCGTTAGAGGCTGCGCTCGGGTAATGCCAGCGCGGGCCCCGGGAATTTTCCGGAGCCCGCGCTCTTCTTGTTCATCAGGCTATGACCGCCTACTCTCGACCTACTCCGATTGGGTCCTGCCCAGCCCCACCTCGAATGGCGCCCGCACCACCAGCCGATAAGAGTACTCCCACTTGGAATGCCCCAGAGCGATGCTCCGCAGCTCGTCGAAGCGATGGAAGCGGAGCTCGGCATCCAGCGTAATCGCCGACTCGATCTGGGTTCGCCTCGCCAGGCCGTACTCCTGATACCGGCGATTGGGACGATAGTAGCTCGGGTCCGAGCCTTGGGAGCTGTAGCTGTTATCTCCCTCATCCGAGATGAAGTCCCGTCCCCACCACTGAATGGTAAAGAGCTCCACCCATCCAAGCGGGGCGATGGACCCGCGGATATACGTGCCGTGCCCGTGATCGGGGCGACCGGCCGGCGGGAAGGGATCGATGTTCCCCTGACTCACGAGACGAAATAGGCTGAGCGAGCTCATCCCGACGCCGGGTAGAGTGCCGCCCACCCGGGCACCGGTCGCGGCGACAATATTATTGGTAACCGGCTCGCCGGCGGAGTGAAGCTGACCGCCACGATGGAGGCCGTGCCCCTGAAACTCGAAGCTCAGGTAGCGGGTTGGCTGAACTCGAAGCAGCAGCCCGTAGTCGAAGATCTCCCGACTCTGACTGGTGTTGAGGTGCTGCCAATCGATGAAGACTTCCCCCCCGACGACGCCTCGATCTTCCCGCCATTGCAAGCCATACTCGACTGGACGAGTGAACTCGAGGGTGGTGACCTCGAGCGGCTCCAGGTAGCCGTGGCGGTTTTCCGTAACCAGAGTCCCCAGGACCCCGAGCGAGGTCGGAGTCCGGTAGCGGAAGCCCAGCAGCGGCTTCAGCTGGTCGAGGAAGTCCGCCCGCCCGCTGCGGTGATCCCCGAACGCGCCCAAGATGATTTCCGTGCGGGGGCCCAGCTCGGCCGAGAGATAGGTCTGGAGCTGGGCGCCCAGGATGGTTTCGCCGGTGCGGTAGGGGTTGAAGAACTCGGTATTATCGCCGTAGAAGATCGCCCCGCTCTTCCAGGCGAATGATTGGGCCATAGCCGGCCGAGCGGCCGGCGCGAGGCACGCCACCACCAGCCACATGAACCAGATCGATCGGTGTCGGCGCATGACGGTTCTGCAGTACAGAGGACTGGGTTACGATCTCCGGGTTGGATAGACAAGTTAGCAAAGGAACCGGATCCGCGCGATGCTTCGGCAATGTGCAGTGTCGAGCGGTTGGAGATAGTATTCCGGGGAACCTCAGGAAATGAGGTGCTGTTCTCGGATGGACCCGAACCGGAGTCCCCCGCCTGCGCCCTGGCTCGCTTCCGCTCCTGCTCGCCATTGCTCTGTGGCCGGCTCCAGCCGCCGCCCAACTCGAGCTTCAGGGTTTCCTGGGATCGTCGCTGAGCGTTCCGACCCCGCTCTCGATCACACAGGTCGGGCAGCCCGACATCGATCTCACCGCGCACTGGTCCACCCGGACCTTCAAGGACACCTGGTACTACGCCGGCCGGATCGGCTTCTGGCGAGGCAACCGAGGCTGGTTCCTCGATTTCACCCATCACAAACTCTACCTGGAGAATCCCCCACCCGAAGTGCAGCGCTTCCGCATCACCAATGGGATGAACATGTTCACGCTGAGCCGGGCATTCCGGCGGGGAAAATTCTCATACGCGTTTGGCGCGGGGCCGGTGGTCACCTACCCCAGGAACGAAATACGGGGCCAGAAACTGGACGAGACCCGCGGATTCTGGGACGGCTATTATCTCTCAGGCGGCAATCTGATGGCTACAGCGACCCGTCGCTTCCCCTTGGCGCTGGGCGCGTTTCTCAGTCTGGATGGCCGAGCCTCATTTTCGTACGTCCGGGTGCCGGTCGTCGACGGACACGCGGCAGTTCCCAATTTCGCGCTTCACTTTCACGCCGGATTAGGATTCTCCACCGGGGGCGGTCACGAAGAGCGAGGGGAGAACTGAGATCATGGCGGACCCGAAGGAGGAGATGATCGTCCACAAGGCGACCCGGGAGTGTCCCATGATCGAGCCCCACTCGCGGGCGATCTGCGGTCTGTTGCGGCTGCGGGAGAAGATTCAGGCCGAGGCCGATAAGGCTCACCGGGCTGGAACAGACGCCTCAGGAACTGTCAAAGGTTGAACAAGGTCGCTGGTTCACCACAGAGGCACAGAGAACACAGAGGACGGCCGAGCCACCCCACCACAAGCTTTTGCTTTCTCTGTGCCCTCTGTGCCTCTATGGTGAACAGCCGCAGGAGCTCAGCTCCGCGACCGTCCGATGGTGAAGTGGAACGTCGCCCCCTGCCCCACCGTCCCCTCGGCCCAGACCCTCCCCCCATGGCGATGGATGATCCGCTGCACCGTAGCGAGACCGATCCCAGTGCCGGGGAACTCGCTGGTCAGGTGCAACCGCTGGAATGGGCCGAAGAGGCGCTCGACGTAGCTCATGTCGAACCCCGCCCCATTGTCACGAACGAAGAACGTGGGCTCGCCAGCAATATTGGTCACCCCAAACTCGATGCGAGCCTCGGGCTGTTTGCTGGTGAATTTCCAGGCGTTCTCCAGCAGGTTGTGCAGCGCGATCCGGATCAGTTGCGCATCTCCGATCGCGATCACCCCCGGCCGAATCTTGACCTCGACCGACCGCTCCGGTTCCGCCTCCACGAACCGGTCCAGGATCATGCCGACGATGGCGCTGAGATCCAGTTCCTGATCCCGGAGCTCCGCGCGGGAAAGACGCGAGAGGTGAAGCACGTCGTCAATGAGCTGCAACATCTGCTGGCTGGCTTCCCGAATCCGGTCGAGAAATCGTATACCGTTCGCGTCCAGCTTGCCGGCCTGGCTCTCGGTCAGCGCCCGAGCAAAGCTCTCGATCCGCCGGAGCGGTGCTCGGAGATCGTGTGATACCGCGTAGCTGAAGCTCTCCAGCTCCCGGTTCTTGTGTTCCAGGTCTCGCACCAGGTCCGCTCGTGCCGCCGCCAGCTCACGGGCTTCCTGCTCGCTGTCCTGCAGCAGCCGAGCCTGGCGCCGAAGCAACTCGGTCTTCTTGGCCAGCTCCACAAATACCGAGACCTTGGAGCGCACGAACTCCGGGACCACCGGCTTCACCAGATAATCTACCGCGCCGATGGCGTAGCCTCGCACGGTCTGCGTTTCGCTCTTCTCGGCCGCCGTGAGGAAGATGATTGGCGTATGCCTGGACTTGTCGCGCTCACGAATCAGGGTCGCGGTCTCGAACCCATCCATCTCGGGCATCTTCACGTCCAAGAGGATGACTGCGAATTCATGGGTGAGGAGCCACTTGAGCGCTTCCCGGCCAGACTCTGCCTTGATCAGGTTTTGGCCCAGGCCCTGGAGCATGGCCTCGAGCGCCAGCAGGTTGGCCGGCTGGTCGTCCACCAGGAGGACGTTGACCCGATCATCCTCGGGATCGCTCTGGGGCGCCACCAGCGGGGGCGCAGCCTCGTCCACCACCTGCGAGATCTCCGGAGTCACCGGTACAACCACACCCGCAATAGTGAGAGGAGCTGGTCCATATCGACCGGCTTGGCGATGTAGTCCGACGCGCCGGCTTCAATGCACTTTTCCCGGTCGCCTTTCATCGCCTTGGCGGTCACGGCAATGATGGGCAGGTGCCGGAAGCGCGGGTGGTCGCGGATGGCCCGCATGGTTTCGTAGCCGTCCATCTGGGGCATCATCACGTCCATCAGCACCGCGTCGACCTCGGGCGCGTCCTGCAGCCGGGCGATGCCCTCCCGGCCGCTCTCGGCATAGAGCACCCGCATGTCGCTCCGCTCGAGGAACGTCGTGAGCGCGAAGATGTTGCGTACATCGTCGTCGACGATCAGCACGGTGCGGCCGGTGAGCGTCGGGTCACTGCGGTGGAGCTGCTCCAGCATCCGCCGCTTGGGCTCCGGCAGCTTGGCCGTGACTCGATGGAGAAAGAGCGCCGTCTCGTCCAGCAGTCGCTCGGGCGAGCGCGCATCCTTGATGACCACTGACTCCGCCAGCCTTCGGAGCTCGGCTTCCTCCCGCTGGCTCAGGTGCTTCCCGGTGTACACGATGGTGGGCAACTTGCGCAGCCCGATTTCGCTCCTGACTCGGGTGATGAGCTGGAAGCCGGTCATGTCCGGCAGGCCGAGATCGAGCACCATGCAGTCGAAGCGGCCGGCCTGCAGAGCCTCGAGCGCCTGGGCGCCGGTTCCTACCGTCGTGGTCCGGACGTCGCCGTCGCCCACCAGCTCGACGATGCTGTCCCGCGCGCCGGGGTCATCCTCCACCACCAACAGTTCCTTCACCGGCCGATCGATGAACTCGTGCAGCGTGGTCAGGGCCTCCGAGAGCGACTCCTTGCTGGCCGGCTTGGTCAGGAAATCGATCGCGCCCAGGCGCAGGCCCCGCTGCCAGTTCTCCTCCACCGAAATGATATGGACCGGGATGTGCCGGGTGGCCGGGTCGTGCTTGAGCCGGTCCAGGATGGTCCACCCGTCCGCATCCGGCAGCCGAAGATCCAGGGTGACCGCCGTCGGCTGATACTCCCGCGCTAACGCAAGGGCCCGATCGGCTCGATGGGCCACCAATCCCTTGAATCCCCGATCTCGCGCCAGATCGAGTAGGATCTGGGCGAAGTTGAGATCGTCCTCCGCGATGAGGAGGATGCGATCGCCATCCTCTATCGCGCTGCGATCGTCGCTGACCGCCCGCTCCACCACGGGGGCGAGGACCACGCGGGAGCTCGCGGTGAGAACCGGCTTCGCCGCCTCGACCCCGCCGACCGGGCCCGCATCGCCTTCGTCGCCCTCGGCCGGAGCCTGCACCGGCTGGATGGGATAGATGAGCGGCAGATAGAGGGTGAAGGTGCTGCCTTCGCCTGGAGCGCTCTCGATCCGAATCTCCCCGCCGAGGAGCCGGGTGATCTGCCGGCTGATCGAGAGCCCGAGGCCGGTGCCGCCGTACTTCCGGCTGGTACCGGTGTCACCCTGCTGGAATGCTTCGAAGATCACCCCGTGCTTCTCCCGGGGGATGCCGATGCCGGTGTCGCTGACCGAGAACGCGATCACGACGTTGGCGGCGTTCAACACCTCCTGCTCCGGGTTCCACCCGCTGGTCGCGATGCTGGTCCGGAGGGAAACCGAGCCCCGATCGGTAAACTTGAAGGCGTTGGAGAGCAGGTTCTTCAGCACCTGCTGCAGCCGCTTGTTGTCGGTCTGCATGGCGGGTGGGAGGTCGGGGTCCAGCGCCACCTCGAAGGTCAGCTCCTTCAGGTCCGCGACCTGGCGGAAGGTGCTTTCCACAAACTTTCGCACCTCGCCGAACGGCACCGGGGTGACATCCACGGCCATAGTGCCGGACTCGATCTTGGAGAGATCGAGGATGTCGTTGATCAGGTCGAGCAGGTCGGAGCCGGAGCTGTGGATGGTCTGTGCGAAGCCCACCTGCCGATGCGTCAGATTGCCTTCCGCGTTCTCGGTGAGGATCTGCGACAGGATCAGCAGGCTGTTGAGTGGCGTCCGAAGCTCGTGCGACATGTTGGCGAGGAACTCGGACTTGTACTTGGAGATGAGAGCCAGCTGCTCGGCCTTCTCTTCCAGCGCCACTCGTGACTGCTCCACTTCCTTGTTCTTGAGCTCCACCTCGGTCTTCTGGGTGGAGAGGAGTTGGGCCTTCTCCTCCAGCTCGGCATTGGTCTTCTGCAGCTCGTCCTGTTGCTTCTTGAGCAGCTCCTCCGACTTCTGCAGCGATCGGGTCTGCTGTTCCAACCGCTTGTTGGTCTCGGTGAGGGCTTCCTGCTGCGCCTGGAGGCTCTCAGTCAGCGCCTGCGACTGTTTGAGCAGCGCCTCGGTCCGCATGTTTGCCGCGATGGTGTTGAGCACGATGCCGATGCTCTCGGCCAGCTGCTCGAGGAAGGTCAGCCGGATCTCGTCGAACTCGTCGAAGGTAGCCAGCTCCAGCACCGCCCTGGTCTCCCCCTCGAAGAGCACCGGCAGCACCACGATGCTGCGAGGCGGTGACTCGCCGAGGCCCGAGCTGATCTGCACATAGTCGGGCGGTACCCTGGTGATGAGCAGCATGCGCCGGTCCACCGCGCATTGTCCGACCAGGCTCTCGCCCATCCGGAACTCGCTCGAGAGATAGCTCCGGTTCCTGTAGGCGTAGCTCGCCAGCAACTTGAGGCTGGGCTCCTCGCCCGAGGAATCGACCACGTAGAACACCCCGTGGTGCGCGGTGACCAGCGGAGCGAGATCCGACAGGATGAGCTGGGAGACGGCCGCGAGGTCCCGCTGTCCCTGCAGCATCCGGCTGAACTTGGCCAGGTTGGTCTTGAGCCAGTCCTGCTCCATGTTCTTCCGGGTGGTATCGCGGAGGTTCCGGATCATCTCGTTGATGTTGTCCTTGAGCTCGGCCACCTCGCCCAGGGCCTCCACCGCGATCGATCGGGTGAGGTCGCCCTTGGTGACCGCCGTCGCGACATCCGCGATGGCGCGGACCTGGGTGGTGAGGTTTGCCGCCAGCTGGTTGACGTTGGCGGTGAGGTCGCGCCAAATGCCGGCGGCGCCGGGCACCCGGGCCTGACCGCCCAGCTTGCCTTCGACACCCACTTCGCGGGCCACGTTGGTTACCTGGTCGGCGAAAGTCGCGAGGGTGTTGGTCATCCCATTGATGGTGTCGGCGAGAGTCGCGATCTCTCCCTTTACCTCTACCCGCAGCTCCTGCTTGAGATCGCCGTTGGCCACCGCGGTCACCACCTTGGCGATGCCGCGGACCTGGGACGTCAGGTTGCTCGCCATCCAGTTCACGTTGTCGGTCAGGTCTTTCCACACGCCTGCGACACCTACGACTTGGGCCTGGCCACCCAGCTTGCCCTCGGTGCCGACCTCACGGGCCACCCGGGTCACTTCCGACGCGAATGAGTTGAGCTGGTCCACCATGGTGTTCACGGTGTTCTTGAGCTCGAGGATCTCCCCCTGCACGTCTACCGTGATCTTCTTGTTCAGCTCACCTCGCGCGACCGCCGTGGTGACATCGGCGATGTTGCGGACCTGGGTGGTGAGATTGCTGGCCATGGAGTTGACGCTGTCGGTCAAGTCCTTCCAGGTACCGCCCACGCCTTTCACGTAGGCCTGGCCACCCAACTTGCCTTCGGTGCCCACCTCGCGCGCGACGCGAGTGACTTCCGAGGCGAAAGAGTTGAGCTGGTCCACCATGGTGTTGATGGTGTTCTTAAGCTCCAGGATCTCGCCGCGCACATCGACCGTGATCTTCTTGGAGAGGTCGCCGGTGGCGACGGCGGTGGTCACCTGAGCGATGTTGCGCACCTGGGCGGTGAGGTTCCCTGCCATCGAGTTCACGTTGTCGGTCAGGTCTTTCCAGACCCCCGCCACGCCGGTCACCTGCGCCTGTCCGCCCAGCTTGCCTTCGGTGCCGACTTCGCGGGCCACCCGGGTCACTTCCGACGCGAAAGAATTGAGCTGGTCCACCATCGTGTTAATGGTGTTCTTGAGCTCCAGGATTTCACCTTTCACGTCCACCGTGATCTTCTTGTCCAGCTCACCGCGGGCCACCGCGGTGGTGACCTCGGCGATGTTGCGCACCTGGGAGGTCAGGTTACCGGCCATCGAGTTGACGTTGTCGGTGAGATCCTTCCAGGTGCCGCCCACGCCGCGTACCTGAGCCTGGCCGCCCAGTTTGCCTTCGGTCCCCACCTCGCGCGCGACGCGAGTGACCTCCGACGCGAAGGAGTTGAGCTGGTCCACCATCGTGTTGATGGTGTTCTTGAGCTCCAGGATTTCACCTTTGACGTCTACGGTGATCTTCTTGGAGAGGTCGC
>JBIOUY010000018.1:0-5257 GCA_044867445.1 Gemmatimonadales bacterium
TCCTCTGAGAGTAGGGGTGGGGTGCACCCTCAATTCATCTAATGATGAGAAGAACTACGCTCAAAGTTCCGTGCAACCTCCGTGTTTTCCGTGTCTCCGTGGTGCGCAGTTGCAGTGGCAGTTGCAGTGGCAGTTGCAGTGGCAGTTGCAGTGGCAGTTGCAGTGGCAGTTAAGTCGCTAAATAGATCTCCCCACCGCGCTCTCTGAATTCCGCCGCCTTCTGCTCCATCTCCGCCGCGTAGTCCCGCACGTCCTGGGTGATCTTCATCGAGCAGAACTTGGGTCCGCACATGGAGCAGAAGTGCGCCAGCTTCGCGCCCTCGGCCGGAAGGGTCTCGTCGTGGAAAGCGCGGGCGGTCACCGGATCGAGCGAGAGATTGAACTGATCCTCCCACCGGAACTCGAACCGGGCCTTGCTCAGTGCATCGTCCCAGGCGCGGCCGCGCGGATGCCCCTTGGCGAGGTCCGCGGCATGGGCCGCGATCTTGTAGGCGATCACGCCGGCCTTCACATCGTCGCGATTGGGCAGGCCCAGGTGCTCCTTGGGGGTGACGTAGCAGAGCATGGCGGTGCCGTACCAGCCGATCATCGCGGCGCCGATGGCGCTGGTGATGTGGTCGTAGCCCGGCGCGATGTCGGTGGTGAGCGGACCCAGCGTATAGAAGGGGGCCTCGTCACACCACTCGAGCTGCTTCTCCATGTTCTCTTGGATGAGATGCATCGGGATGTGCCCCGGACCCTCATTCATCACCTGCACCTCGTGCTCCCACGCGATCCGGTTGAGCTCTCCCTGAGTCCTGAGCTCGGCGAACTGCGCCTCGTCGTTGGCGTCAGCGATGCTGCCGGGCCGGAGCCCGTCTCCCAGCGAGAAGGAGACGTCGTAGACCGCCATGATCTCGCAGATCTCGCGGAATCGGGTATAGAGGAAGCTTTCCTTGTGGTGAGCCAGGCACCACTTCGCCATGATCGACCCGCCGCGGGAGACTATGCCGGTCACCCGATTGGCGGTGAGCGGGATGTAGCGGAGCAGCACGCCGGCGTGGACGGTGAAGTAGTCCACCCCCTGCTCTGCCTGCTCGATCAGGGTGTCGCGATAGATCTCCCAGGTGAGATCCTCGGCGACACCACCCACCTTCTCCAGCGCCTGGTAGATCGGCACGGTGCCGATAGGGACCGCCGAGTTGCGGATGATCCACTCCCGGGTCTCGTGAATGTTCCTGCCGGTGGAGAGGTCCATCACCGTGTCGGCGCCCCAGAGCGTGGCCCAGCGAAGCTTCTCAACTTCCTCCTCTATTGAGGATGTGACCGCCGAGTTGCCAATGTTGGCGTTGATCTTCACGTGGAAGGCTCGGCCGATGATCATCGGCTCAAGCTCGGGGTGGTTGATGTTGGCGGGGATGATGGCGCGGCCCCGGGCCACCTCGCTGCGCACGAACTCGGCGGGCATGCCCTCGCGGATGGCGACGAACTCCATCTCAGGGGTGATCTCGCCAAGGCGGGCATAGTGGAGCTGGGAGACTGGCCCCCGGCCCCGAAGGCGGGGGCGATGTAGGGTGCTTGGAACGAGCTCCACCCCACTCAGGGCGGACGGGACCGAGGCGGACGGTGAAGAGGCGGACGATACGGAGGCGGACGGTGGAGAGGCGGACAGTAAAGCGGCGGACGTGACGACCGCCTCAGTTCCGACCGCCTCAGTTCCGACCGCCTCTTCACCGTCCGCCTCGGTACCGACCGCCCTCTCACCAATCCACGCCCCTCGCACTGAGGGTAGTCCCTCCCGCACATCGTGTCCCTGCGGCCCGCTGGAGTCGTAAACCCGAAGCGGCGGCTCGCCGCCCGAGAGGGTGATCTCCCGGAAGGGAACCCGGATCCTCCGGCTGCCCTCCACATGGACCTTGGTCGAATTGGGGAAGGCCTGCTCGAAGCTCGACGCCGGAAGCGGCTCGGGCGGCTTGGGGGATCGGGTCTGGCGCCGAGGGGGAGTACGGGTGGGGGTGGCCATCGCTGTCGCTCCAGAGTGGCGGCGAGGAGGTACAGCGCTGGCGAATGTTCGCGGGCGCCGCACTCCCTTCGCCGGTATCAGCCGGATCAGGTTCCAAGGGTGATTTCTCAATCTGGGAGGTCTTTGGTCTTTGGTCTTGTGCACCGAGGGCCCGGTTGCAAGGACCAGAGACCAACCACTAAAGACCGAAGACCGCTCTCCCAGATACCCCTGGCGGCAGATGAACCTTAAACCCTTCCGGTCGAAAGGGGCAAACTCGACGCTCCTTAGCCCGAGTCTCACACGCGGCTTCCGCCCGCCCGCCGCCGCACGGCGTATCGTGGAGCCTGTCCCTTCCCTCGAGTCCGGTGCTCGGAACCCTCCTGCTGATCGGGTTGGCGGCGGCGCGGACCGTCGTGCCCGCCGACACTTCAAGCGACGGCGCCCGCCGGCTCGTGCGCGAGGCGACGATCGCGCCCTCGCCCGCACTGCGCTCGCCCTCGCGCCCCCGCCCGGCGACTCCTGGGCCTGCGATCGAGGTCAGGCCGGCCGAAGCTCGGAACGACACATCCTTGACAGGCTTACCAGTCCGCCAGTAATTCAGGCTCGACTCACCCTCCAAGGATTCCCCAATGCGCAACATCCGGCTTACGGCCGCGGCCCCGCGGCTCGCAGCCCTCCTTGTGCTCGCCGCCTGCTCATCGTCGGACATGCCGCCCACCAGCCCCGAGCTCGCGGCGTCGGGCCAGCCGCTCAGCGTCTCGCCGACGAGCCTCGATATCACCTGGCCGCTGGCGCGGCCCACCTTCGTCGCGAGCGTGCAGTATGCGACGGTCTTCACCGCGACCTCCAGCAACACGAGTTGCGCCACCGTGAGCCCGGCGTCGGCGCTGCCGGTGGGCCCTCCGGGCAGCCCCAAGACCACGACCTTCACCGTGACGCCCACGGGCGAGGGGAGCTGCACCATCACCGTGAGCGACAAGAAGGGCAACCAGGCGCAGGTGGAGGTGACGGTCCAGTATCCCTCGATGGTGTTCACCTCACACCGCACTGGCAGCGGCGTGCTTTCCCTCTACACCATGAAGGCGGACGGGAGCCAGGTCACCCAGCTCACCTTCAATCCCGAGCGCGACTTCCGGGCTGAGTATTCGCGAGACGGCTCCCACATCGCGTTCACCAGCGACCGCGACGGGCCCACGCCGCCGCTCAATTTCGAGATCTACTCGATGAACGCCGACGGCACCGGACAGACTCGGCTGACCAGTCAGGCCGGCTTTGACGACAGCCCGACCTGGTCGCAGGACGGCAGCAAGATCGCCTTCGCCTCCGATCGCTCGGGGGACCCATCACCGTCGGCGCGGATCTGGGTCATGAACGCTGACGGCACCAGCCCCGTGCAGCTCACGACCGACCACGGGCAGCAGCCGGCCTGGTCGCCGGATGGTAGCAAGATCGCGTTCGCCGCCTCCAGGAATAACACCGGGCTGCTGATCTGGGTCATGGACGCGGACGGGAGCAACCAGCATGCGCTCACCTCGCCCGACACGCCCGCGAACCAGGGCGATCTGGAGCCGACCTGGTCCCCCGACGGCAGCAAGCTTGCATTCACCTCGCGCCGGAACGGGACCGGCGGGCTCAGGCTCTTCACGGTCAACGCCGACGGCTCGAACCTGACCGAGATCACCCATACGGACGTGCTGGACGACACCCCGTCGTGGTCGCCCGAGGGAAGCGGGCTCGCCTATAGCTCGTTGGATGAGGACGCGGACCAGGAGATCTGGATCGTGAACGCCGACGGCAGCGCGCGCATGCGGATCACCCACAACGTGGGGGGCGTGGACACGGACCCGTCCTGGAAGCCGTAGCAGGCCGGCGTCGTCCCACGCGCGCGAGTCAGTGGGGGGCTCTGCGGAGTGCAATTGCGGTTATCGCGGGTGCGGTCGTAGCTACGAACTCTTCCAACTTGGGGCCGTGATCGCTCTGCTGAGCAGCGTACACGTCGTCGGGGGAGCCGCTACCGCGGGGCCCGGGCTGAAGCCTTTGCTAACCGCTCCAGATTCATATGACCATGGCATAACAGGACTGCATGCTGCTCACCATACGCACCACGCACACACCTCCGGCCGACTTGGGCTACCTCCTGCACAAGAACCCGGCACGGGCGCAAAGCTTCGATCTCTCATTCGGCCGCGCGCACGTCTTCTATCCGGAGCTGTCCGACGAGGGCTGCACGGCCGCGCTCCTGCTCGACGTCGATCCGGTCGGGCTCGTGCGCGGCCGCCGGGGGCCGGCCGGGGAGGGGGGCGCATTGGAGCAGTACGTCAACGACCGACCCTACGTGGCATCGTCCTTCTTGAGCGTGGCCATCGCCCAGGTCCTCCGGAGCGCCATGGCAGGGACCAGCAAGGAGCGCCCTGAACTCGCCGCGACAGCCATCCCGCTCCGGGCCACGTTGGCCGTCCTGCCTTGCCGCGGGGGTGAGGGCTTCCTACGGCGGCTGTTCGAGCCGCTCGGCTATGCTGTGGAGGCCAGGTCGCACCCGCTGAATCCTGACCAGCCCGAGTGGGGTGCCAGCCGGTATTACACCGTCGCCCTTTCCGCGACGTGTCGCCTCAGCGAACTCCTCACGCACTTGTACGTGCTCGTTCCTGTGCTCGACGATGGCAAGCACTACTGGGTAGGCGACGAAGAAGTCGAGAAACTCCTGCGCCACGGCGCCGGCTGGCTGGAGCGCCATCCCGAGCGGGACCTCATCACCCGCCGCTATCTCCGCCACCAGCGGAGCCTGGTCGACGAGGCGATCCGCCGGCTCGCGGCCGACATCGAACCCGAGGACGATACCGCCGAGCTCGAGCGGGACGCCGAGGAGGCTGACCTCGAGCGGCCGTTGAGCCTGCATCAGCGCCGGCTGGAGCTCGTGGCGGCGAGCCTCAAGGCGCATGGCGCCAGGCGGGTCATCGACCTGGGCTGTGGAGAGGGGAAGCTGCTCCGGCTCCTGCTGCAGGACCGCCAGTTCGAGGCCATCGCGGGGATGGATGTGGCATGGCGCTCTCTCGAGATTGCGTCGGAGCGGCTGCACCTGGACCGAATGCCGCCGAAGCAGCGTGAGCGGCTCACCCTCCTCCACGGCTCGCTCATGTACCGGGACGCTCGGCTCGCGGGGTACGATGCCGCCGCAGTCGTGGAGGTCATCGAGCATCTGGATCCGCCGCGGCTCGCGGCGTTCGAGCGGGCGCTCTTCGAGTTCGCCCGGCCGCAAATGGCGGTCATAACAAC
>JBIOUY010000019.1:0-24759 GCA_044867445.1 Gemmatimonadales bacterium
GCGCGGATAGAGCGGTACCGGCTGGGACAGCAACCGAAAACCGTCGGCGGCGGCGATCACGACCATGTACCGATGCCAATCGGGTCGGAGGGGAACGCCGAACATCACTTCCCGGCGGTAGGCCTTCACCGAGTTGAGATCGGTGACCTGCACGCCAAAGAGCCAGCGGCAGATCGCATTGTAGACCCCGGAGACAAACGCCTTCTCGTATTTGCCCTGCTTGGTTCCGGTGACGATATCCGCCTGCCCTTGAAGCACCGGCCTGACCAGCGACGGGATGTCCTCGGGGAGATACTGCAGGTCGGCGGGATAGAACACCAGCACGTCGCCGCGGGCTACATCGCCGGCGGAGCGGAGCGCATCCGCGATGCCACGCTGGCGCCGATGGGTGACGACTCGCAGGAAGGGGTACTGCCGTTCCAGCTCGCGGAGCACGTCGGCCGAATCGTCGCGCGACCCGTCATTCACCACGACGACTTCGAAACTAAACCCTGCCGGGCCCAGCGCCTCGGCGCAGAGCCGGAGGAACTCCGGGAGGTTGAGCGCCTCATCCTTCGCCGGGACGAGGACGCTCACGTCCACGGTCTCGGCGGCGGTGAGGGTCATACGCGCTTCCGCATCCTGGCCGGCAGGATCCCAAGCTGATCGCGGTATTTGGCGACGGTGCGCCTGGCGATCTGGATCCCCTGCTCCTGGAAGAGATGGACGATCTGCTGGTCGGTGAGTGGTTTGCCGGTGTCTTCCTCGGAGACCATCTTCTGCAGCTTGGCCCGGATGGAGCGCGCGCTGGCCTCTTCCCCGGACGCGGTGGCCAGGGCGCTGAAAAAGAAGAACTTGAGCGGAAGCACGCCGCGGGGTGTCTGCACGTATTTCTCGTTGGTCACCCGGCTGACCGTCGACTCGTGCATGTTGATGACTTCGGCGACCTCCCGCAGCGTCAGCGGCCTCAAGTGCTCGATACCCTTCTCGAAGAATTCCCGCTGCCGGTCGACGATAAAGTTCATCACCTTGAGCATGGTCTGACGGCGTTGCTCGATAGCCTGAATCATCCAGTTGGCGCTGTTCATCTTGGACGCGATGAACTCGCGGTTCTCAGGCGTCATCTTTTTCTTGTCGCGAGCGATCTCCTGATAGGAGCGGCTCAGCCGAAGCCGCGGCATGCCAGTGTCGTTGAGGAACACCTGATAGCGGCCGCCGATCTTCTCGACGATGAGATCGGGAATAATGTACCCATCGTTCTGCTCGGAGTATTTGAGGCCCGGCTTGGGGTCCAGTCGCGCCAGCTCGTCAGCGGCGGACTGGACTGCGGCGGGCTCCACCCCAAAGCGCTTGGCGAGATCGTTCCAGCGATGGGCGATCAGATCGGGAAAGGCCTCGGCCACCAGGCGATAGGTGAGCGACTGGGTGTCCGCCTGCTCGCCCAGCTGAATGAGGAGACACTCTCTCAAGTCGCGAGCGCCGATGCCCGGTGGGTCGAGGCGCTGAACCACATGGAGCATATCCTCGGCTTCGGCGAGGGTGTAGTAGGCAGGCGATACCGAGGCGGACGGAGATGAGGCGGACGCTGGTGGGGCGGACGATTCCGAGGCGGACGCCGGCGGGTCGGACCGGGCGGCTTCCGCTTTGCCCGCCGCTTCACCATCCGCCTCAGTATCGTCCGCCTCGTCACTGTCCGCCGCCTCACTGTCCGCCTCACTTCCGTCCGCCTCCACATGTCCCGCCACCAGCTGGTTCACCGAGCCCAGGATCTCCTCCAGGGTCGCGGCGAGATAACCCTCCTCATTGATGTTGCCCAGAAACTCCTCCGCCAGCAGCAGCTGCCGGGGCGAGAGCGTCATCATCTGGAGCTGCTCTCGGAGATAATCGATCAGATCCTTGGTCTCGACCGTGACCGGCTCGGTGTACTCCAGCTGCTCGTACTGCTCCCGAGTGCCACCCACTTCAAAGCCGTTCAGGAGGATCTCCTCCCAGTCCATCTCCTCTTCTTTTTCCTGCTTTTCCTTCTCCTGCTCGGCATCGGGCTGCTCGGGGGTTTCCTCCTCGGGCTCGAGCAGCTCGAGGAAGGGGTTGGACAATAGCTCCTGCTTGAGATGCTGCTGCAGATCCATCATCGGCATATACAACATGTCCATGGCCTGATAGAGCCGGGGATTGACCCGCAGCTCCTGGCGCATGCTGGTATGCTGGGAGAGTCCGGTCCTCATGCCACGGCCTCTAGGCGCGCCCGCAGCCGGGCGGTCAAGGTCGGTCCGAGATAGAGCTGGGCGACGCGATCGTCGTACACCAGATCGCGCACCGTGCCTGAGGCCTGCACTTTCCCTTCAAACATGATGTACGCCCGATCCACGATATCGAGGGTCTGTTCCACATTGTGATCGGTAATCAGCACGCCGATTCCCCGGTGACGAAGGCCTGCGACGATGGTCTGGATGTCGTGCACGGCGATGGGATCCACTCCGGCGAAGGGCTCGTCCAGGAGCATGAACTTGGGATCGGTCACCAGCGCGCGAGTGATCTCCAGCCGGCGCCGCTCCCCTCCGCTCAGCGCGTAGGCCCGGCTGCGGCGCAGGTGCTTGATCGATAGCTCGTCGAGCATGTGCTCGAGTTTGCGATGCCGCTCGTCGCGCCCCAGGTGCCTGGTTTCCAGGATAGCCAGAATATTTTCCTCGACCGTCATTTTCCGGAAGATGGACGGCTCCTGCGCCAGATACCCGATCCCGGCTCGCGCCCGTTGGTACATCGGCGCCCGGGTCAGGTCAAGGCCATCGAGAAGGACTCGGCCGCCGTCCGGCCGGATCAGCCCTGTAATAAGGTAGAAGGTGGTCGTCTTTCCCGCGCCGTTGGGACCGAGCAACCCCACGATCTCGCCCTGCTCGACCCGGACACTCACGTGGTCGACCACCCGGCGGCCCTTGAAGCTCTTGGCCAGCTCCTTCCCTTCCAAGAGGCTCGCGGAGGTGCGCTGGGGGGTAAGGACCTTGGAGCGCTGCACTGCACGCCGGGCGGCAGCCAGGAGTGCATCGTAGATCTGCTGCCGGCCTTCCCGACTCTCACCCCACCATGCGACCCTGGGCTTGACCGGATGCCAGTCGGATACCCCGGTATCAGCGATCCAACCTTCGGTGGCCAGTCGGGGCAACACTGAGCTCGCCAGGTGATTGCGCACCTCGTCGCCGGTAATCTCGGTCTCGGATGACCCGCCGATAGTGCGATAACAGACCAGATGGGCTTCCCGATAGGCCAGGACCAGATCAGGGAACGCCACGGTCTCATCGGGGCCGGCGGCCCGGGTGATAGCCGCCAAGGCGATAGGCACCGAAGGATCCCGGTCCCCTAGTGCGCCGATCCACTCCGGGGCGCTCATGGCGTGCCCCTCGCCGGCGCCAGCGAATCCGGCCGAGCGGTGGTGTCGGCCGACGCTTCCAACTGGAGTCCTTCGACCTGGCCTTTCACGTCGACCCGATCGGCGCCCGCATTCTCTCCCTTTCCCATCGTGACTACGATGAGGTTTCCCCGGGCATAGTTGATAGACGGCCGTTGGGGAAACTTGCTGTTGCGATCGAGGTGATAGGACTGGGCGTCTTTCCTCGCTTCGATCCGGCTCAGCACGGCGCGCGAGGTCCCCGCCGAATCGCGAGCGGTGAACTGCGCCACCACGGTATCACCCCGCATCCAGTCGCGGTCTTTGGTGGCCGAATCCACCTCCCCGCCGAGCCAGGCCTTCCCGAAGCCACGCACCTCGCGGAGCCGCTGCCCAGGGGTTTCCAGCAGCAGCGAATCGGCTCGCATCGCATATGATGGAGAAGTGGCGTACGGCCTCGTCGTCCGGCCCCAGGCGAGTGTGCGCTCCAGTTTGCGAGCCTTGAGATCGAGCGAGATAGTGTCCCCCACGAGATCCCATTCCTTGCTGATCGCGTGACCCTCGCCTTTGGCCACCACGTTGGAGAGCTCTCGGCGATCGAGCTTCAGATCGATCTTGCGGCCGGCCAACGAGAAACTGTCGGCGCCCAGGCCGCGGATGATCGGGCCACCTCCCAGGAGCGTACCGTCGCTGCCCTGACCGGTATCGAGCCGAAGCGAGTCCGAGCGGGCGGCGAAGTCGCTCCGATCGATGGTGACCTTGCCGCCCGCCCAGATGCGATCGCTCCCCTTGAACCGGACCCGGTCGGCGACGATGAGATACGGTTCCTCGGCTTTGGCCGCGCTGTCATCGGCGAAGTAGCGGATCCGCGGGCGGCCCACCGCGTACATCTCGAGGGTGTCCCGCACGCCCTTTACCACCCGGTAGTAGTCCAGCGATGGGCCAGTTAGGGTGGATCCGGTCTTGGTGTTCTGGGTGGTGACCTTTCCTCGCGCCTCCCAGCGCTCGCCGTTCTTGTAGTACGTTCCAAAGTCCGCGTCCATGGTGAGGGTGGAATCGCGGTACTTCACGTTCCCGATGAACTGCACGAGGTTGCCGGCGTACGCGGCCACGCTGTCGCTTTGCATGGAGATCTGCGCGCCCCGACAGCTCAGGCGCACGTTGCCACCAGCAAAGTAGTTGGTTCCTGCGGGGGTCTCGACAACGCTGCCCTGCCGGTCCACGTTATCGATCTGGAACACGCACTTGCCGGATTGGCCGGCCGCAGAGGGCGAGCCTGAGGGTTTGGGCGGAGTCGGCTTGGCTTGCGGAGGCGGCTTCTGGGCAGGTGGCTGGCCATGAGCGGGTGGCTTCCCCTGGGCGACCACTGGTGCCACGACGAGGGTAAGCAGAGCCCAGATCCTCATCCCGAGCGCAGCGAGGGATCTTGTTCGGTGCTGCCGGATAGGAGCTGTGCTCACGGATGGCTCGAGTAGATCCCTCGCTGCGCTCGGGATGAGGAGCAGACTCGGGCTGAGGAGGAGAGCGGGACGACCGGACAACGTCGAGCGACTCACCGCTGATTCTCCTGCTCCTGACCTGGCAACAGCATGCCGTTCCCCGCCACGCCGCGAGGCTTGTCGGTCACCACGTTCCGGAAATCGGGATCAGAGCGGAAGCTGTTTCCCTCCAGATGCTCCGCCCCACGGTCGAAGGAAAAGCGCCGGTCGGTCGAGATGGTGTTGCTCGCATTGTCGTAGCGCAGTCGCTCGGTGGTGAGCCGCCGCCCATCAGGCGCGACCACCACCACGTTGCTATCCGCCTCCATCGAGCCATCCTGCCACCGGTACGTGCCCGACCTGGCCGTCAGCGTCGAGCCTTCTTCGCCCTTCACGTTGTAGAAGATGACCCTCAGCTTGCGCAGGTGGGTGACCTGAGTGGCCTCGTAGAAGTAAGCGGTATCGGCCTCCACTCGGCTTCGCCGCACCCCCTGACTGGTGACGAAGTGGGAGAACCCTTCGAGCACCTGGTCGGCGCTATCAGGGGCGCTGACCGTGGCCGTGGGACGGGCGCCGCTTTCCTCGCAGGCGGAGAGGACGCAGAGGACCCACAGGGCGGAGAGGAAAGGCTGCCCTACCCTTCGCTGCGCGCGACTAGGCTGGCTGAGACGCGACCTCTGCGCCCTCTGCGTCCTCTGCGTCTTCAAACTGCCCCCGCTCGCATGAGATCGTGCAGATGCACCACACCAACGATGCCACCTTCCTCATTGACGACGGGGAGTGCGATCACCCCACGCCGCATCATCCCTACCGCTGCCGCAGCCAGTTCATCGGGGCCAACGGTCTTCGGTGTCTTCGTCATCACCGCGAGAACCGGCACGCGATGGAAGTCGGGATCCTTTTCCACCAGGCGGGTCAGATCACCGGTGGTGATCACCCCTAGAAGACGACCCTTCTCCGCCACCATGGCGAGGCCGCGATCGTGGGCCAGACTGACCACCGCGTCCGTCATGGTTCCGTCAGGCCCAAGAATTCGCCCGGGCTTGATCATGACGTCCCTCACCCGGAGCAGCATTTTCCTCGCCAATCGCCCACCCGGGTGTAGCGCTGCGAACGCCTCTCGGCCAAAGCCCTTGACTTCGAGCAAGGTCACGGCGAGGGCATCCCCAAGAGCCAGCGCGACCGTGGTGCTGGCGGTAGGCGTGAGATCATGGGGACAGGCCTCTTCGGCCACCGACGCGTCCAACACGACCTTCGCTGCTCGCGCGAGGACCGAGTCCAAGCCGCCCGTGATCGCAATGATGGGCACCCCCCGACTCCGGAGGGACTCGATCAGACCCGAGAGCTCTTCCGAGTCTCCGCTCTTGCTCAGCACGATCGCCACATCGTCCTCGTCCACGATGCCGAGGTCACCATGCAACGAGTCGACTGGATGGAGGTAGCTGGCGGGAGTTCCCGTTGAGGTGAGCGTGGCGGCGATCTTGCGCGCAACCAAGCCCGACTTCCCCACTCCGGAGACGATTACCCGGCCTTTGGCCTCTTTGAGTAGCTCGATCGCCTCGGTAAATCGAGTGTCGAGCCGCTCAGCCACGGCCTTTACCGACGACGCTTCCAGCAGCAGGACTCGGCGTCCCAGCGCGGTCAGCTCGGCGGTGTCAACGGACATGGGTGGTGGATTCGGAGAAGTAGCGTTCCATGATGTCGTCCCACGTGCCTCGTGCCTTGAGGAGCGCGTCCGCGATTTCTCTCACTGCGCCGTGCCCGCCGGCAGCCCGGGTCACGTACGCGGCGACGGCGCGGACCTCGGGTACTGCGTTCGCGACCGCGATGGGGAGTCCCACCCGCCGAAGCACCTGCAGGTCGGCCAGATCGTCGCCGGCATAGGCAACCTCAGCCCACCGCAGGGCACGGCGTTCCAACAAGGCCTCGAGCGCTTCCAGCTTGTGGGGACCCGGGACCTGCAGCAGCTCCTCCACCTTGAGCTCACGCGCTCGGAGCGCGGTCGCTTCCGAGTGGCGACCGCTGAGCCACACGACCGGAATGCTCGCGGTCCGAAGGAGGACGTGACCCAAGCCATCTTGAATGTCGAACCGCTTGAGCTCCACCCGCTCTCCGGCGATCGGTCCGATCCAGATGCCGTTGTCGGTCAGCACCCCGTCCACATCGAGCGCCAGCAGCCCGATCCGGCGCGCGGCCTCCGGATCAAGCGTGAGCGACATCGCGCGCCCGGTTCCAGAGGTCCAGCGTCCGATCGAGGAGATCGCCTAACCGATCGAGCGGCCATTGAGTAGCCGCATCGCTCAGCGCTCGCGCCGGGTCGGGATGAGTCTCCAGGAAGAAGCCGTCAGCACCGGCTACGGCAGCCGCCGCGAGCAGCGGTGGGATGAACTCTCGACTCCCGCCACTCGAGCCCGAGTCCCCCTTACCCGGCTGCTGCACGGCATGAGTCGCGTCGAAGATGACGGGAGCACCCGTAGCGGACCGCAGCCGGGCGAAATTGCGCATGTCCACTACCAGATCCCCGTACCCGAAGAAGGTTCCCCTCTCGGTGACAGCGACCTCAACCGCGCCCCCGTCGCGCAGCTTCTCCACCGCTCCCGCCATCGTCTCGGCCTGCATCCACTGGCCCTTCTTCACATTTACCGGTTTGCCGGTCCGACCGGCTGCGATAAGCAGGTCGGTTTGCCGGCAGAGGAACGCGGGGATCTGCAGGACATCGACTACTTCGGCGACGGGCGCCGCCTGATGCACGTCGTGAATATCCGTCAGGATCGGCAATCCGCTGGCCGCACGGACCTGCGCCAGGGCGCGGAGCCCAGCCTCGAGACCCGGGCCTCGGGCACCATCCAGCCGGGCGCGATTGGCCTTGTCGAAGCTGGCCTTGAAGCAGATCGGAATGCCCCGCTCTTCCGAGAGCCGGGCGAGGGTCTCCGCCACTCGCGGCAGAACCTGCCCGGGCTCGATCACGCAGGGACCGGCAATCAAGAAGGGCGTGCGGCTGAAAGACCACCGCATCAGCGCGCGAGCTCGGCCAGCTCCTCGGATGCGGGAGCCGCGCCGCCCAGCCGTCGGCGGAGCGCTGCTCCGACAAATCCGGCGAATAGAGGATGGGGGCGGGTGGGCCGGGACTTGAGCTCGGGGTGGAACTGGCAGCCAATGAACCAGGCATGATCGGGCAGCTCGATCACTTCGACCAATCCGCCGTCGGGCGACTGCCCCGACAACCGCAATCCATACTCGGCCAGGACGTCCCGATAGGCGTTGCTCACCTCCCAGCGGTGACGATGCCGCTCGCTGATTTCGGTCGAGCCGTATGCCTGCGCAGCGCGCGAGCCGGGCCGGAGCCGAGCGGTATAGGCCCCGAGCCGCATGGTGCCTCCCAAGTCGCTCACGTCCCGTTGTGAGGGCATGAGCGAGATCACTGGGCTCTCGCAGTCCGGCGCGAACTCGGTGCTGTTAGTGTCAGGCAGGCCACACACGTGGCGGGCGAACTCGATGATGGCTACCTGGAGGCCGAGACAAATCCCGAAGAATGGCAGATCGTTCTCCCTCGCCCAGCGGACCGACTGGATCATGCCCTCCACCCCACGCTCGCCGAATCCGCCGGGAATGAGCAGACCGTCGAAGTTCTTGAGCAGCCGGCCGGCGGCGGCCTGATCGGTAAACCGGTCGCTCGGGATCCATTCGATGTCAACCCGCGCATCGTGGGGAATGCCGCCGTGAGTGAGCGCCTCGTGCACCGACTTGTAGGCGTCATAGAGCGCGGTGTACTTGCCCACCACGGCGATTCGAACCTGCTGCGTGGGATGCAGAACCCGGTCGGTCATGGCCTTCCAGCCCCGAAGGTCGGGGTCCCGAGTCTCCAACCTGAGCCGCTGACACACCTCGCGATCGAGTCCCTGCTCCAGGAAGCGCAGCGGGATCTCGTAGATCGACTTGACGTCCGGGCTCTCGATCACGCACCCAAAGTCCACATTGCAAAAGAGCGCGATCTTGCGCTTGATGTCGGGGGAGATCGGCTGTTCGCTGCGGCAGATCAGAATGTCGGGCTGGATCCCGATCTGCATCAGGTCTCGCACCGAGTGCTGGGTCGGCTTGGTCTTGAGCTCTCCCGCCGCCGCGATATACGGGACCAGGGTCAGATGAATGAAGAGGGCGTTGTCGCGCCCAACTTCCTGGCGGAACTGTCGAATAGCCTCGAGGAACGGCTGTGACTCGATGTCACCCACGGTTCCGCCGATCTCGGTGATGACGACGTCGTGGCCCGGGGCCGTGCGCCGGATGGCGTTCTTGATCTCGTCGGTGATATGGGGAATCACCTGAACCGTGGAGCCCAGGTACTCGCCTCGCCGCTCTTTATTGATGACCGTCTGATAGATGCGTCCGGTGGTCACGTTGTTCTGCTGCGACAGGGAACGATCGATGAAGCGTTCGTAGTGCCCCAAGTCGAGATCGGTCTCGGCGCCATCGTCGGTCACGAAGACCTCGCCGTGTTGGAACGGCGACATCGTGCCCGGATCGACGTTGATGTAGGGATCGAACTTCTGCATCGTGACGCTCAGACCCCGCTCGACGAGCAGGCGGCCAAGTGACGCGGCGGCGATGCCTTTCCCGAGGGAGGAGACAACGCCGCCGGTCACGAAGATGTACTTGGTCGCGTTCGGACCCGTGGTCATAGACTTACCCCTGAAGTGCGTGCCAGTGGGCTTCGGCCCGGCGAAGGTCTTCGATAGTGTCTACACCAGGCAGGGCCGACTGCTCGAGGCGGGCCACGCCAATCCTCAGGCCATAGTGCAGCGCCCGCAGCTGCTCCAATCGCTCGGCCAGTTCGGCCGGACATGGCGGCCAGCCAACCCAGCGGGTCAAGGCCGGACGGGTATAGACGTAGATTCCGAGATGCTGCCAGTAGAGTCCCTCAGCTGGATCGGCGGACTCCCTCCGATGGGGAATGGCCGCCCTGGAAAAATACAGCGCTCGACCGGCGGCATCGGTCACCACCTTGACCCGCGTGGGATCATCCACCTTGCTCGGGTCGAGGGGAACCGCGGCCGTACCGACATCATCGCCCTGCGCGACTCGAGCGAGCGCCCCGGCGAGTGCCTCGCGCGAGACGAACGGCTCGTCACCCTGCACGTTGGCCACCACGTCGAAGCCGGCGTACTCTGCGCGGGAAACCACCTCCGCCACTCGCTCAGTCCCGGTCAGATGATTGCCGTTGGTCAGCACTGCCCGCACCCGAGAACGTTCGACCACCTTGGCCACCATGGGCGAATCGGTCGCAACCACCAACTCATCGGTGAGACCGAGGTCGATTACGCGCTCGACTACTCGGGTGATGAGCGGCTCACCGGCCAGAAGCCGGAGCGGTTTGTTAGGGAGACGGGTGGAACCTAGACGTGCCGGGATGACACCAAGGACGCGCATCACGAAAGGTAATAGGCGGCCCTGCCTGAGTCAAAAGTTGTGCCGCGCGGAATCCAGCTGACAGCTAACAGCTAACAGCTAACAGCTAAATGGGTTAGACGACAGCATCTGAGGAGGAGCCTGAGAGCACACCCGCGAGGGCGAGGAAGTTGGAGAGCAGCCGTTTGCCTACCGAAGTACCTACCGATTCGGGGTGGAATTGGACTCCGTATATCGGGTAGAGGCGATGCCGCAGGGCCATGATCTCGCTGCCGGTGGGGCGGTCTGCAGACCAGGCGATGACTTCGAGGTCGGGCGGAAGACCGGTTGGGGAGACCACGAGCGAATGGTAACGCATGGCCTCGAATGGGTCCGGGAGGCCGCTGAAGAGTTCGTGATCGGTGTGGGCGACCATAGTGGTCTTGCCGTGCATCAGCCGGTCGGCGCGCACCACTCGGCCACCGAAGGCCTCACCGATCGCCTGGTGTCCAAGGCATACACCGAGGACAGGCACAACGCCCGCCGCGGCCTGCACCAGCCGTATGGAAATCCCGGCTTCGCGCGGGGTACACGGGCCGGGCGAAATGATGATCGCACTGGGCTGAAGCGCCAACGCCGCTTCGACGTCGATCGCGTCGTTGCGGTAGACCACCGGCTCGGCGGCCAACTCGCCGGCGTATTGGACCAGGTTATAGGTGAAGCTATCGTAGTTGTCGAGGACGAGAAGCATTGGCCGGAAGCTAGGGTCGCTGCGGCGTCTCCGCCACCGGCGGATGGGGCGGAGCAGGTACTTGTTTGCTTACCGCTTGGCGGATGGAGTCGGACCGTCTGGCGCCTTCTTTCCGAAGGGAATCTGCCATGCGGCTCATGTCACGCGTTATCCGCTCGGCCTGCCTGCGAGCGGCCTGGCCACTGGCCCTGCCGCGTTCTCCCTTAGCGTTGCCGATCGATTCCGCCCGTTCCTCGAAAGCCTGGGCCGAGGAGTCAGCCTGAGCCTCGGCTGCCTGAGTGATCGAATCCGCTACCGCCCCGGAATCGGAGTCGAAGTCTCCTTTCGCCAGGTCGTTCGCCATGTCGCTGGGAAGCAAGAGCGGGACGGTTACGTTAGCGGGCTTGAGGAGAGCATGGCCGTACTCCACAAAATCCGGGGTTGCGGAGTCACTGCGGAGGCAGACGAAGGTTCCTTCACCCAACCGCCCGGCATGAGCCTGAAATCCGTGCCGCTTCCTTTCAGAGTCAAGATTCGCAGCCAATCGGCAGCCGGCCAGACCCTGCGCCACCATGGGGTCTTCGAGATTGAGCTCGAGCTCGACCGCGGTGACGTGCTTGGGTGCGTCCCGGAGGAGGGTGACACGATCAACGGTGCCCAGCTTGCTCCCGCCCAGGTTAAAGGGCACGAATGCGAGCGGGATGGATATTGGGCCATGACCGGAGACCACCAGCTGGGCCTTCTGCATGCCCTTGCGGGCCATGGTCACCCCGAGCATCCCCACCACGAAGATGCCAAAGGCGCCGAGGAGTATCTTGAGCCAGTAATTCCGCATACGTCCCCCGCTGCCTTAGTGAGAATGTTTCAACGAGAGACGTTTCGGGACGACCGAAAGTTTCATCGGCTAGCTTCCCCCGTCGCACCTATCTAAGGAAAGGGGCACCAGTGATCGAGGTCGACGGTCTCCAGAAGCTGTATGGTGACTTCCCCGCCGTCCAGGGGGTTTCGTTCCGGGTTGGAGCTGGCGAAGTGGTGGGACTGGTCGGGCCCAACGGCGCCGGCAAGACCACAACCCTCCGCAGCATTGCCGGCATCATCATCCCTACCCAGGGCCAGATCCGCATCGCCGGGCACGACCTGGCCCGCGAACCGGTAGCTGCCAAGGCGGCCCTCGCGTTCATTCCAGATGAGCCCCATCTCTTTGAATACCTCACGGTAGAGGAGCACCTCCGATTCGTCGCCCGGCTTTATCGTGTGCTCGACGCGGAGGCCCGAATTCCCGGCGTGCTGGAGGAGCTCGAGCTTTCCGGCAAGCGTACCGCACTGCCGGGTGAGCTCTCCCGAGGCATGAAGCAAAAGCTTGCCATCGCATGTGGGCTGCTCCATCGCCCCCAAGCCCTCCTGCTGGACGAGCCACTCACCGGCCTCGATCCTGCAGGTATCCGGCGGATGAAGCGCACGATCGTCCGGCACGCTGAAGGCGGCTCGGCAGTAATTCTGAGCTCTCACTTGTTGCATCTGATCGAGGAGATCTGCGCCCGGGTACTCATCCTTCGCCGCGGCCGGGTGGTCGCCTTCGGCACGGTGAGCGACATTGTGGCCGACCGGCCGGAGCTTTCCGGGCTGCGATTGGAAGACGTTTTTCTCGCACTGGTGGGGCAGGAAGGGGAGACCGAGCGGTGATTCGGGTATTCGGATACCTGGCCTGGCGCTCCGGCTACAACCGAATCGTCAGGCAGCTTCGGCATCTCCGCAGCCCGAGATATGTGGCGGCTCTTCTCCTGGGCGCAGGGTACCTGTGGATCATCCTGATTGATCAGCGGCCCTCTCCGGCCGCAGCGAGGGTGGTGAGCGGCAGCCTAATCGAAGTCGTGGGGGCTCTGGCATTGCTGGGGGCCGTCGCGTGGGGATGGATCTTCGGCGTCGAGCGACGCGTGCTGGCCTTCTCTCCGGCCGAGGTGACGTTCCTCTTCTCTGCCCCGATCTCACGCAGCGGTCTGATCCAATTCAAGCTCCTGCGCAACCAACTTCTCATCCTGTTCAATACGCTCCTCTGGACGCTGATTCTCTCTCGGGAGCGCTTTGGCGCGTCCCCCTGGCTTCGCTCTCTTTCGATCTGGATCCTTCTCACCACCCTCTCCCTCCATCGGCTGGGTGCCTCCTTCGTGCGGACCAGTCTCTCGGAGCACGGGCAATACGGCGTGCGGCATCGAGTGATCTCTATGGCCGTACTCGGGATCGTCTGCGTCGCGCTACTGGTGAGCCTGGGGGAGGCATTGCCTGCGCTCGAGGCCGCCTGGGCTGGCGGCACCTTGGCTTTTCTGAGCGCATTGACGGCGCAGGCGGAGCGACCGCTGGCGCGCCTGGTGCTCTGGCCTTTCACCACCATGGTGCGTCCGCTCAGCGCCGGCACGACGGTGGAGTGGATCCACTCGGTTGGTCCGGCGGTGGCTCTCCTGGTGCTCCACGCTATCTGGGTGGTCCGGTCAGACAGCGCGTTCGAGGAGGCGGCAGCTGAGGCGTCACTCGACCGCGCTCGAGCCGTTGCCGATCGCCGAAAGGGCAACAGACGCGGGCTGCGGGTTGCCCATCACGCCCTGCCCCGCTTCCTGGCGCTCAGGCCGGTCGGCTGGCGGGCTGGTGCAATCCTCTGGAAGAATCTGATCGCCGTTCTCCGCATCCGCCGAACCCGCAGTGCGGCTCTCGCGGTGGTCGCGGCCGGAGCCGCTGCGGCACTCTTCTCCATTCGGGGACAAACCACCCTTGCCGACATAGCAGGCTGGCTGGCTTTGACCTGGGCTGGGGTCATGCTGGTGGTGGGCCCGCAGTGGGTCCGCAACGATCTCCGGGGAGACCTGTCCAAGCTGGACCTGCTCCGCAGCTATCCGCTCCGGGGCTCTTCGATCATCCAGGCCGAGGTTGCCGCGTCGGCGCTGGCGCTCACTCTGATCCAGTTGGGGTTGCTGCTGGTGGCGTATCTCGCCTTTATCGGGAGTGATACCCTTCGCTTCGACCTGGCGGAGCGCACTTTGCTCTTCGGGGTCGCCGTACTCTATCTGCCACTGATCAATTTTGTCGGGCTGCTCATCCACAATGCCGCGGCGGTTCTGTTTCCCGCATGGGTGCATCTCGGAGTGGGGCGGCCCGGTGGAGTCGAGGCGTTGGGTCAGAACATGCTCATGATCATCGCATTTGCCATCCTGCTCGCCACTACCTTAGTCGTCCCGACCAGCCTTGGCGGGAGCGCCGTGCTTCTGCTGCATCCCTTTGTCCGGAATTGGGCCTTGATCCCCGGTACGGTGGTCCTGCTCGGCACACTGGGAGCCGAGGCGTGGCTCATTGTCAGATGGCTCGGCAGGGTTTTCGAGCGCACTGACCCCGCCACGGCAGGAATCCCTGCCTGAATTGTTCAGCCGGTCGCGTCGGACTCGACGGACTCGAAGTGTCCGAACCGCAATGCGAGCGTCGGCAGCACGAATAGGCTGAGAAATGTCGAGGTGAGCAGCCCGCCGAGGATAACGATCGCCATCGGACCCTCAATCTCTCGCCCCGGATCGCCGCTTCCGATGGCGAGCGGGAGAAGACCGAGGGCGGTGACCAGGGCCGTCATGAGGATGGGGCCGAGCCGCTCCAGCGATCCGCGAAGCGCTGTGGCCCGTTCCCAGGTCGCACCCTCGACCCGTACCAGATGGTCGTAATGAGAAATCAGCATCACCGCATTTCGGGTTGCGATCCCAAAGAGAGTGACGAACCCGACCAACGATCCGAGGGACAGCAGGCCTCCGGTCGCGAACACGGCCAGCACTCCCCCCACCAGAGCCAACGGGAGGTTCGCCAGCACCAGGAGAAGCCTGCCTCCCTCGCCGAATGCAAGCCAGAGCAGCATCAGAATTCCCCCTCCAGCGAGCAGGCTGTTGCGCAGCAGCTCGCGACGGGCCGTTCGTTGCGCTGTCCCGGTTCCGCCCACGTCAGCGTACACGCCTGCTGGGAGTCGAACGCTGGAGCGGAGCCGGGATTCCAGGTCCGCAGTCACACCCTCGACGTCGCGCCCAGCGACGTTCGCGGTGACGGTCTGCACCCGACGCGCTCCGACGTGTGAGATGAGGTAGCGTCCCGTCGTTCGCGCCACGTCTGCCACCTGCCCGACCTCTAGCAGGCGTCCTTCGGTGGACATGACCGGGAGCAGCCGGAGATCCTCGGGTCGTGCACGGCGCTCAGGGATCAGCGTCAATATGACGTCGGTCGAGCGATTGCCCTCGAAGGTCCCGGCGACCCGGACTCCGCGAGTGGCCGTTTCCACGGTGGCAAGCACCTGATCGGCCCGCACTCCATAGCGCGGGAGCTGCTCCGGACGCAATCGCACGATCACCTCTGGTGCGACAGGTGGCGGCTCGTATTGCACATCCGTAGCTCCACGCACCCGATGTAGCTCCTCCGCCACCTGGCGAGCGGCCAGATCGAGACTGTCCAGATCGTCACCGAAGACCCGTACCACCACTTCAGCAGTCGAGCCGGTGAGGGTCTCCTCGACGCGCTCCGTCAGGAATCCTCGAATGGCGAAGTTGACGCCGGGAAACCGGCTCAGAATGGTCCGCAAGTCATCCTGGACGGTTTCGGCATCTCGCCCGGTGAGGGGCACCAGGTCTACCTCGAACTCGGTGTAGTGGGTTCCCCAGGTATCCTCCGACAACTCCGCTCGCCCGATTCGCTGGGCGACGGAGCGCACCCGCGGATCCTGGCGGAGGGCCGTGGTCACCCGCTGCCCCAGTCGCAGCGACTCATCAAGAGAGGTGCCGGGTACGGCCGACATGTGGATGAGGAAGTGGCCTTCGCGGAAGTCCGGCAAAAAGGCGGCCCCGAAAAAGGGGATGGTTGCGACCGCGCCCAGACAGATCAGAGCGGTGGTGAGCATCACGCCGCTGGGGCGGTCGACTAGCCAGGCGAGCGCCCGACGGTAGCGCGCCTTCAGCCATTGGAGCGCGCGGGGCTCCTGATCGCGGTGGCCGCGACGGGCGAGCAGGAGATAGGCGAGCGCCGGAGTCACAGTGAGCGCGACTCCCAGGGATGCAACCGTCGCGAAGATGTACGCCAGAGCCAACGGCCGAAACAGCGCTCCCTGTAGACCGGACAGCACCAGCACCGGCACAAAGACGAGAGCCACCACGAATGTGGCGTACACCACGCTGCTCCGCACCTCGAGCGAGGCCTCGAGGACGACAGCCGGTGCACTCCGAGGCTGGGGCAGCGCACGATTGAGTCGGAGCCGACGGGCGATGTTCTCCACGTCGATGATCGCGTCATCGACCACCTCACCCAGAGCAATCGCCAGCCCGCCGAGCGTGAGGGTATTGATTCCGAAGCCGAGCAGATCGAGGGCGATGATGCCGGTGAGGAGCGAGAGTGGAATCGCGGTGAGCGATATTGCCGCGGCTCGGGCGTCTGAGAGGAAGATGAGCAGGATGCCCGCAACCAGAAGCGCTCCCAGGAGCAGCGAGCTGGTGATGTTCCGGAGAGCGAGATCGATGAACTCCGAAGGACGGAAGAGTGCCGGGTCCAGGGTGAGCCCGGCGGCCTTGATCGCGGGGCCCAGCCGCTGCAGCGCTGCCTCGGCCCGTTCGGCCACGACCTTGGTATTGGCGCCGAGCTGGGCGGAGATGACCAGGACGATCCCTCGCTGTCCGTTTACCCCGCCCTCTCCTACCCGTGGTTCGGCGCCCTCGGTCACCCGACCTAGATCGCGCAGCCGAAGCGATGAGCCCGAGCGCGAGCGCACCACCGTCTCGGCCAGGCCCGCCGCTGTTAGGATCTGGCCCTCGGTGCGAACGGTGATGCGCTGGTTGGCCTCATCGATTACTCCCGCACCGCGAATGCTGGTGGCCTCACGGGCCGCCTCGGCCACCTCCACGATGCCGATGCCATAAACCCGCAACTGCTCAGGATCAAGCTGGATCTGGAGCTGCCGCACCTCACCGCCGAACACGGCTACCTTGGCCACGCCCGGAGTGGCCAGCAGCCGGGGCCGCAGCACCCAGTCCACGAAAGTTCGCTGCTGCACAGGGGTCCGAGAGCTCGAGGTGATTCCCACCACGAGCACGGTACTGGAGGACGAAGTGAGCGGGGTGAGTACCGGCGAACGCGCGGTCTCAGGCAGGCGACCAGCTGCCTCTCCTAAGCGTTCCGCCAATGCCTGGCGGGCGCGATACAGGTCCGCATGCTCTGCCAGGACCGCCGTGATAACCGAGAGGCCTTGTATCGATTGCGACCGCACCGCCGCGATCCCCTGGACGCCGTTGAGGGCGTCCTCCAGCGGCTTGGTAACCTGGATCTCTACTTGTTCGGGCGAAAAGCCGGGTGCCTCGGTTTGGATGGACACTTGCGGTGGGGCGAACTCGGGAAATACATCAAGCCGCGCGTCGGCCAGGGTGCTCGCACCATACACGACCAGTGCACAGGCGAGCCCGACCACGACGCCGGCGTGCCGGATCGCGGCACGAACCAGGGCGCTCAGCATCAGCGCGGGGGGAAATTCACTCGCCGACCTCTTCCCCTACCGTGACCCGAGCGCGAAACTCTTCGGAGAGGAGCTGCTCGGCACCGGTTACAACCACCGTGTCGCCCGGCACAAACGGCGCTCCGGCCATCCAGCCGCCGGCAATCGGATGGTCGGTGGGTACCGGGATTCGAGCGAAGCGTCCCGGTCCGCGCTGCAGATAAGCCCAGGTGAGCCCCTGCCACTGCACCACGGCGCGATCGGGGACCACAACGCCGGCGCTTCGCTCACCGGTCTTTAGCAGGCCCAGTACCGGCGTCCCGGGTCGCGCGCCGGCCCAGGCATGGTGGGCCCGATAGAGGAACACGGGCCGACGAGTGATCGGATCGGCTTCGGCCGCGGCGCCGACAAAGCGTGCCCCAACCCGCACGTCCGAGCCCACGGGCTGAAGCGAGATCGAGGCCGGCGGCTGCTCCCGGACGCTTTCGGGCCAGGGCAATCTCACCATCGGGCGGCTGTAGTCGGTTACCTCCAGCAGAACCTGACCGGCTTCCACTACTTCACCGGGCTGAGCTCCGACCCGAGTGACCGTGCCGTCGAAAGGCAGTGAGAGCGGACGTGCATCGGAGACCTGTGCCAGCTCGCTCCTGGCCGAGACATGCTCGCCGAAGCGCGGCCATGTCGCGCCCTGAGGGAGGCTCAGCCGGCCGGCGACCGGTGCGCGGAGGACTGCCACGCGGTCGGGCTCGGGGACCACTTCGCCCGCGATGGACTGTTCCGTGCTTCCGGTCGAGCGCTGCAGAGGCGCAGTCTCCAAGCCCACGCGCCGGACATCGCTCGAGTCCAGGGTGACCACGGCCTGGTTGGCCCCAACCAGGCGCACCCTGGTTGGCGCCACCACGGGAGCTTCGCGAGCGGCTCCTTTGGCCAGTTCGACCCGGTGAGCACTGTACAGATAGACCAGCGCCAACACAAGGATGGGAACTCCAACCCAGGCGACCTGCCGCGGCGTGAATCGCATCAGCGTTCCCCCCGGGAGGTGCCATGCTCCAGCCGAGGATCGGGCCAGCGAGCCGCATTCTCATGCCAGACGCCTGCGGCACGCTCGATCACGAGCCCGGCGCCAACCCACCTCCGGCTCGCGGCGTGTTGGGTCCGGCGTGCCCGCAGCAGCGAAAGCTCGGCCTGGGCCACTTCGATTCTGCCGGTCTCTCCCCGCTGAAACGCAATTCCCGCGAGCTGAGCGGCCTGGTCGGCGGCCACCAATTGGGAATCGGCCGCTGCCAACTCGACCCGCGCCGCACGGCAGGCCAGCTGAGCCGCGCCGCTTTCGCCGAGTACCTGCTCCTGGGCTTCCGCCACCCGAGCCGCGGCGGCGGTGCGTCGAGCTGTGGCCTCGGCGATGGGGCCGCGGTTCCGATTGAGCAGTAATCGCGGAAGGGTGAAGGCCAGCGTCCAGCGGTGCACGCCCTGGTCCCAGATGAAGCCGGGGCCGAGCGCGAGATCGGGATATTGTTGTGCCACCTGCTGGCGGAGGTCGGCCTCTGCCAGCGCATACCCAGCAAGTGCCTGGCTCACTTCCGCTCGACTCCGGAGTGCGATCACGTCCACTGAGTCTCTTCCCAGCGAGTCGAGCCATTCGCAACCGGCGAGCGTCGGCGCGGCTACTCGGACACTGTCCAGGGCTGCGGCAGGTACTGCCATTGCGCGGGTGAGTCCCGCTTGCGCGGTGAGAAGCGCGCCTCGGGCCTCGCTCACCGTCGTCCGGGCCGCCTGCACGTCCCCACCGGCACGGGCAAGCTCGGAACTGGTGAGGACCGCTTCCCGGTAGCGAGACTCGGTCAATGCCCGGATCTGTTCCAGGGTCTCCGCCTCGATTTCAGCGTCAGCGAGCTGCTGCCGCGCTCGCCATGAGTCGACCACGGCGGACCGGACGTCGCTCACGACCTGCCACGCTACCAGACGGAGCTCCGCTTCGGCCACCGCGGTCCGAGCTCGCGCCTGGAGCAGTCGGGCGCCTCGTTTGCCCCCAAGCTCGAGCGAATACACGCCCGCCAGCGAAACCACCCAAGGCGATGATCCCTCGGCTCCAGATACCGCACGTTCGACGTCGGCCTGAGCGCCCGGTTGAGGGCGAGCGCCCGCCGAGACCTCGCCGGCACGAGCAGCCCGCCATTCGGCCCGTGCCCGGGAAAGCTCAGGGCGGAAGTGAAGGGCCGCGAGGGCAAGCTGGCGGTCAGTCCATGCGGAATCCGACACCGCGCCTGCGAACTCGGCAACCAGACTCAGAACCGCTGGATCGTTCAGGTGCCGAGCCCGATACTTGGCAGGATAGGCCGTCAGATCAATTGGCTGTGCCTGGTATCGGGCGCAGCCCAGAGAGCAGAGCAGCAGGGCGAGGACCGCTTGCGGCGCTGCATTGCGCGAGGTCACGCTCACGCTCGAGGGTGGAACTGCTTGTGTACCGAGCGGAGGTACTCCCGGTCCACATGGGTATAAATCTGGGTGGTGGAGAGATCCGCATGGCCGAGCATCTCCTGCACCGCGCGGAGATCGGCGCCGCCCTCGAGCAAGTGGGTGGCAAAGCTGTGCCGTAGTGTGTGGGGGGTGACCCGCTTTCGGATTCCTGCGAGCTGCGCTGCTCGCCTCACGATGCCCCAAGCTCCAACCCGGGACAGTGGCTCGCCCCTGGCATTCAGCAGCAATCGTCCTCCGCTCTTGCCGCGATCCAGCTCGGGGCGCACGGTGTGAAGGTAGACCGAGACCGCACCGATCACGCTGCGCCCGATCGGCACCAGACGCTCCTTGGCTCCCTTGCCAAACACTCGCACCAGGTTCTCGCTCAACAGAAGGTCGGTAAGACCCAACCCGGACAGCTCGGACACTCGGAGGCCTGCTCCATAGCCCAGCTCCAGCAGAGCCCGATCCCGCCAGGCAAGTGGCTGCTCCACATTGGGCGCGGAGAGCAGGGCGTCGATGTCGCGAACCGAGAGCGTCTCCGGCAGCACACGACCCCGTCGCGGCGTCTCCATGCGATCGCTGGGATCATCCTGAACCAGTCCTTCACCGAGGAGAAATCCGAAGTAAGTGCGAATCGCGGACACCTGCCGCCGAATCGTGGCCGCACTCAGGCCCAGATCCTTGAGGAGGTAAACGAAATCGCGCAACAGGCGACGCGTGACCCGATTCGGTTCGCGGATTCCACGAGAGGTGGCGAAGTCTGCCAGGCGCCGGAGGTCGCGGGTGTAAGCCTCGACCGTGTTCCCGCTGCGACCCGACTCGAGCGAGAGGTAGTCGCGAAACTCCTCCAATCGAAAGTTCTGGTCGGTCTGATCCCGCAGTGCGGCGGAGGTCACGGCTGCGGTTGCAAAGGAAGCCGTCGGCGTACGGCGGTGAGATCGGTGGCTCCGATCCCAAGCAACTCTGCGGCCAGGTGCATCAGTCGCTCCTCGTGGGCGCCAATCGTGCCGTCACTGAACGCCGCGGTCCACATCCGTTCGACCAGCTCGAGCCGCTGGCCGCGACCGAAGTCTTCCCGCAGCCGACTGGCATAGCCGGCGAAGCGGGTTCGCCGCTCGTGTTCCGGCGCCGGAGGAGGTGGCGCGCCGCCGCCCTGCACGCCCCATCGGCTGCGCAGATGCTCGGCCACAGCCTCACGATCTTCGGTTGTCAGCACAGAATCGGCATAGGCCAGTTCGAGCACCAGCAGGGCGGCCGCCTGGCGAGCGGATCCTTCGGCCACCTCGGTGCCGGCGAGAAACGAAGGCGCGGCCGGATCGAGCGCCTCCCGAGTGGCGTGCCATACCCGCTCACGTTCGCGGCGCCGGCGTCGGATCCACCACGCGATGAGCGCAGCAAGCAGGATGAGGCCCGCCACAATCCCCAGAGTCCGATTGACCCCCGCGAGGATGACGGTGATGCGATCCCACTCGGCTCCGATCAATGCGCCAAGCGCGGTAATGCTACCGTACCAGAGTGCCGACGCGATGCCCATAGGTAGCAGAGTTCGAGTCGGAGTCAGTTGAACCAATCCGGCGAACGGCGGTACCACGGCCCGGATCCCTGGAAGGAAGCGACTCAAGAAGATGCCTACGATGCCGAACCGGAGATACTCGCGCTCGATGACCGCGAGCGCCCGGGGCCTGAGGAGGCGCCGGCCGGTTGGGGTAGCGAAGAGCCGGCGTCCGTACCGCCGGGCTGCGAAGTACACGGCCGCCGCGCCCACCAAGTTAGCAATCCAGGTCACTAGAAAGACCACGACCGGTGTAGTGAGGCCGCGGTTGGATAGAAAGGCTCCCAGCGCAACGGCTGCGTCTGACGGCACCGGCGGGATCACGTTTTCGGTTCCTGCCAGCACAGCGAGCACGGCATACACGGCGACGGGCGGGAGATGGGAAACCCACGCCAGCAGGGACTCGATCAGCGGGCCTCCAGTGCCGCGACGGCGATCACCGCGATGCCTTCCCCCCGTCCAATGCAGCCCATCCCCTCGTTGGTCTTGGCCTTGACGTTGATCGCCCCTACCGGCAAGCCGAGGCGCTCGGCGAGGGCTGCCGCCATGGGGTTCAGATGGGACGCCAGCTTCGGCTGCTCGGCGATAACAGTGAGATCGGCCTGCACCAGGGTATAGCCGCGACCCCGCACCAGCTCGTGAGCGGTACGCAACAGTTCCATCGAGTCGGCGTCTTTCCACTGAGGATCGGTATCGGGAAAGAGCTGGCCAATGTTGCCGGCGCCCGCTGCGCCGAGGATGGCATCAGTCAATGCATGCGCCACGGCATCGGCATCGGAGTGGCCAGCCAGGCCCTGCGAGTGAGGAATCGGCAGACCTCCGAGCACCAGCGGCCGGCCCGACTCGAAGCGATGGGAGTCGTAGCCGATCCCGACTCGGGTCATGGGCGGTAGAGCCTGCCCTGAGCGCAGCGAAGGGGCGGTAAGGCGGTAGGGCGGTAGCCTGGGATCATGCAGCCACCGGGCTTTCAATGACCGAGTAGTCCTGCCTGCGGCGGCGCGGCTGGTAGCCGGCATCCCGGATCAACCGCTCGATCTCCTCCAGGGTGGTACGATAGGTCGTGCCCGCGGCGGAGACGACGTTCTCCTCCATCATCAGGCTGCCATAATCATTGGCGCCAAAGCGCAGCGCGACCTGCCCGACCTTGTGGCCCATGGTGACCCAGGACGACTGGAGATTCGGGACGTTATCCAGGACGATGCGGGCGATAGCGAGGGTCCGCAGATATGTCACCGCGTCAGTCTTCTGATAATGCGACATCCCCGGCGTGCCCTCGGGCTGGAGTGGCCAGCAGATAAAGGCCGTGAAGCCCCCGGTGCGGGTCTGCAGCTCGCGCACCCGAAAGAGGTGTTCGATCCGATCAGCATCGCTCTCGCCCAGGCCGTACATCATCGTCACCGACGTCTTCATCCCCTGGCGATGGGCCTCCTCCTGCACGCCGAGCCACTCCTCGGTTTGGGCCTTCTTCTTGGCGACTCGCGCGCGCACCTCATCCACCAGGATCTCCCCCCCGCCTCCGGGTATGCTGTCGAGGCCGGCGCCCCTCAGCTCGCGGACCACCTCGCTCACCGAGAGACCGAACCGCTCGCTGAAGAAGACCACCTCACTGGGAGAGAAGCCGTGAATGTGAATCGGGTGGTAGCGCTTGATGTAGCGCATCAAGTCGAGATACCACTCGAACGGGATGTAGGGGTTGTGCCCTCCTTGCAGCAGGATCTGCACTCCACCAATGGCCTTGCACTCGTCGATCTTGGCTCCGATCTCCTCGAAGCTCAGGACGTATCCTTCGTGATGCTTGGGCCGGCGATAGAAGGCGCAGAACTGGCAGTCGGCTACGCAGACGTTGGTGTAGTTGATGTTCCGATCGATGATATAGGTGACCGCGTTCTCGGGATGCTGCCGCCACCGCTCGCGATCGGCGAGGCGCCCCAGCTCCAGCAGGTCCGCCCGCTGATAGAGCTCGAGGAAGCTTGAGAACTCGGTTGAGGTGCGGTCGGTAACTGTCATGGTAACAATGTGTTGGACCAGTCAAATGGTCGCTGGTCGCAGGCTACGGGTCCCATAAAGGCTGCCCTCGGTGACAGCCATACTGACCCGCGAGTCGTGACCCGCGACTCGCAGCCCCTCATCACGCCGCCGAGATGAACGACAGCGACCCGTCCGGCACGACTCCGTCCTGAGCCAAACGGCGGAAGAAATCCGTGAGGCCGGCGAGATGCCGGTACGACAGCGCGTAGTCCAGTCCGTCCAAGTATTCCCGGCACGCTGGCTCGGGCACGCCGGTGTTCTGGGCTGCGACCGCGGCGAGCTCGGGTAGATGGGCCAGACCCCAGACTCGGGAATCGAGCAGCCGCTGGTGAATGCTCCGTACCGGCGCCGGATTCGCCTCCCGTCGAGCGGCCCAGACTGCGAACACGAACGGCAGGCCGGTCCAGTTCTTCCACTCCGCTCCCAGGTCGATCCGCACGGGATAGGCCGATTGCGCAGCCAGCAGAAGAGCCGCATCCCCAATGACCAGCACCGCATCGTGCGGCAACCCCGCCAGTGCGCCCAGGTCCGGTGCCTCGGCTCGGGCCGTGGCGTAGTGTGGCCGAACTTGCCAACGATGGCGGAACAAGAGATCCAGAAGCAGGACTGACGTCCGGGAAGAGGCGGTCAGCAACACCGTGCCGCCGTCGAGCTCGGTCACCGGTCGCCGCGAGAATAGCGCGACACTGTGCACCGGTCCATCGCAGGTGATGGCGAGATCGGGCAGCAGGTGATACGCTGCCGCGTTGCGAGCGTACTCTACCGCCGAGACGACGCTCACCTGCAGCTCGCCCGCTGCCAGGAGATCGTTGAGCTCCGAGGCAGTGCCAGTCACCAACTGCGCCGGCATGCTCACCAGTCCCCGATCGATGGCGCCATAGACCGGATAGCAGTTGATCCAGGGAATACGTCCCAGTCTCACGCGGCATGCACCACTGGGAGGGCGGCGCCGCCTCGAAGCGACGGCTCCGGTGGCGGATCCTCGAACTGCTCCCGAACCACGCGATATAGGCTATCGCGCTCAACCGGCTGCTTCCCCGCTCCTCGGATCAGACGGACCAAGTCCAGGTACGGCATGTGCATCTGGGTGTGCGCACCGGCCTCGTGATAGATTCGTTCGTACACCACGGTGCCCTCGACGTCATCGCAGCCGAAACTCAGCGCGATTTGCGACAGGAATGGCGTGACCATGGGCCAGTGGGTCTTCACGTGCGGAATGTTGTCCAGGAAGAGGCGCCCGACGGCGATGTTCTTCAGATCCTCGAAGCCGGTGGTGGC
>JBIOUY010000020.1:0-4348 GCA_044867445.1 Gemmatimonadales bacterium
TCGTCGCCATCCTGCCGCCTCGCCGTCGCCGCCTTACCCGCGCTATCCTCACCGATCTCCGGATCACCCTGCGGGCCTGGGTGGTCGGTCAACTCGTCGCTATGGTGCTCCTCGGCGTACTGACGACGCTCGGGCTCTGGACCCTGAACATTCCCTATTTCTTGGCGTTCGGAGTCTTCGCAGGGGTCGCCGCGATCGTGCCGTTCTTCGGCACCTTGTTCTCCACTCTTCTGCCCGCGTTCTTTGCGCTCGGCGTTTCCGGGCTCGCCAAGGCCCTCGCCGTGGTCGCGCTCGGCGTGGGGGTTCACCTGATCGAGGCCAACTTCGTGGCGCCGGTCGTGATGGAGCGGCAGATCAATCTCCCGCCCGTCATCACCATCGCCGGCGTCCTTGTGATCGGGAAACTCTTCGGGCTGGCGGGTCTGGTGGTGGCGGTGCCCATTCTCGCGCTGGTCCTGGTCCTGGTACGGCACATTCTGTTGGGTGAGGTCTACGGCGATCCGGTCAGCGCGGCCGAACCGAGCGGAACCGTGCCGACCACTCTCGAGTCGGCCAGTCCGCTGGACGAGGCGCCGCGGTAGCAGCCCCTCAACGAGCTCGGGCTCGGCTCGACCAGCGGCCCAAGCAACGCCATCACTCGATGTACCAAGTCCTCCGGTAGGAAAGGCTTGTGTAGAAACAGCGCCGGGTCGTCCGGTTGACCGAATTGCATATGGCCGTCACTTGCGGCCGACAGGTACAGCACCGGCAGTCGGGGGCGCATCCTGGCCAGGCTCCGCCCGAGCTTGTAGCCGCTCATCACCGGCATCGTCACATCGGTCACCACCAGGTCAAACGGCGTCACGGCCTGCTGGATCATTCGCAGGGCAGCCTCGCCATGTCGGGCCTCAGCCACCGCGTAACCTTGAGCCGAGAGGGTACGGACGGCTTCAGCCCTCAGGCGATCGTTGTCCTCGACAATGAGAATTCGTTGCGCCGCCGGATCCATGGTTGATGCACTGGCGCTCTCGGTTGGAGATGCGCGGGGCCGGCGGCGGGGCAATAAGTACATCAGTACATCCCGCCGCCCGGCCCGGTGGGTGCCGCGTTCTCGACCTTCCTCTCCGCCACCACGCACTCCGTAGTGAGGAGCAACCCAGCGATCGACGCGGCGTTCTGGAGCGCGGTACGGGTGACCTTGGTCGGGTCGATCACGCCGGCCTTCACCAGGTCTTCGTAGGTGTCGGTCGCGGCGTTATAGCCGAAGTTCCGCTCTTTCGACGCCCTGACTTTCGCAACGACGATCGAAGCCTCGGCACCCGCGTTCTGGGCGATGATGCGGATCGGTTCCTCGAGCGCGCGCCGGACGATTGCGACCCCGGTCTTCTCGTCCTCGGTCCCGCGAATCCTCTCGAGTGCCGTCTGCGCGCGCAACAGCGCGATGCCGCCGCCCGGCACGATGCCCTCCTCGACCGCCGCACGGGTTGCGTGGAGCGCGTCTTCCACCCGGGCCTTCTTCTCCTTCATCTCGGTCTCGGTCGCGGCCCCGACGTTGATGATCGCCACCCCGCCCGAGAGCTTGGCCAGGCGCTCCTGCAGCTTCTCGCGGTCGTACTCTGAGGTGGTCTTCTCGATCGCGACCCTGATCTCGCTGATGCGCCCCTTGATGTCCTCAGACTTGCCCCGGCCGTCGACGATGGTGGTGTCATCCTTGTCGACCACGATTCGCTTGGCCCGGCCGAGGTCCTTGAGGGTGACGTTCTCCAACTTGAAACCGACCTCCTCCGAGATTACCTGACCGCCAGTGAGCACCGCGATGTCCCGCAGTATCTCCTTGCGGCGGTCCCCGAAGCCCGGGGCCTTGACGGCCGCGACTTTGAGAGTGCCGCGGAGCTTGTTCACCACCAAGGTGGCGAGCGCCTCGCCCTCGATATCCTCAGCGATGATGAGGAGCGGCTTTCCGCTCTGCGCCGTCTGCTCGAGGACGGGCAGCAACTCCTTCATCGATGAGATCTTCTTGTCGTGGATCAGCAGGTAGCCGTCCTCCAGCACGGTCTGCATCTTCTCCGGCTCGGTGACGAAGTAGGGCGAGAGGTACCCGCGATCGAACTGGGTACCGTCCACCGTCTCGAGCGTAGTCTCGATGCCCTTGGCCTCTTCGACCGTAATGACGCCGTCCTTGCCTACCTTCTCCATCGCCTCGGCAATCAGATTGCCGATCTCCTTGTCGTTGTTGGCGGAGATGGCCCCCACCTGGGCGATCTCCTTTTTGCCGGCCGAGGGGACGCTCAGCTCTTTGAGATTCTCGACCACCGCCTCGACTGCCTTCTCGATACCCCGCTTGAGCTCCATCGGATTGGCGCCCGCAGTGACGTTCTTGAGGCCTTCGCGGAAGATGGCTTGAGCCAGCACGGTGGCGGTGGTGGTGCCGTCGCCGGCGAGATCGCTGGTCTTGGTGGCGACCTCCTTCACCATCTGCGCGCCCATGTTCTCGACCGGATCCGACAACTCGATCTCTTTGGCGACGGTCACCCCGTCCTTGGTGATGGTCGGGGAGCCAAACTTCTTGTCGATGACGACGTTCCTGCCCCTGGGCCCGAGGGTGATCTTCACCGCGTCGGTGAGGGCGTCGATACCCTTCTTGAGCCTGGCGCGAGCATCGATACTGAACAACAGTTCCTTGGCTGACATATGTCTTCAATCCCCCTGAGTAGCCTGCATCATCCGATCTTGGCCAGAACGTCGGATGCCTTGATGATGATCAGCTCGTCATCGCCCACCCGATAGGGCATTCCACTGTACTGCCCGTAGATCACCTGATCGCCGACCTTGATCTCCATCGGGACCCGCGCGCCTTTCTCGAACCGTCCGGGGCCGATGGCGAGAACTTCTCCCTGGGTCGGCTTCTCCTTGACGGTATCCGGGATGTACAGCCCGCCGCGAATCGCTTCCGCCTCTTCGGCCGGCAGGATCACCACGCGGTCCTCGAGGGGTTGGATCTTGATCTTGGGTGCGGCCTTGGTGGCAGTGGTCATGGGTAATCCTCCAACGAAGCGATGTTATGCGTCCACCCACCATCAAGACGCCGCCTGGGCATTGCGAAGCACTGCCTCGAGCGCTTCCCGCAACTCCGCGCTGGTGAACGGCTTTTTCAGCCACGGAGTGTCTGAGGCCTGGATGAGCTTCAGCGCCCTGTCGTCGGCCCCCCCCGTCATGTAGAGACAGGCCACGGCGGGCCAGCGAAGTCGGGTGATCGCCACCAGCTCTGGACCCAAGAGGCCGGGCATCATCACGTCGGTAAGGAGCAGGTCGATCGTCAGGCCCTTTTCCCTGAGAATCGCCAGTGCCTCGTGGCCGGAGACCGCCGGGATCACCAGGTAGTCGCGTGCCTCGAGCTGCCGCACGAGCGCCGCTCGGAGCGCCGCCTCGTCCTCAACCAGGAGCAGCGTAGGCGCGGGGCGTAAAGCACCTCGACGGTCGGGAGGTAGTGCGAGCACGCTATTCACGGTGGGTAGGCTGCTCCTTCGGCATTCCGAGGTGACAGGGAGGTGAGAGCGGGGAAGAGGGCGACCTACGCCGCCCCCTCGTCCGAATCAATCAGCGGCCGGGCCTAGCTGCGAGCGGCGATCTCGTGAAAGGTCGAGTTGGAGACCTCGTAGGCATGCACTTCCGGCGTGCCTTCGACCACCTTGGCCAGGCCCTTGAGCACCTGGGGATAGGTATCGCGGCTGTACTGGTCCGCGCTCTCCTTGCGATCCCACAAGCTGATGGCGACCGCGTCTTTCTTACCTGCATCGAGGAACGTGATTTCGTCCTTGAAGCCGTTCTGCTTCCTCAGCAGGGGCAGGATGTCGTTCTCGAATGTGCTGGTAAACTCACTGGCCGCATTATTTTTCAGGTGCATTGAGACTTCTCGAGCATACATGCAGACTCCTTGAGCTACGGTATTTGTATCGCTTTACCGAGCTGGTTCAGAGGAGTGCAAGCTAGCCTAGTGTACTGTACTTGTCAATGCTGGTGCGATATTGCAAAGTAAGAGGCCATGAATTAACCTTATGAAGTTAATCTAAGGCTCAACTCGTCCCAATGGGGCATGCAGTGGACGTGTCGTTCGTGATTCGGCAGCGGCTGGAGACGTTCGGTCTGGATCAGCGCGAGCTCGCCCGGGCCGCGCAGGTGACCGAGTCGTACATCTCCCAGTTGTTGACTCGGAAGAAGGCGCCTCCTGCTCCCAGCCGCACTGACATCTATGACAAGATGGACAAGTTCCTGAAGCTGCCGAGCGGCGAGTTGGCACGGCTGGCCGATGCCCAGCGGAAGGAGGAACTGAAGCGGGAATTAGGAGAGGAGCCCGCACCGTTGTTTCGAG
>JBIOUY010000021.1:0-2870 GCA_044867445.1 Gemmatimonadales bacterium
CGTAGTGATCTCACCCCTGGTCTATGGCGCCCTCCTCGTCGCCAATGACCTCGTCAATCTCCTGATCCCCACGCCTGATCTGTTCTATCTCCTGGCCCACGCCGACCAGAACGTCACCCTGCGTGAGAGCTCGTAGTCGACCGGCCCGTTGGGGCCGGTGCTCGCCCTGGTCGTCCCGGGCATGGTCGTCATGACGCTCGCCTGAGTGGGCACGCGGGCGCTCTTCCTCCGGGCCGGTCCGGAGGGAATCATTCGCGCGCTCGGTGCGAGGGAGCCGCGCGGCGGAGATCTCGAGGAACAGCAGCTCACCAACGTGGTGGCTGAGATGGCTATCGCAGCGGGAGTCAAGCCGCCACGGGTACTGCTGCTGGACGGAACCTCGGCCAATGCGGCCGCGATCGGGTCTTCCCATGAAGATGCCACGGTCGTCGTGAGCCGGCGTCTGCTCGATGAGCTCGATCGGGACGAGACCCAGGCCGTCGTGGGTCATCTGATCGGAGCAGTCGGCAACGGAGATCTTCGGGTCGCTCTCGCGCTGCTGTCGCTCTTTCGCACCATCGGCCTCATCATGACGGCTCTCGGAGCGGCGCTGGGACCAGCATCGCGCAGGACGCTCCTGCGGGTGTTGCGGCTCGCCTTCCGCAAACCCGGAGCACCGGTGTCGGAGGAGGAGGCGCATCAGGTGGACGAGCTGCTCTCCATGAGCGTGGAGATGGAGGACAGCGACGTAGACCGGATGTCGGCCAAGGGTAAGACGACCATTCTGGACGTGATCAAGCTGCCGTTCCTGATGGCCTACACCGCGATCTGGATGTCGCGGATCGCGTTCATGTCCTTCGTAGTCGCTCCCCTGCTCGCCCTGGTCTGGCGCAGCCGTCGCTATCTCGCCGATGCCACCGCCGTGCAGCTCACCCGCAATCCGGACGGGCTGGCGAAGGGCTTGGCATCACTGTCGGCCAAGGGCGGGATGGTTCCGGGCGGCAACTGGGCCTCGCCGCTTTTCATTATTGGACCACAGGGATCGGGCCGCTCGTTTGGGGCAACGGGTGCATCGGGCGGCGGGTTGATGGGGGACGAATTCGGGGTGCTCGTCTACGATCCGCCCATCTCGCGGCGCATCGCGCGGCTGAGGCAACAGGGGGCGACAGTCGATCTGGCAGTGGCCCCCTCGCGGACCCACCCGCTCACGGTTGGATGCATCGTGTTGCTGGTAGTGCCCCTCGGGGTTGTGTTGATCGGGTGTGCGCTGGCTCTGGCGGGGATCGCGCTCGCCATCGACATGCTGCTCCTCACTCCCATGATTCTGGTGTTCTATCTGATACTGCGCCGGTGGCTGGGAGGGGGGACGGTATGAAGGCAGAAGCCCGGGATCGTTCCCGGGCTCCTCAGTTGGACCTAATTCCGGCTGTAGTTCGGGGGTGGAGTCATTGTGGTGTCGCCGGTGCTGTCGGGAGACATGCCCGTATTGCTATTGCTTGGAGCGGAATAGCTCCCGCACCCGGCGAGGGTGGTCACGAGCGCCAGCGCGATGCCGGCCCGCCAATCGATGCTCATCCAACTCCCAGTTCCGTGCAGGTGCCCACAATCAGCCTTGCGGGCAGAGTCCAAGAGCAACGCTATGCCCTTCCGGTAGGGAGGCCGTGATCCTGATCACAGGGAAACGAAATGAAACGCCAGGGAGCGCCCCCAGCAGCTGTTAGCCGTTAGCTGTTAGCTGACGGGTCCGCTTGCGGTCTGCTGGATAGCTGGGTCGGAGATTGGGTGGCGAAGATCCTCGCCTGAGCGACATATTCCATCCGCAGGCTCGCCCTGCACCGCTCAACCCACGTATAGCCAATCTGAAAATCGGCAGTGCCGATGAGAGGCCTGGTCGGCACTGCCGGTGAGACCGACTCCACGGGAGCTCCTATGATTCGTCCCTGGCCAATTTTCTCCGTGCTTGCATTCCTGCCTCTGGTCTCCGCATCCGCAGAGGCGAACGGGGATACCACTAAGATCTGTCTCGCCCCTGCCACCGTCGAGAGTGCAGTAGGCAACTCAGTCGATGCGGCGGACGCGGTCCGCGAGACCTTCACCGGCTTCCTAACCGGGCCCAGCCTGGGCGTGCGGCCGCTCAACGCGCGGCTCCAGTCTCAGGTCCGGGAGGAGGCCAAGGCCGCGGGGTGCCGCTACCTGCTGCTCCCGACCGTCAAGCATCAACACAAGCCCGGCGGCGGGGGGCTCTTGGGCCGTATGGCCGGGGGTGCGGTCGAGCAGGGTGCGTGGCGGGCAGGCGCCGCCGCGGGCACGACGGTCGGTGGAGTCGCCGCTGGAGCGGCCGCCGGCGCCGCCGGAGCCGCGGTGAACAGCTACGCCAGCTCGATCCGAAACAAGGACGAGTTAACGCTCAGCTACAAGCTGGAATCGGCCGACGGCAAGGCGTTACTGGACAAGTCCGAAAAGCGCAAGGCGAAGTCGGACGGGGAAGACCTGCTCACTCCCCTAGTGCAGCACGCCGCCGAAGCGGTTGCAGCCGCGGCGAAGGCATCATGAAGAAGCTCGCGATCGGGAGCGCGGTGCTCGTCGGACTGCAACGTCCGCCTCATGACTCGGTTCCTTCGATGGCTTGGTAGAGCCACGCCCGGGCAAAGGCCCATTCCCGCTCGACCGTAGCGCCGGAAATTTGCAGCACCTCGCCGATCTCCTCGATGGTGAGCCCGCCAAAAAATTTGAGCTCCACCACCCGGCTCTTCCGTTCATCCAACGCGGCGAGTTGCTGGAGCGCGTCCTCGAGGGCGATCAGCTCGACATCGGGACGGCCCGAAGGCGACTCGACCAGACTCAGTGAGACCTGCTGCGCGCCGCCGCCGCGCTTGGCGGCAGCCCGGTCC
>JBIOUY010000022.1:0-15197 GCA_044867445.1 Gemmatimonadales bacterium
GTCGCGCAGGACGCGCACCAGCAGCCGCCGTCACTCTCCGCCGGCCCCGACCTCTGGGATGCGAGCACCCCGCTGGGCCGCCACATGGGCACCGGACAGCAGTACGCGCTCTGGCGGACCACGGGGCACAGCATGTCGGAAACAGCTGAACCAACCCTGGGGTCAGAGTGCGAGGTTCAGCCTTTTCTTAGGTCGATGGCGCGATGCCCGGTACGCACGGGGTGAGTCCTAGCGCTTCCTCGTGAAGGGCTCCAGACTTTAAGCAGGCCCAAGGCGCCTGCGCGCATGGCGCGGCCCGCCAAGCAACGGGCTCGTAACGCTGGAGATTCCTATGCTTGCCCGTCGCGACACGCTGGTGCAAGCCCTGAACGACCTCGAAACTGGTGGCCTTCCCAACGCCGAAATAATCGTCGTGAGCCGCGGTTGGTGGGAGAGCCTGTCCACCACTGAACAGACCACCTTCCGCGCTCGCGCCGAGCGGGCAAGTGTCACGCTGAACGTCGACGACCAGCTGTCCGCACACTATGTCGAGGTGCGGGGCGGGCCGAGCGACCAGCCGCTATCAGGCGAGCACCCGATCTAGCAGAGGTGCGTGTCAGGCCCAGGGCTGCAGTCCTAACTTCAGGCCCCCGTACCTGCCTTTGCCGAGCTCTGGCCGAAACGGACTAGTGACCTCAAGCTAGCCGACATCGCGATGCCAGCTCCTCGGTGACATCGCGCGCAGCTGCTGCTGCAGGCGACGCACTTACGCCCCCGCCCTGCAGCTTCGCTTTCCGAAATGCCACGGGCAGCTGATCTACCAGCCGCCCGCGTAAATCTCGCCAGGTCAGGCAGTGTTAGGCGTCCTCGAAGAACTCAATCCGCACCGTGCCCTCCTCCACATCCACTCGCCCCACTGCCTCAGCAAGTGCCGGGCTGGCGAAGAAGTCGTGCGCTGCCGACATGCTGGAGAACTGATGGGAGACCATGACGATGTCGGGGTCACCCTCCGCGCGGTACACGAACTCCGTGACCAAGCCGCCAGCGTTCTGCATGTCTGCGACACTGTCGTACACACGACGCCACGCGTCGTAGTCCTTCACACGGCGCTGCACAAAGCCCGTCACCATCGGAACCTCCAGAACGGGGCGCTCCAGACCAACGATCGGCCGGGGAGCGCGCCAATGGGTGCGGCCCGTCCTGCCGGCCAGCTCCTACGCGCGGCAGCACTCCACACGATGCGCGAGCGGAGGAACGACCTCGCGCACGAGATTCAGCCGCACCATTTCGAGACGGCCGTAGGCCCGCACCCGTCAGCGACCCTAACAACCAGCCGCTGCCGGCTGTCCCAACCGCGGCACTGCCCGGATCTCCTGGAGCGCGCCCAGAGTACTAAGGCCGGCCCACTCCTCCTCGATCTTGTCCTTCGAGATCCGCTGCATTTGGATGCCGCGGAAGGTCACCTGCTTGCCCGTGATAGCGATGCCCGTGAGGTCCCCTTTGTGGGTGCCGCGGGAGACCCAGCGGAGCGCGACCTTGTCCCCTTCGGCCCCTCGCTCCCACGGGCAAGCAGGACGCCCGCCCGGCGTATGGAGTCGCTCCTGATCGCAGCTCGGGAGGAACTCCCGACCTCCACTCGAACCTTGAGCGAGGATGACTTCCAGTTTCGCGGGGGTATTGCACCACGTGGAGAGCGGCCACCGGAGGGAACTCGCCGCGGCGAGCCGGGGTGGGTGCTTCTCAGGTAGCAGGAACCATCTTGCATCGTGTGACCAACAGACAGGCGCCCGACACAGGGAATCCCTGGCCGGGCGTGAAACGCTTGGGTGCCAGTGTGGCTTGGAAGCCCATGCCGCCGGGGAGGCAGCCACCAGCGTCTTCACCCTACCGCCAGTCAGACCGCCTCGATGTGCCTTGCGTCACTCTCATCTGCATCGTCGTTGGAATGTTACCGCATCTGCAGGTGTGCCGCCGAGACGTGGAGTGGCCTGCCATTCATATCGAGCCAGACGTATCCAGGAAGTTCCGCCACTCCTTCAGGGTGCCGCTCAAGTACACGGGCCCAATCTCTCGGGAGGCCAGGCCGCTTCCAGGCGTGCGCCGGTGGCACCCGGGCCCAGCGTTGAAGGTTGGCTGATCACATAGCTCCATGATACCCGGACCGAGCTTTCTCGAGTCAAGGCTGTGCATGGCGAAAACTGGTGGGAACGGTTTGCGCGCTGGGCACTGCGAGACCGGCTCGAGCTAATGGCTATCGTGGCGGGGCTGGCGAGTGGGAGAACGCCGGTCCCGCAGTGCACGATGATCCGACGGGCGCCAAGTGACGCTCGACGACCTCGATGACCGCCCACCGGCCCAACCGGGCGTCCGCGCCGGTACAATTCAGTATACTTCAATGTACGCTATGTCTCCTCTGCAAGGCCTGCAGGTGAATTCTGTCTCGTACAAGGGCTTCGCCATCACGGCGCGCACGTTTCAGATACGTGGCTCCGGACGCTGGACACTTGATCTCTTGATTGGCCGCCACAGGAGCTTGCGGGCCTTCAGCGGCCCTAGGACCTACCCCACGGAAGAATCGGCCATCACAGGTTGTTGTGAGTTCGGTCAACGCATCATCGATGGGCGAGTGCGGAATTGCACGGTCGTTGACTTGTCCTGAGACTGATGCCTAACCTGTGGTTAGCTGTCGGGCTAGGGGCAGCCTCCGTCGCTGTGAGGGCCACGATTTCCGCGTTGGTACGTCCCAACCACCTTGGCCTTCGCCAGGGATGTGCCCTTGCATGGCCCGCCTCGCGCGTCCCGGTCGGAAGGTCCTTCGCGGTTTTCGGGAGGGCAGTCGGCGACGCGGGGATGTCGTACAACACCCAGTGCACCCAGGCCGTTTTCGGCGCTTTGGGGTCGGTGCGTCGGGAGCAGCCCCTCGCCGAGCGAGCCACCCACAAACAAGCGGAGCGCTGGGGTGCGGTTGGCCTGTTGGCCAGGCGACCCCAGAGGAGCAGCCCATGACCTACGTGATCGCCGAACCCTGTATTGGGGTCAAAGACCGGTCTTGTGTCGACGTGTGTCCGGTGGACTGCATCTACGAAGGCGAAGACCAACTCTACATCCACCCCGACGAGTGCATCGACTGCGGAGCCTGCGTGCCCGAGTGTCCGGTGACGGCGATCTTCGACGAGGTGGAGGTCCCGCCCAACTGGTCGTCGTACACCGCGAAGAACCGCGACGTGTTCAAGAGCGACAATCCGCCGGGTGGGCCGAAGCGGTAAGCGACGCGCGGGGCACCGCGGACTCGCGCCGGGGTTAGCCCGCCGGGCGCAGCGGAACGTCCGGGCGCAGCTCCGGACGTCTTCGAGATCACTGAACCGATCGGCGACGAATCTCGTGAGCACCTCGCTGTAGGCGGACGCCGCCGACCACGAGCGTGACATCCTTCCAGCACCGCCCCACATTGTACCTCGCCCCACCGGCGTATTCTCAATTGTTCCGGTAAAGCCCCGCGCCCTCACCCGTTGCTTCGCGGTTGACACGTGGCGGGTGCGGCACGCTCAGGTGGGTGCGGAAAACTCGATCCAGCCACACCGCTGCAGGTGCAGAGCGACTCTCCGCCCCATCGGCTGCATGCGGGGTCAATGTCAGTCAGACCCTGGGTGGCGAGCCCATCGGCTTGCTCGGATCGATGATGGCGAGTGGGACGGTCTACTTCGGCCCGCTCAGGCTGGGCCGCTTTCATGAACGCATCCTCGATCGAGGATGCGCTCGGCTGCCAGTATCTGCGGCGCTACTACAAAGCGTTACCTATGTCTCTGGACTGTTCACCCATGTCCTTGACTGCTCAGGCTGGCGGAGCGCCAGCGAGCAGCCGGACGCGGAGCGACCTTAAACCAGCGAGCGAACCCGCACAGCACAGCTAGACCAGTGGGCCGGTGCCGGTAAAGTGCACCAGGGTCGCCTCTCGAGTCCGGCTGTCAAGCCGCGTTTCGCTGACGCGCGCGGTCCCCTTCTGCCCTGTATCAAACGTGAGCGCGAGCCGCTCGTTCGGGAGAATGCCGTCCGCACTCCGCGACATGAACTCTCCGCTCCAGGACTGCCGGCCCGGACTCAGATCCGTGATGGTGACGTTCACCTCCACGTTTTTGAGGTCTTTCCTATTTGATCGCTCAATCAGGGCCATGTACGCTGCCATACCGCGACCTACTTTCTGGCTGACGAGGGAACTGCGCCGGAGATGCAGGGTGTACGAATCCCCAGTCTGGAATAGTACTTGGACTGCTGGGACGGGGCTCTGAGCAAAGCCAGCGGGCTGCGAACGGGTATCGAGATAGCCTTTTGTAGCGATCGGCTCAGGCTTGCCCGCTTACTTGCCCTTCAGTCGCGGTTCCTTGAGGCGCCCTACAATCCGTCCTTCGCGGTTCTTGGCGATCTCGGCTCGTAATCGTTCCACGTCCTTCGCCAACTCTACTGATACCCTCCGCAGGTCCGCGCTCTCGCGCAGCAGGCTCGCTAGCTCTCTCTGTTGCTGCAACGCGGGCCCTGGGGCCATAGGTTGGTCGGAGCCGGGCGACGGCCTAAGCCGCTCGGAGGATCTATCGGACCTTGCTCAGGAGCGGGTCAAGGGTAAAGGGGTTTGTCCAAGTGGGGGACCCCTTCCGGGCGCTCAGCGGCGAGGCCCGGGCTGCCGGAGACGTGCAGGAGATGGAGATCCGGCCACTCGGCGCGTTAGGCTCGAATCAGTTCTCGGCCCTTCTCGGCCGCTCATCGCGGCCATCCTGCGGTTGGTGATCACGAGGTCAAAAGAGGTATCGGTAACTCGCTGGATAGCAGAATTGCCGTCAGCGCCGCCTTCACTTGGAACCCAGCGCGGCGCAGCCCACCAAAGGCACCGCCATTCCACATGACGGGCAGCGCATATCAGACACTCTTCACCCTCTGCAGAATCCCACTCGCCCAAGCTAAGCCATTTTGCCGCCGCCGTACCCCGCGCGGGGGAGACACCGGCGCCAGGCATGAATGAACTCAATCACTCCGAACAGGCCGAGGACTGCTGCCGCAAGCGTGAGTACAGAGCTGGTTAGGCCCTCGACTAAGTGAGCAAGCATGGCGAGTAGCAGGGCGCCCGCGCTGAGGCGTAAAGTGGTGCCGAACGACCAAGGCTTCCGATCCATCCTATACCCTCTGTGACGTGAACCCGGGTGTCGAGGTGCCCCGGCGCCACTAAGTCACTGGTTCCTTACCCCCAAGAGATCCGCCAGCCATCGCTCGCAGTGGACTTCAAACTCGCTGGTCGTAATCTCCTCCTTGCAGCTCATGGTACCGATGAACTCGCTTGCCCGTGACACGGCCCAGATTGACTCCGGACCGCTCTCCCACGCAGGGAAGCGTTCGAACCGGAATGACTGGCCAGACCAAGGGATCGAGCGCGAGTGGTGCATGGATGAGACGCGTGGATCTCAAGCCGTCGCCGCCGCAAAGAGTTCGTTCACCACGTTCAACAGCCGCTCGGGGCTGAACGGCGCACTGAGCGTCGGCACGTCATCCGGAGTGTCCGGTGCGCTGCGGGTCCCGATATGGAGAATCGGGAAGGTCGGCTTGGCGGCCCGCACGGTGCGGATCACCTCAAGGGTGCTGGCGTAGTTGGGGGCGGTGTTGACGATGAGGAGGCCAATATCGGGCAAGGTCAGGCACAGCTCTTCGGTGGCCGCACTATCATGGGCTTGGAAGACACAATAACCGCTCATTCGTAGGACGCCGGTGACGGACAGCAGCAGCGCGTTATAATCGCAGATGACAACCCGCCGCCCGGTGACTGGATGCGCGTCCGAGGACATGTGGCGACCTAGATCCCGGCGAAGACGGCCGGCGTTGGCACGAACTGGGAAGAAAGCAAAGCTCAAGCTAGCACATTGTACCCGACGGCGACAGCGTATTCTCGAGGAGCCCTCCAACCAGGTCGCAAGACTGCGGCGCGACGAGTTGCGGTATACAGCGCTGGAGTATATCCTTGTGCACCTTCCGATCAGCTAGCATTCCTGCCACTCCCGGACGCTTTCCGGGTCTAAGGTCTACGTGCGCCCGCCAACTGCCTACGCTTTCGATCGGCAGCGAATCGTCGTCGCTGACGAAGACTCTGTTACCGCCGCAATGATCGTTCATACCCTGCGTCGCGATGGTCATTGCGTCGTCCAGGCCCCTGACGCGCTTTCGGCCACCGCCTTCTTTTCTTTGGCCCAGTGCCACCTCCTCATTAGTAGTATCCGAATGGAAGGCATGACACGGATTGACCTTCTCGAGGAATTGCGCGAGCGACTGCCGGTGCTACCCATCTTGTACGTTGCTGATGTCCGTTACTCCACGACGGAGCTCGAGGCGCAGCTGCCGAGGGACGTGCCAATCCTCCGGGCGCCGTTCACGACCGCGGAGTTGCAGGCCGCAGTGCGGCCACTCCTACCGCAATTGCGCACCGGTACCATCCTGGCTGCAGGTGAACGGCCCGCCTGATGGGTACTGATGTGCCCCCGTCCGCCGCCGCTACGGCGGCGCAATCCGCGCTTGAGGCCTCTGCACGGGAGCACGGGAGTTCGTGAAATCGCCCCGAACTAACTAGCGGTCGCGGTATCTGGCGGTAAGTTAGCTGAGCAAGGCCAGCCTCTGCGACGCAGCATTCCGATCCTTACATCCGGCGGCAGCACGTATCATTGCCAGGTGCCGCTGGCTCTTGCCGATTACCCAGTCCGTGACGGTCAGATCCGCAACGGTCTATGCCGGTGGAGTGAGTGGTGTTCGGAGTCTCTGCATTCGCTGACAATGGTCGGAGGATGCCATGTGTCGCGTGCAATATTTCCCTGTCGTCTGGCTATTCGGCCTCGTTCTTACCGGCTGTGGAGGGTCCACCGAGCCCGACACGGGAACGATCGAGGCAACAAGCGTGACCACCGTTGACCCTACAGATCCCGACGGTTACACCCTGGCCGTGGACGGCGACCAGGGCGGTCCGTTCGGCACCAACGCCGGGCCGATCGTGGCGGAGGTCGTGCGCAAGGTAGACAGTCGCCATGCCGCCGCGCCCAAGCTCGCGCTCGATCCTATATCGGTCGGCGAGGCCGGCCTGAAGCTGGCCGGGGATTACGGCCAATTCGGTGCTCTTGTGAGGGAATGGCTAACGATATCGCGAAGCAGTTATCTAAGCCAGACTTCCTCTCCGGCTGTCTGGCTTACCTCGTGGGCGAGGCAGGAGGTTATCGCCGACGGCGACCCACTTTTCTAGACTTCGCCCGACGAGTGGGGCTACGACTACTTTGTCCTCTCTTCTTCGACTTCACTTTCCTCTTCTTGGGGCGCTTCTTCACGCGCTCCGGAAGCTTGGCATTTCCCGTCTCGCGGTTCCACTCTTCAAAGGTTTCGGGTGAAATCTCACCCTTAACCAACAGCTCCGCGAACTCGCGTCGTTGTGCTTGCTCTTGAATGGCATGACAACACACTACCCTCGCCTCAAAGCATTGAACAGGGGTTCAATAGTCAGCGGCAGTGTCCAGCCTCATACCTGTTCTATTTATCGTTTCAAAGATCTTGGCCACCGCTGACAACGGAATCCCGCGAGGCAGGATAACGCTGGGCATGAAGTATGACTTTAAGCCGCTGAGATGCTTGTCGCGCGCAGCGAACGCCTTTTCCTGATCATCATCCGAGAGGTACTTTGTCCACCGAAGAAAGGCCGGGTCATCTCGAACAACGCTCACTGGAGTGACCCCGGCCTTGGCCTGTTTCTCGAGGGTCCCGCAGCGCTTCATAAACCTTGCACGGGGTTCAAACCGGACGTGCTCGTCCTCGAGTGTGCCCGACCGAATGACCTCTTGAATGATGTAATAGACCTCGTCAGCGGTGTCGGTGAGAGCCTGGTACAGAGCCGTCATGCGCTGTTGCCCGTCAAGAATCAGAAGTTCCGGCGTCTTGAGGTTCGGTGCTCCTTCGAGGGCCTTGCAAGCAAACTCTTGCGGGCCTTCCATCAGGAGGAAAGAGCCAGCTGGCCAATCTCTGGATACTGTTCTAAGTAAATCGACAATGTCGGCCGGCTGCCAAATGAAGGTGCGTTGAAATTCCGGGAGGGCGAGCTTGCCTTCGTGGGCCTGCTCGATAAGAGACTTGATCTCGAGGGGCGTCGGTGTGAATTGCGTTTATGACCCAGGTTAGGTTTCGGACCTAGAGTATACGCCACCCCAAGGCTACTGGCCAACGGCCCTGCACAGGCGGGCAGTGTCTCTAGGGTTACCGTGTGCTAGGGGCGCCGAGAGCGCTTGGCGGCATCGGGGTCGGGCAGTCAAGGACGCCGCGAATGGGAGCTGGCCACCTTACTGATGCGAGGCTGCTTCCCAAGTACCTTCCCAAGCCAAACGGGCCGCCGAATGGGCGGCCCGTTTCGTGGGTAACGTTGCAGGTAACAATCCGGGGTGTGGCAGCGGGTGCCGGCGGGTGCCGTCGAGTGCTAACCTCGTGATTCTGCTAGACCGTGAGTGGAGGCGAGTGCGTGCTCCCGTCTCCCAAAGCAGGCGCGCTACCGGACTGCGCTACGCCCCGTCGGTGCCCCGCCTGAGGTGGTTTCCCTCAGGCGGCGGTGAACCATCCTCCCAATCGCGGGCGGAGTCAAGGTGGGAACGAGCTGCTCTACCGAACCAGTCGTCGCCAGCGGCTTCCAGCTCAGGACCTGCCAAGGAGGACATCAATCAGGGCTCGCAAGGCCCGTCCACGGTGGCTTACGGCATCCTTCTCCTGATCGGTGGCCTCCCCAAAACTCTTCTCGAGCTCGTCGCTCAGGAAGAGGGGGTCGTAGCCGAATCCGCCGGACCCGCGGGGTTGGTCCAGGATCCGGCCATTGCAAGCGCCGACGAAGATCTCGGGAACGGCATCCACATCCGGCAGATACACCAGCACGCAGCGATAGCGGGCACGACGCCGCCGTTCAGGGGCACCCGCCAGTCGCCGCAGCAACTCGGCGTTATTCGCGGCGTCTACTTCGGCGGGGCTGCCTCCCACGCCGGCCCATCGCCGCGAACGAACTCCAGGCGCACCCCCGAGCGAGAACACCTCCAGCCCAGAATCATCGGCCACGGTTGGCATCTCGGTGCGCTTGGCGAAAAACTCGGCTTTGCGCCGGGCATTGGCCTCGAAGCTCTCCCCCACCTCGAGAGCGTCTTCTCCGGGACTGGGTAGCAGCCCGATATCGTCCGGGAAGACCGCCTCGATGCCGGACGACTGCAGGATGCGCCGGATCTCTCGCTGTTTTCCGGCGCTTCGGGTGGCGGCCAGCAGCTTCACCAGCCTAGGACCTTGCGCTGCTCTTGGAACAACTGGGCGATGCCGCGCTCGGCGAGATCGAGCAAAGCCTCGAGCTGACCGCGAGAAAAGCTGGCGTGTTCCCCGGTCCCCTGCACTTCGACAAAGCGGGCCGGATCAAGCATGACGATGTTGGCGTCAACGTGGGCATCCCGATCCTCGAGGTAGGCCAGATCCACGCGCTCCTCGCCCTCGACCACGCCCACCGACACGGCGGCGACCAGCTGGCCAAAGGGCGAAGGGAGGCCGGTCCGCTCGGAGAGCCAGGCACAGGCATCGACGAGGGCGACACATCCGCCGGTGATGCTCGCGGTGCGGGTGCCGCCATCGGCCTGGAGCACATCGCAGTCGATGCGGATGGTGTGCTCACCGAAGGCCATCGTGGCCATCGCGGCCCGAAGCGACCGTCCGATGAGACGCTGAATCTCCTGGGTCCGTCCCCCCGGCCCACTGCGCTCTCGGGAAGTGCGTTCCAGGGTCGCCCGCGGCAGCATGGCATATTCCGCCGTCACCCACCCCTCGCCGGTCCCTTTCTTGAAGCCGGGAACACCCGACTCCACGCTTGCGGTACAGTGCACCAGCGTGCCTCCCATTCGAATGAGGCAGGACCCCTCGGCATAAGGATTGGCCCGGCGCTCCAGCACGATCGGGCGTAGGGCGGCGTTGGTTCGGCCATCAGGACGAGGCACGGAATCGCTCCAGGAGTGCGGTAGTAGAGAAGCCGTCGACGAGCGGAACTCGTACGACCCGGCCTCCCCGGGACTCGATCCATTCGGCGCCGACGATACGGTCCCGGGGGTAGTCGGCGCCTTTCACCAGGACGTCCGGAGTGAGAGCCTGGATGAGCTGAAGTGGGGTTTCCTCCTCGAAGAGCACCACACAGTCCACTGCCGCGAGGCCGGCAAGGACTCTGGCCCGGGCGGCTTGATCTGAAACCGGGCGCTCGGGGCCCTTTCCCAGCCGACGGACGGACGCATCGCTGTTGAGTCCCACGATCAGCGCCTGACCCTCGGACCGTGCCGCCTCGAGCAGCTCGACATGACCGGGGTGCAGCAAGTCGAAGACCCCATTGGTGAAAACTACCGGGCCCGGCTGGCTAGCCCGCCAGGTGATGGCCTGAGGCAGCGTCCGGATCTTTTCGACCGACGCCGTCATGTCGAGCGAGACGGCCCTACCAGGGCCTTGAGCACCGGCGGGGTGACGAACGTCGTGGCCATGATCATGATCAGCACCGCGCCGAAGACTTCCGAGGTGAGGAGGCCGGAACGCCGACCCATGTCGGCGAAGATCAATCCGACTTCCCCGCGGGGCACCATGCCAACTCCGACTACCAGCCGCCGGAAATCCAGCCAGGGTGCGGCCCAGCCCGCTACCACCTTGCCCAGAATGGCGAGCAGGGTGATCGCTCCGGCGAGGATCAAGGTCTCGCGTGACTCAGGGGTCGCCGGATTCAGCAGCGCGAGATTCAGCGACGCCCCCACGCTCACGAAGAAGATGGGAGTAAAGACCGACGCAACCGGCTTCACTTCATGCTCGATGGTGTCGAACTGATTGGTGCCCGACAGGATGATGCCGGCGGCAAAGGCGCCGATGATCAGGGCAGAACCCGCGGCGGAAGCGAGCGCCGAGAGGCCCAGCGCGAACGCGACGGAGAAGACCAACAAGACAAAGCGCACCCGCATTCGAACGACCAGGTCGAACAATCGAGGCATGACGAATCGGCCGATAAGGACGGCAGCTACCAGGAAGCCGATCGCCACCACAAGAGTCCAGACGGCCCCTGACACACTGATGCCCGTTCCGGTCGCTATGCCCGAGACGACCGTCAGAATCACCAGCCCGAGGACGTCGTCGATGACCGCCGCTCCGATGATGATTCTCGCCTCCGCCGTGTTCATGGAGCCGAGGTCGGAGAGGACTCGGGCCGTGATCCCCACAGAAGTCGCGGTGAGAGTGGCCCCGATGAGGATGGCCACGACTCCTCGATCGAGGCCGTCCGCCGGCACCGGGAATACGTAGGCCCAGAAGAGGTAGCCGAGTGCGAAGGGTACCACGACTCCTACGAGCGCTACCGCGAGAGAGGTCGGGCCTACCCGAAACAGCCCGCGCAGATCGACCTCCAGCCCAATCTCGAAGAGCAGCAGGAGCAGACCCAACTCGGCGAGCAGACGAATCAGCTCCCCTGGGACCCCCTCCGTCGGCACCACCCCGAGCACGCTGCCGCCCAACAGCACCCCTGCGATCAGCTCGCCCAGGACCGCGGGCTGTCCTACTCGCTCCGCGGCCTCGCCCAGGAGTTTGGCCGCCACCAGCATGGCCGCGAGGGCCAGGAGGAGGCGTGCGAAATCATTGCCGCCAGCAGCGCCCAGGAGCGGTAGAGCGAGGAAGAGCGTGAGCCTAGAGGGGAGCCTCGGCCCGAGGACGCAGAACGAAGGTGTGTTTGAAGAAGGGGAGGTCGACACGTTCTGTGTACTCGGTGAGGATGAGGATCCGGTTGCGGTAGGTGCGCCGGTCGACGGTGAATCGAGGCGTCTTTCCCAGCAGCGAGTCGGCGGTGGCACTCAGACGCTGCACGATGGCGGCATCGGGTACGCTCTGTGCCAGGCTCGCCTGGAATTTCATCGCGTCCAGCAACTCGTAGTAGTGGAGATAGATCTGCCCGATGTGCACGCCGTAGTACACCGCCGCGACGAAGAGCAGCAAAGAGAAGAGGCACCCGAAGGTGCTGCCGCCTCGCCGGTAGGATGGGCTCGGGCTCACCATTGCGATTGGGCGCCCTCCACGATGTTGGTCACCAACTTGTCCAGCGCCTTCTGGCGGCCGTCCCGCTCCTGCCCTGGATTGTAGTCGCCCTCGAGGAGCAGGCCACTGCGAGACCACAGCGATTTCCCTCGTCGCTGATCCAGAATTTCGACCGACACGGTGATCTGCACCAGGCGCCGACTCACGGTGACCTGGTTGTTCTGGGTGTTGCCCTGGTAGGCCACCGGCAGATCCGGCTCGTAGCGCGAGATGGTGCCGCGCACGACGGCATCGGCCTGGTTCTCACTCGCCTCGCGAAGGCCCAGCCGGCTCTGCACCGCTTCGCGCACCGCGACCGAGACCTCCTGAGTGAGCGTCGGCTCCGGCGTCTGGTTGTCGAACGGGAGAACCGCCACGGTCTTGATGGAAGGTGGCAGGCCGCCCCCGGCGAAGCCGTAAAGGCAACCGCCTAGAAGCAGGACGCTAAGGCTTGCGAGGAGCCCAAATGTCAGACGCAAAGGAGGCCTGAGCGGTCGAGAGGAAAGTGAGATCGAGCTTGGCCGGCACGCTGGGAACCGTCAGTCGCGCCTTTACCGGTCTGCCAGCGGAATCCAGCGTGGTTTCGGCCCGGCCAACAAGCTCGCCCGCGTGGTGCACCTCCGCCACGAAACGGCCGGAAGGGCCGGCGCTGCGCAGATAGTCGATAGTGTCCGCCGTCCCGGCGTACTGCCAGACCGTGACTCCGTCATGATTGAGCCCGCGCAGCTTTGCGCCATCTTCCGGCATGCGCGCCACGCCGAACATCGCCCACATCAGGGGATAGTTGGGCACCAGCTTCTTGATGGCCTCGGGTGGCTCGACCCAGAGCGGCTCATTCCCGATGACGACGGCCGACGAAGCGCCGGTTCCAAATGGGCCGGCGACGTCGAACCGCAGTGAGTCGGGGGGAGCGATCCGAGCACTGCCTCGGCCTCCCGCGCTGGAACGCTCGTCCTGGAAGAGCCACTTGAAGCGGTGCAGACGGTGACCGGGCGGGATCGTATTCGATACCCAGAGGCTGACTTGCTCCCGATTCACCGGCATCGCGCCCTCGGGTACCAGCGCCCCGGGCGCGGGATGGCATCCGGAGACGGCGAGCGCAACATAGACGAGGAGGGCCCGTCGGTCAACCAGAACGCGTTGCAACATCAATAGTTATAGCCAAAGAAGAAGTGCACGAACCCTCGACGCCGCTGGCTGTCGCTCAGGCTATATCCTTCAAAATTCCGGTCGTCGGAGAAGCGGCGTCCGGTGTCGAGCCGCAGCACCAGCAAGGGACCCAAAGCCAACCGGAAGCTAATCCCATAACTGCCCAGCAGGGCCCTGCCCGGGGAGGTGAGGAAGGTCGCCCTTCCCACGTCGGTGAAGAGAGCGCCCTGAATCTCGGGAAAGTCCACATCACCGAACGGCGTGCCGAGCGTGAGGTGAGTGAGTAGCGGGAATCGAATTTCCTGATTGAACATGAACGCCCTGGAGCCCACGATGTAGCCAAACTCAGGATAACCCCGAAGCCCGAGGGTGCCGCCGATGTTGGTACGGCGCGGCCGGTCCCCGCCGCTGAAGTAACCGTAGGCTCGAAGAGCCCAGGTGGTACGGCGGCCGAGCCGGAGATAGCGACGCCAATCCCCGGAGAACAGATAGCTATCGAGCCGGCTGTTAGAGAAGTCGCTCGACACCCCAGCGGTCAGGCTGAAGCTGCCGCCGTCGATCGGTCCGCTCGCGATCCAGAGCGAATTGTCCCGGACAAAACTGAGGTAGTGGGATGCGATCCAGCCGATGCGTCTGGGCTGGTCCACCGGCAGGGTAAAATCGGTCCGGTCGGAATGCTCCAGGACCACCTCGCTCTCGATCCGGCTGAATCGAGTGAGCGGATACCGCAGTATCCCAAGCGCGCCGTAGGCGGTTTCATCGTAGGCCACCACGCGATCGCCTTCAAAGTTCCGCGACTTGACCCGGAAGGCGCCGAGGCCCCAGTTCACCCGCCGGGAGCGGTTCAGGTACACACTGGTGACGCTGAGATTGGAAAGAATGCTCCCGAGCCGACGACCTTGGTAAGAGGAGACCGAGCCAAAGAGGAGGTTGTCGCCCAGCAGGTCGCTCATGGCGAAGAAGACGCCTTGCGCTCCCCCGTACCCGGGAATGAGCACCGCTTCGCCGGCGGCGATGTCGAGAGTGAGTCGCTTGCGATAGGGCTCTCGTCGTGCCACAACGCTCTGCGTGCTGTCGGGCGGGGCCGCCCAGGTCCATTGACCGGCCGGTGCCGGTGCGCCCGCGACGAAACCATCGCGCTGGGCCGAGCGGTCGACCGGGTAGCGGTACAGGTTCCAGCTCAGGTCGTGAAACCCTCCGACCAGCAACCCCTTTCCATCGGGCAGGGGAACTCCGTCGAAGGCACCGCTCCACGCCGAGGTCTCGCGTCGACCGCCTCCCAGCGTGTCCACCGAGAAGACGTTCAGGACACCGTCACGATCGGAACTGAAATAGATCCGGTCGTCCGCGGCCCAGGTGGGAACTTCATCGACCCATTTCCCCGAGGTGAGCTGGCTGGTTTCCCGGGTATCGACTTGCAGCAGGAAGAGGTTGATGGCCCCGTCCAAGCCTCCCGCAGTGCGATCGGAGGTGAACACAATGCGACGACCGTCGGGACTGGGACTGGGATCCAGGTCCTGATAGTGATCGTCGGTGAGCTGCTCGAGGTTTCCGTCGGGGAGCCGCACCAGGTAGAGATCGGAGACTCCGCTCTCCGAGAGTCCGCTCAAGACGATGCTCTGCCCGTTCGGCATCCAGTGAGGCGACAGCAACGAGACCAACTGGGTGAACTGGTATCGGCCGACCACCCGATTGCGCCGCAGACTCCAGACGATCAGCGCGTCGCGGTCACCGTAACGCGCGGTGAAGAGCAACAGTCCCGGGCGCGACGCATCCATGCGCGACTCGAACGGATGGAACGACTCCAGCTCCGCGGACCGCCCTCCGGAGACGATGGCCTTCGGCTTGCCGCCATCCAGCCTGCGCCGGTAGATCGTGACGTACCCGGTGGCGGGAGAGAGGTAGGCGACCTCCGGCTGGCCTCCGCCGGTATCGGGAAGCACGGCCGGCTTGATCGCCAGTTT
>JBIOUY010000023.1:0-10164 GCA_044867445.1 Gemmatimonadales bacterium
ATTCATTCCTATGCCGTCAGTCCGGACGACCGCCGGTTCGTAATGTTGCGCGAGGGCGAGGCAACGCAGCAGAGTGAGCTGGTGCTGGCGGAGCACTGGCTGCAGGAGTTGAAGGCGCGCACGGTAGCGCGGTAGGGCGGTAGGGCGGTAAGGCGGTAAGGCGCGATACCAGGAGCAGCGCCAGGCAGCGGGGGAGGTCCCGGAGGGCGCATTCAGTGCGCGCTCTTGCGCATCGATGCCCGCCAGGCGAAAGCAGCGCGGACTGCAGCGCCCGGAGGGAACTTCTCCGCTGCCGCAGCGCGGCCCTCCCCTTGCCGTCCCATACCGCCCTACCAGCGTACCGACAGACAACTCAGGCCACCGTCCATCTTCTGAAATTCCGACATGGCGAGCGGGATGAGGTCATAGCCCAACTCGCAGAGTAGTGCGCTGGTCGCCGGGAAACCCTCGGACACCAGCAGCCTATCGTTCACCCTGATACAGTTGGCGGCGTAGTCCTCCCCTTTAGGCACCCGCACAACCTCCCACCCGCGCAGCGCCTCGTGGCCGGCGATCTCACCGAAGGCGAGCAGCCTTCGCTCACCCAACCAGGAAAGCCCAGTCTTCAGGTGCAGTAACCCGGGCAGTGCTCGGATGTCGATCACTCTGCAGCTCAAGCCGTGCCGCGCCAGCCACCAGCCAAGCTGGGCCGCCCCCTCGGCATTGGTACGCTCCGAGACCCCAATGAAGTAGTGCTGACCCACCTCACAAACGTCGCCGCCGTCTACAGTGCCGGGCGCGGTGATCGCGGCCAACTCGGGAAACCACTTTCGGAGGACCGCTCCGAGCGCCGCCACCTCTCCGATGCGGCTCGCGGCGCCCGGGCGGGTGAGGATCGCGCCCCGAGGGGTGACGATGCCGGCATCTTCGACAAAGGTGGAGTCGGGAAATTCGGGATCCGGCGCGAGCCTGACGAGAGAGAGCCCGAGCCCAGCCAATGCGCGGCAGTATGCCTCGTGCTGCTCGAGCGCGAGTGCCAAATCTGGTGGGCCGAGGCCGGACGAGGTGATCCCGGCGGCGAAGGTGACAGGGGGAGGACGGACGATGGCGCTGGTGAATCGCATTGCTACCGCGGCTTCCGAGGACTCCGAAATGTGATCGAGAGTGCAGAGTCTACACGGCTGGAATACTGTGCTCCCACTCCGTCCGAGAGGGGCCTCGAAGCAGATACGCAGATTCCGCGGCTCGAGGGACCTACTCAACCGGTATCGGTACCCGTGGAGAAGGTCCCTCGCGGAGCCTGCCCTGAGCTTGTCGAAGGGCTCGGGATGAGGAGTTACCGCCTTACCGCCTTACCGTGTACCGATTCAGCGTCGCGTACTCCGGCGGCCAGGGCAGCGTGTACCCCAGGTCGTACGCGGCATGGCGGGTCCAGTACGGATCCCAGAGATGCGCCCGCGCCAGCACTACCAGATCGGCGCGGCCAGCCGCGATGATGGTATTGACGTCGGCGGCGGAGGAGATGGTCCCCACGGTCATCGTGGGCACCCGCGCCTCGTGTCGGATCCGATCGCTGAATGGCGTCTGGAACTGCCGCCCGTAGACCGGCTTGCCCTCGGGAACCGTCTGCCCAGCGGAGACGTCCACAATATCCGCTCCCGCGGCGACGACCATCCGCGCGACCTCCACCGCGTCGTGCGCCTCCATCCCTCCTGGCGCCCAGTCCACCGCCGAGATCCGGACGGATAGCGGCTTGGCCTCGGGCCAGGCCGCGCGGACGCGGGTCACGATCTCCAGCGGATAGCGCATCCGGTTAGCGAGTGGTCCGCCATACTCGTCGGCTCGCCGGTTGGTGAGCGGGGAGATGAACGAAGCCAGCAGATAGCCGTGCGCCAGGTGCAGCTCCAGCAGATCGAACCCCGCGGCGTCGGCCATCGTGGTGGCGCGAACGAAGTCGGCGAGCACCTGGTCCATGTCGCTCCGGGTCATCTCACGAGGCACCTGGTTGTGCGGCCGATAAGGAATGGGCGACGGCGCGATCAGCGGCCAGTTCCCTTCGGGCAGCGGCTCATCCTCGCCTTCCCAGAGCACCCGGGTCGAACCTTTCCTGCCGGCGTGCGACAGCTGGATACCGATCTTGGCCTCGCTCTCCCGGTGCACGAACTCCACGATCCGCCGCCACCCAGTTACATGGTCAGGGAGATACATCCCGGCGCAGCCGGGAGAGATTCGTGCCTCGCGACTCACGTCGGTCATCTCCGTCATCACCAGCCCCGCGCCGCCGATCGCTCGGCTACCGAGGTGCACCAGGTGCCAGTCGTTCGGCATCCCGTCGCTCGCGCGGTACTGACACATGGATGACACCACGACCCGATTGGGCAGCACCAGCTCGCGAATCTTGTACGGGGTGAACAACGGCGGAGGGCAGGGATCGAGCGTCACCGGGCGCCCGCTCTGTTTCGTGGCCTGCTCCGCGACCCAGCGGTCCACCTGTGCCACCAGTGCTGGGTCGCGCACTCTCAAATTCTCGTGAGTGATGCGGAGGCTTCGGGTGAGCAGACTGAACGCGAACTGGATCGGCTCGGTGTCGTGATACCGCTCGACCGACTCGAACCACTCCAGGCTCGCCTGGGCCGCGCGCTGTAGACTCTCCACCAGCGGCCGCCGGCCGGCCTCATAGCTGGCGAGCGCGGCGGGAATGGAGTTCACCGCTTTCAACGCGACGGCCAGCGCGATGGCATCCTCCATCGCCAGCTTGGTGCCCGAGCCCACTGAGAAGTGCGCCGTATGAGCCGCATCGCCTAACAACACGACGTTCCCCGAGTGCCACCGAGCATTGCGTACGGTGGGGAAGCGCCGCCAGATGGAGCGATTGGCCAGCAGCTTGTGGCCGTGCAGCTCTTCCTTGAATAGCTGCTCCAGGTACGCTACCGTGCCCTGCTCGTCGTTCTCCTCGAGACCGCTCGCCTTCCAGGTCTCCTCTCTCGCCTCGACGATGAAGGTGGAGCGACCTGGGGCGTACCGATATGCATGGGTGCGCCAGAGACCGGCGGGCGACGGCTTGAAGTAGAAGGTGAAAGCGGGGAAGGGACGAGTGGTGCCGAGCCAGACAAAGCGGTTGCGGCGCCAATCGAGCTGAGGCTGAAACTGACCCGACAGCCGGTCGCGGATCAGGCTGGCAACCCCGTCGGCGGCGACGATCAAATCGGCATGAGGGAGGCTGCAGTCGGAAAGATCCCTGATCTCCTGCTGCCAGTGAATCTCGACGCCGAGCGATTGCGCCCGCCGGGCAAGCAGCTCCAGCAGGGTCTTGCGTTCCACCCCCGAGAACCGATGGCCCGTTGACCGCATGACGGTGCCGCGGTAGTGGATCTCGATGTCTTCCCACCGGGCCGCGGCGGCGGCCATCGCCTGATTGGTCTCGGCGTCAGCCTCGCCCACGTTCTCCAGCGTCTCGTCGGAGAACACCACCCCAAAGCCGAAGGTGTCCTCCACCCGGTTCCGCTCGTAGACCGTCACCTGATGGCGCCGGTCGTTCCCTTTCAGCAGGATGGCGAGATAGAGGCCGGCGGGACCCGCCCCCACGATCGCGACCTTCACCTGGCGGCCCGCTCCCCTGGCTCCCATGCCGGGGCCACCATTCGCCGACGGCCGTCGGCGGTGCGCGGCCTCTCGTCCCCCTCGAGCTCGAGGTGGTCCCAGAGCTTGCAGGTCACTGGCTTGTGCACCTGATCCAGGCCCTCACAGTAGTTGGTGAAGACGCAACGCCGCACCTCGTCCCCCCAGCCCAGCCTGAGCTTCCGGAACCAGTCGGGGTCGGCCAGGCTCTGTCTCGCCGACGCGATGATATCAGCCACGCCGGTCCGGAGCAGCTCCTCCGCCTGCTCGAAGGTCGAGATCCCGCCCGACATGACGACCGGCGTCTGGCATCCCGCGGCGTGCACCGCCTCCCGTACCGCGAGAGTGGCCGCCGCGTTCCTACCGAATGGTCCTCGCTCGTCCGATCGCACGGTCGGCATGCACTCGTAACCGCTGGGCCCGGTGTAGGGGTATCGAGCCCAGCCCGGCCGCGGCTGCTTGGCGTCCTCGAACTTGCCTCCGCGCGAGAGCGAGAGGTAGTCCACGCCCGACAGCGCGAACTCCGCCCCGAACCAGGCGGCATCCTCGGAGGTGTTGCCTCCGGGAATGCATTCCTCGCCCAGGAAGCGCACTCCCACTACGAATCGCTCACTCACCGCGGCACGCACCGCGTGATAGACCTCGAGCGGCAGCTTCACCCGATGCTCCCGCGGCCCGCCGTAGCCATCGTCTCGATCGTTCAGCGCGGAGAGAAAGGACGCCATGGTGTAGGCGTGGGCGTAGTGTAGCTCCACCCCGTCGAAACCCGCCTCCTCGGCGCGTGCAGAAGCTTGGGCGAATAAGTCCGGAAGAACTCGCGGCAGCTCCCGGATGTGCGGCAGCCAGGTGTCGGTAACCCGCTCCCGCTCGCCGAACTGGACGCTCTCGAGCTCTCGCTGGTTCAGGATCAGGGGCCACTCCGCCTCGGGCAATCGCGCCAGCGCATCCCGGATCGAGTCGTCGGTCCCGCGCAGCAGCGCACGGTGCCGATCGGTGATAGTCAGGAACTCTCGAAAGTATCGCTCCGGCTCCGGCCGACGCCGGATCCTGAGAAAGTCGATGATCTGAATGAACAGCCGAGTCCGGCCGCTACTGGCGTTATGAACCGTGCGCACCAGCTCGGCGAGCCCGGGAATGAACCGGTCGTGCCCGATCCGGAGCAGTGGTCCGCTGGGAATGTCGCGAATGCCGGTCGCCTCGACCACCAGCGCTCCGGGCTGCCCCCGCGCAAACCGCTCGTACCATGCCAGCACCTCAGGGGTGACCAACCCGTCCTCGGTGGCCCGCCAGGGCACCATGGCGGGAACCCAGGTGCGTTCGCTCAGGGCGAGCCGGCCGGAGCAGAGCGGCCTGAACCAGAGCGATCGGGCCGCCTCCTCCGCGGTGGGCGGATGCGTCTCCGGGATGGGGTATTTAATGAAGGGGTCGGGGTGCCACATGGCACACAGAAGCTAACAGCTGACAGCCAACAGCTAACAGGTAAAGGCTAACGGCTAACAGCTAAAGGCTAACGGCTAACAGCTGACAGCCAATAGCTGACAGCCAACAGCTGAACAGCCAACGGCTGACAGCCAACAGCTGAATAGCCAACGGCTGACAGCCAACAGCTAAAGTGCTCACACCTTCGGCATTGCCGTTAGCCGTTAGCCGTTAGCTGTCAACCCGATACAGCCCTGGGCGGACGATCTCCCGCCAACGGCGAGTCACCCAACCCCGCCGCGACCGCGCGAGGTTCTGCTCGATTGCCGTCCGAGGATGAACAGCGGTAACGAGAGCAGCTGTCCAATGACCGACGTGCCGACGAGCACCGGGAGCGACTTGTCGTACAGCAGCCCGAACGCGATGCTGCCGGCAAGCCACGCTGTGCCGAAACAGGTGTCGAAGATGCCAAACGCGGTGCTCCGACGGTCCGGCGCGATGAGCGGGGCGATGGCCGGTTTGAGCAGCGTGTCCTGAGCGCCCTTATTGATGCCCCAGAGTCCTATTCCGACCCACGCGAACGCAGGTGGTCCGAAAAAGACCAAGGGCGTAAAGAGGGACCCGATGAGAAACACGCCCACGAGAACGGGAAACCCGATGCGATCGTACCAGTCTCCCAGGAGGAAGTTGGCTGCCGCTCCCGAGCCCATGGCCACGGCATACGACAGTGGAACGAGACTCCCTTCAAGGCTTCCAGCCTTCTGAAAGTGAAACGCGATGAGCGAGAAATCGACGAACCCAAACCCGATCAGGGCGCCGCCGCCGACATACCACCAGTAACTGCGCGGGAGCCGGTTCGATGCACCGCGCGATGCGACTTCGAAGCCCCGCGGATTCGGGTAGCGCTTCCGGGCTACGCCGAGAAGGGCCAGACATAAGAGGGCCGGGAGGAGTAACAGGCCCAACCCGAGCCGGTAACTACCGCGCCAAGCGATCACAAGGGCCATGATGGCAGGCCCGATCGTGGCGCCAAGCGCGTCCAGCGATTCGTTGATGCCGAACGCACGCCCGCCGCCGACATCGTCCTTCGCATGCGACAGCATGCCCTGCACGACTGGCCGCCGAATGGCGCGGCCGGTCCGCTCGGCCGCAATCAGGCAGGCAGCGGCCGGCCAATGGCCCGCGAGGGCCAGTGCGGGGACCGCGAGCAGGTTGATCGCGTAGCCGCCAAACGCCAGCAACCAATACCGTCCCGTCTTGTCGGCCACGCACCCGGCGACCGCACGCAGCGTATAGCCGGCGAATTCCCCGATCCCGGAGACGATACTGATGATCGCGGCGGTCGCCCCTAATTGCGCGAGGAACGGCCCGGTGACACTCCGCGCTCCTTCATAGGTGAAATCGGCGAACAGGTTCACTACGCCGAGCAGAATGACGAAGCGCAGGACCGTGGAGGTGTGGGGCTTCATGTCGACGTCGCCCGATACAGCCCTGGGCGGACGATCTCCATGATGCGCTCTGGGTTCGCCGCTACGCTGAAGCCCGCATGCTCATACACACGGTGCGCGTCCCGGGTAACGAGCATCCATCGGCCCAGCCCCCGAAGCTGCCGGCTGCCCATCACGCACTGGATCAACCAACCTCCCAGCCCCTGACCTTGATGGGCCGGCAGCACGTAGACGTGGCACAGATACGCAAAGGTGGCGCGATCGGTAATCACCCGCTCCAACCCGATCTGGCGCTCGGGGCATACAACCCGAAACAGAGCGATGCTTCAAGTGAACGCCGGACGAGGTCGATGCTAATGCCGTCTGCCCAGTACGATGTATTAAGGAACTGGTGAACGGCGGAAGCATCCAAGCACGCTGGATCGCTGGAAATCACATAGGGACCAGGTTGGTACTCCTCGATGTCCACCTGCAGATCTCCTATGCTGAGCGAAATGCGAGGGGTGGCGAGCCTCGTCTAGCTTCTTGTATCGCTTCTGAACAGGAAGACCCGGAACAGGTGAAGCTTGCCGGGATGCTCCGCCTTGGAGAACGTGCCCTTGGTGTATTCCCCAATAATCGCATCCCAGAAAGGAAGGCCGGCGCGATTCGCTTCCGACACCCGCACGATCCAGCGCCCAGCAGTGCGGCTCCAGAGTAGAAACGCCGCGCGGCGACCAACACCGGAGCGGCGGTACGAGCGAAGGACGAAGAACTCCGCCACATCAAGATCTTCGGGATCGTCGGTGGCCGGCGACCCGCGGGTAACCAGCGCGAAACCCGCAACACGACGGCGACATCGGATCAAGAAGGCGAAGTGCGTGTCGCGTTGACACCAATAGAGCGGCAGCTTGTCATACCCAAAGCGACCGTCGGCGCCAACCTCGATCGGGAAGATCTCGCTCAGGTCGTGCAGGTAGAGCTCCAGCAGGTTAGACAACACCGGAGCGTCCGCTTCGGTCGCGACTTCGAGGGTGAGGTCCTCCGAGGCGGCCACTGGACCTCCTATTCGACAGCACGGGTCCACTCGGCTCACGACACTGCGCCCAGGTCCGGCCGCGTAGGTCCATCGGCGAGCGCCCCGTCCACATCACGTCGCATGGCCAGCTCCAGGCCGAGAACCTTGGTGTAGAACTCCAGCGAGCGGTCGAGGTCGGTGACGTCCAAGGTGGTGCTCGAACCCGCCGAGCATGACGGATCTCATGCGCTTCCAATCAGCTCGGCGACGTGATCGATCTCCTCCTCCAGATTGTAGAAGTGCACCGACAACCGTACTCTGCCCGCGCGTACCGACGCCACCACATTTGCCGCGCGCAGCCGCGTCATGACTGCTTCGGTGTTGGCCACCGGTACGGAGACGATCATGGAGCGGTGAGGTTGCGCGAAGGGACGTACAGCGGGGCAATGCGCGGCAAGCGCGTCATGCAAGCGTCGGGACAGCTGGGCGTTGCGATCGAGAAGGGCTTGAATCCCGAATCGGCGAAAGATCCCGAGCGCGGCTTGCTCGGCAAGCGCAGCGAACCACACCAATGAGGTGTCGAGCTTCAACGCCGTCGGCGACAGGTCCATGGCCGGGCCGTAGAAGCTCTCGAGTGGCTTCCGGGCGGCCTTCCAACCGGGGAGAATGGGACGGATGCCATCGAGGAGCTCACGACGAACGTAGAGATAGCCCATCCCCGTGCGCCGAGAAGGAACTTGTGGCTCGCGGCTGCCAGGAAATCGACGCCGTCGCGCACTACGTCGAGGGGCACCGCCCCCGCGGCCTGACAGGCATCCACGAACAACCAGGCCCCGGATCGATTGGCAACCCGCCTGAAAGCAGCGAGGTCTGTGCGATACCCAGTGGGCGAATGCACGGCGCTTACCGCGACGAGGCGGGTTCCCGCATCGGCGACTTCGCCGAAGGCTTCCGGCGAAATGCCGTCGCCGTCGGATGGCACGGTGCGCACCTCGTAGCCACGCTCCCGCAGCAGGAGCCACGGGAAATAGTTCGAGCTGAATTCGTTCTCGGCGACCACGATGTTTTCGCCGCGCTTTCGGGACGGCAAGTTCGCGGCGACTATTCCGGCGGCGGTGCTCATGGCCGGGATGATCGCGACCTCCTCATGATGCGCTCCGACGATCTCCGCGAAAACGGCTCGGGCGTCTTCCCCTGCCCGTTCCGCTTCGGTCCAGTCAAATCGACCGGCTGACCAACGTTCGGCCGCACGCTCGTATGCCTCTCGTGCGGGCGTGCACCCCACGGACAATCGTGGCCGTGTTCAGGTAGATCGTGTCCGGGAAAGAGCTCACGGACGTCGGCGCCGTTCACGGCAGGTACTGCCTTTCGCGTGGCCTGATGGCCCGCATAAGCTGCCGGCCGAGGCGAGCTTCGGCAAGCTCTTCGGGGGGCGTGTCCCCTCTGACCGCCCTTATATGCCGTCTCCACGCCTGACTTCATGTTGGGACCAGACTACCCGTTCGTGAGGTGGCGACATAGGCCCTCGCCTGCACGCCCAACTCGCGCAGTCCGCGGCCACCGCTGGTTCCGAGTCCTACCCGGCCGACCCGGGTCAATCAACAATGAACAACGTCGACCCAGTGGCCGTGCGCGACCGATGTGGCTCCGCGTTGTCCGCCACTTGGTAGCTCATGCCCGGCGCCAGTCAGAAGAGGCGGCCATCCGCTAATTCGGTCTCGAGCTCGCCGGCAACGCAAAAGAGAATGTGACCCTTCCGACACCAGTGATCGGCTCGATAGCCGGCTGAGTACTCGACCAGCCGTACCCGAACCGTTCCGAATTGTCGAGTCCGCCATCGGGCCACGCCGACCTCACCCGCATGCTCGGTCGGTTCGATGTCTTGCCAATCGGTGATCCCGAAGGGGATGCCATTCAGGTGCATGAGTCCTGCCTCGAGGAATCAGAATGGGGCGTCAGGCCGCCGGGAGCAGAATCACCTTCCCCTGTGTCTGGCGCTGTTCCAGTCGACGGTGCGCCTCGGCCGCGTCGGCCAGGGGGAACGCCTGCCCCACCATCACGCGGAGCCGGCCGGCGGCCACCCACTCCTGCAGCTCGCGGCGGGCGGTGTTCCACCGTTCGGGCGGATCGGCGGGCAGCCAGAAGCTGCTGATCCTCAGATTCCGAGGGTAGAGCTCGTCGGGGTGGACCGGGGCCGGTGAGCCACTGGCCTCGCCGAAGAAGACCAGCTGGCCATAGCGCGCCAATACCGCCAGGCTGTCGGCCTGCGTAGCCCGCCCAACGGAATCGAACACCGCATCGATCCCTCGGCCTCCCGTCGCATCCCGGACCAGCTCCGGCAGGCCGGGGCCGTACGGGAGGGGAATGGCGCCCAGATTTCGAACCAGGTCCTGCTTGGTCGCGGAGGACGCGGTGCCGAAGACCTGGACGCCACGATGTTGCAGGAGCTGCAGGAGGAGTGTGCCCACGCCGCCTGCTGCCGCATGGACCAGGGCGGTCTGCCCAGGCGTCAACGCCGAGGCAAAGTTCGCTAGGCCATAGGCGGTGAGCCCCTGCACCGGAAGCGCGGCCGCAACCGCGATGTCGATGTGATCGAGGAGCGAGAAGAGGGAGTTGGCAGGCGCGACGGCGTACTCGGCGTAGGTGCCGCTGGTGCGGGGAGCCCAGAAGGCCACGCGGCGTCCGAGCCAAGCGGGCTCGACT
>JBIOUY010000024.1:0-25837 GCA_044867445.1 Gemmatimonadales bacterium
TTCCAGCGGTAGCATCGGCCAGAGGGGAGCCGAAACTCCGTATACGGTACAGTGTCAGCGAACGAGATTAAAGCATAACTAGAGCAGCAGGGGTGCCGCTAGCCCGACTCTCAAATAGTGTGACGAAGGCCCCTTACACCTCCGCGCGGACGGCAAGTGCCCCCGTGGCCCCCGCCAATGAAGATCCCACCGCCGGCGGGACGCTCCCGATCCGCCACCCCATCGCCAACATCGGTGGACGGGCCCGACGCAGCCGGAATGATCGTGATGGTCTCTCCTGGCGCCAGCTCGTGACCAATTCCTCGCTCCGGCTGAGCGGCCGGAGCGACCGGTCCACTGATCGGTTTCATGACAGCGGGGATAGCGGTGATCACCGGCTCCGGCGTCGGAGTAGCCAGTGGTGCGGGAGGGGTCTTGCGGACGAGAGCGGGCTTGTGGCTCACTCGATTCGGGTGGGATGCGGACGAGCGGGGCCGAGCGCGGGCAAGCTCCACGGGAGATGCCACGGCCACCGCAGCGGGTTCCGCAGGCTGAGTGAGATCGCGCACGGAAGCCCGTACCCGTGCCGACTCCACCGGGTGATCGCTGCCGCAGCCTGACAACCCTCCCAAAACAAACAGTCCAGTCAACCACCCGGCAGACCGCATAGGACCTCCCAGTTCGAATCGCATGATCGTCGGTTCCAGCTTCCGGAGACGACGATCGACTCAGCACCTACACTATCGTTTCGAACTGCGCCCGGCCAGGGAGTATCAGTCCCCATGGCCATGACCGTGCCCGTTATCATGTCCATGGCCATGCCCGTGCCCACCGCCTCCATCATCGCCACCCCCACCATCCCCCCCGCCCCCACCGCCACCGCTGGCGCCACCGTTATCACCGCCTCCACCACCATTGCCGCCACCCGCACCATCGCCGCCACCCTTCCCGCCGCCCCCGCCCCCGCCTCCCGGCGGATCTGGATTGCGAGGAGGTTGAGCCGCATTGAGGGTGAATCGGACCACCACATCATCGGAAGCGGCCTGGGTGGCGCGTCCGACGACCAGCTGGGCGCCGACCGGAGAACCCAGCCAGACCGCAACCGACGCTCTCCCATCGGCATCGGTGACAGCAGTGTCGGGGTCCAGCTGGCCATCGGACACGCCGGCATCGAAGCGAAACACGATCGCCGCTCCGGGAACGAGGCGCCCGCCGGCGTCGGCTGCCTCGACGATCAGCGGCGCAGCGAGGGGGCTGCTGATCGTCCCGCTCTGCTGGTCCCCTGAGATCGCGCGCAGCTCGGCCGGCAGCTGATCGCCAGGAAGGGTGACGTCGCTGCTGCAGGCGCCGAGCAGGATGGGAACGATGAAAGAAAGGGACTTGCCACGCCGGAAGGTGAGACACGGGGTGCCCATACGTCGCCCTGCTGAGGAACTGGATCACCAGGGTACGTCTGTCGGCTTAAGCCCGAAAGGATTCAGGTCACATTACGCCGCCGAATCTCATCGCTGCAAACCGCTGCGCGTCGCGATCTCTCTGTCCAAATCTGTCTCGCGTCCGATCGCGCCTCTCACCCCGCGGAGCGTTCGCAGCCGCCGAGCCGCCTCGATCAGGATCTCCTCCGTCTTGCAGAAGACGAATCGCACCAGCGACTTCCCGCCGCCACCATCGCGAAAGAAGCTGGAGCCGGGAACAGGGGTCACCCCGATTTCCCGAGAGAGCCAGATGGCGAAGGCAGTATCGTCGGGCAGGACGCCCGCTCCGCTCGCGATTCCAGCCAAGTCGGAGAAGTCGGCCAGGATATAATACGCCCCTTCCGGCGCGGTGCACTCGAACCCGGAATCGATTAATGCCGCGTAGAGCAGATCCCGCCGGGTCCGGTAGGTCGAGGCCAGATTTTCGTAGAACGTGTCGTCCAGGCCGTCGAGCGCCGCCGCCACTCCTTCCTGCAACGGTGCCGGGGCGCCGACGGTGAGGAAGTCGTGGACCTTTCGGATCGCCTCGGTGAGGGCCGCCGGGGCAAGGATCCAACCGACCCGCCAGCCGGTCACGCTGAAGCTCTTGGAGGCGCCGCTGATGGTGACGGTTCGCTCGCGCATCCCGGGAAGGGTGGCGATGGGAATGTGCTCCCCCTCGAACCGGATATGCTCGTAGATCTCGTCCGTCACCGCGAGCGCATCGTGAGCCACACAGAGGTCGCGGATCGCCTCCAGTTCTCGCCGGTTGAGCACCCTTCCGGCGGGGTTGCTTGGCGTGTTCACGATGATGGCCCGGGTGCGGGGTGAAAACGCGGCGGCCAGCCGATCCAGATCCAATTCGCGTCCCGGCTGGAGCGGAACGTAGATCGGTGTGGCATCCGCCAGGATGGTGTCCGGGCCGTAGTTCTCGTAGAAGGGCTCGAACACCACCACCTCGTCGCCCGGGTTTACCACCGCGAGCAGGGTGGCGATCATCGCTTCGGTCGCACCGCAAGTGACCGTGATCTCCCGCTCCGGATCGGCTGAGAGTCCGTACCAGCGCTGGTACTTTCGTGCCAGCGCCTCCCGCAGCCGCTGCGCCCCCCAGGTGATGGCGTACTGATTGATGTCGCTCGCGATCGCCCGCACAGCCGCTTCCTTCAAGAGGTCCGGGGCAGGAAAGTTGGGGAATCCCTGGGCCAAATTGAGGGAGTCGTACTCGCGAGCGAGACGCGTCATTCCGCGGATGACCGACTCACGGAAACCATGGGTACGGCGGGCAGTGGGCATGAAGGAAGCTAACAGCTAACAGCTGACGGCTAACAGCTGACGGCTGACAGCTGACGGCTAACAGCTGACGGCTAACAGCTAACGGCTAACAGCTGACGGCTAACAGCTGACGGCTACAAGACTCGGCGATGCTATCCTCACTCGTCACCTCTTACCTGTCACCTCTCACCTCCTCCGGAACCAATCCGGGGCAACTCGCCTTACATCCCTCGAGAGGAGGCGAGCCCAATGGAAGTCAAGACCACATCGGCAACCAATCCCGCTGTAACTGCGCTCCAGCTACATATCCTGCTGTGGCAGCGTGAGTTGATTCGCCGGCTGCCGCGCTGAGACAGCTGTAAGCTGTCAGCTCTTAGCTGTTAGCCGTTAGCCGTTAGAGCTGTTAGCCGTTAGCCGTTAGCTGTTAGCCGTTAGCCGTTAGCCGTTAGCTGTTAGCCGTTAGCCGTTAGCTGATCAGCCGTTAGCCTTCCAATGGCCCAATCGTTGCCTTAGGGTTCGCCCTGACCCCGTCCAAGGCCCCGACTCGAGACCATGGCAGCCGATATTCCTCCCCCAGCTATCACGGACCTCCATAACCACCTCGTGCCCGGCGTCGACGATGGGTCGGACTCGGTGGCTGAGTCCCTCGAGGCCCTAGCACTGCTGCACCAGGAAGGCGTGCGGCAGCTGGTCAGCACCCCTCACCTGCTGCTGCCCAGGCTCGGCAGTGATGCCGCCATCGGTCGCGAGCTGGACCTGCACCGGCGCGCCTTCGATAGGTTGGCGCTTGCCCACGACGGTCGGGATGACCTTCCCCAAGTTCGGCTGGGCCAGGAGATTTGGGCACCTGATGCCGCCACCCTGCGGCGGATTGTCCGTCGAGGCGATGTCGGGCTCGGGGGTAGCCGGGCGCTTCTGGTAGAGTTCGGCTTTGACCTTCAGGGAACCCATATCGACGTGGTGCGCGCCGGGGTCGACGCCGACCGGCTGGTCGTGATCGCCCACCCCGAGCGTTACCGGTATCTGCCGGGGACCGAGCCGCTCGAGCTCATGCGCCGGTGGCGTGACCTCGGAGCGCTGCTGCAGGTGAACGCGGGAAGCTTCTCAGGATATTACGGGGGGGAGCGGGGAGCGCCGTATACGCTTGCCTGGGAGATGGTGGCGGCGGGACTGGTGGACCTGATCGCGACCGATCATCACGGCATTCGGCGGGTCGGCGTGTCGCCGCTCGAGGCCTTCCTGGCCTTATCGGCCCGTGGTGAGCGCGCGCTGGCAGAGCGAGCGATGAGCGGCACACCGGCGGAGCTTCTGCGCCAACCTCCGCCGGTCCTTGACCGCGAGCCGGTCAGCTCTCGCGAGGCAGCCGACTAGTTCCGATTGCCTGCAGCAGGTACCCCAATGGGCCAGGCGACTCCGCCCCACCGGCGGCGACCGCCGAATCCACTGTCGCCGTGATCTGCTGCCGCAGCGCCGAGTACTCCCGCGCCGCCGTACCATCCTCGAACGCGATCGCGTTCTTGCTGATTCGATACGCACCCGCCTGAGCATCGAGCACACCCAGCAGGCTATCCACACTGGTGAGGAGCGAAGTCGTGAGCGCCACCAGCGCGCCCGACTCTTTGGCCGGTGTCCGGCCGTACCAGTCCCGAGCTTCGCGTGGCGACCACGCGTGAGACTTGGAGAGCACCGCGAACGAGTCCTGGTAGCTCTTCTCGATGGCCGCTTCCTGCTGTCGGTACACCCGGATGAAGTTCGCCGCGCCGGCGAGCCCGAGTCGGGTCTCGGTGACCTCGCCGCCGGGGCCCAAGCGAGATGCCGCAAGCAGCTGGTCCAATCGTGCGACCCGCATGCCGCTCTGCAGCCGCGCGCGGGCCGAATCATAAGCCGCGGCATAGCGGCGCAGGAGCCCGCGCACGGTTTGGCTCTCGCTCGGCGCATCAGCAGACCGCGGCTGATCGACTCCATCCCCCAAGGTCTTCACTTTGATCCGCGGCGCGCTGGGCAGCTTGGCGACGGTGTCGCGCTTGGGCGCAGGTGCATCGGCATCCACGGCTTCAGCGGCGTCGCGCGGACCCTCGGCCGTATCCCACGAGTTGGACGAGCCGGCGAGAGAGACGGTCGCCTCGCGAGTCCGGCTGGCGGCGGCGGTAGTGCCGCGCAGCTGAGCCGTACTCGAAGGGCCCGACTGGATCGCCCAAGGTGGCCGCGGTCCGGAGAAGGCGAGCTGCACACCGATCACCAGAAGCAGTCCAGTGATGCTGAAGGCGAGCGGTCGGCGGAAAGGATGTCTTTGTCCGTTCGGACCCCGGCGCTGCTCCGGCTGCTCGGCAGTGCTGGCGTCATCGCTCGGCTCCCCCAGGTAGGCCCAGTTCGTCTGCTCCAGTTCGGGGGGCCGCTCGGAGGATTTCTGGGTTACGATTGCCTTGAACTGCGGGTGCAGCGTAATGGAGATCCACTTGGAAGTCGCGCGGTGATAGATGCGCGAGTGAACGTCGACATCGCCGTTGCGGATAGCCGCCGCGAGCTCATCGCCCGTACGATAGAGTTCCTCTTTACCGGGTCTCAGCTCGACGAGATACATGGTGCACTCTCGGTGGTTCTCGGCTCACTGCCTCAACGAGGGCAAGCCTGGGTGAAGGCGACTACCATGCGAAGGGGGGTCCCGCAGGGAGTGCCGTGCATTGGGGTGCCAATTCCGTGCTCCATCCCAAGCGGTCTCCGGGACCCTGGACGCCGGCGGTCCACCCAAATCGCGAGCTCAGAGGTAACTTGACGTGGCGTATGTAGTTATCGGATCGGACAGAGACGAGAGAGAAGGCCAACCAGATAGTATCGGCCGGGGGTGGCTAAAGTTGAGGCGGCGTCTGAAAGGTGCGTTTTTCGGCGGGCGGTGGTGGAATGCAAGATATTTCCTTCCTCGTCTGGATTCGTTAGTCTAGCGGGGTGTTTCCGAACCGGGCTGGGCCCCGGTAACACTAAGGAGGGGGATCTCGCCGGCTGTTCCCGCGGTGATTGGAGGACGGATGACAAGTCATAATCGCAGAATCGACGATCTGCCTGACCCTCGACGCAGGGAGGGAAGACGACCCGCCGCCACCTTTGGCACGATCCTGTTCGCTACCGCACTCGGCGTCGGCCTCGGCTTGCTTGCTGCGCCCGAACCCGGCGTGCAAACCCGCAAGCGGCTGAGGAAACGCCTGAGTGAGTTGAGCGAGGATTTCGGTGAAGGCTTTGAAGAGGCGCAAGAGATCGGTGGTCGTGCCCGCAAGCGCGTGCGCAAACGGCTGGCACAGCTAAGCGAGGACCTCGGTGAAGCCCTCGAGGAAGCTCAGGAGTTGGGTGGGAAGGCGCGAAAGAGTGCTCGTGACGGCCTGAGCCGGCTGCGCAAGAGAGGAGAAGAGGTGCTCGCGGAAGCGCAGGACCGCTATGGCGACTGGGAGGAAGAAGAGGAGGACGAAGAGGAATCCGGCCCGCTGGGTACCATCTTCGCGGTCGCGGCCGGCATCGCGACGACCTACTTCCTCACCAGCGAACGGACCGCCACCGCCCGCGCCACCGCCCGCACCAAAGTGAAGGAAGCGGCAGACACGGTACGCCATCGCGCCACGGACGAGTGGGACCGCTTCAAGCACCGGACCGGGGCGAACGGCCACTCATCATCCTCTGCCGGGCCGAGCCGGGGCGAAACCAGCGCCCCAGTATTCCCGTCTGATGATGCCCCCCGGGCAAGCTGACCCGCTGACGCCGTCCCTGGCAGCGAAACGGCCCCGCCTCGCGGGGCCGTTTTCTTGGATACGCGGTGGGATCGCATGCGAAGCTGGTTGGAAGCGCTCAAGAAGTTCGACTTCGGGCGTCACCCCCTGCGGTGGATGGCGGCAGCCATTCTCGCGCTGGCGCTGTTTACTACTCTGAGCGCAATTGCCTGGATGAGAACCTGCGGTTTCCAGGGTTGCCCTTCCACCTCCGCAATCCAGGCATTCCGACCCAGTGAAGGCAGCCAGGTCCTCGACCGCGCTGGCGTGCCACTCGGCCGGCTCACCTATGTCCGGCGCATCAATCTGCCGCTCGAGGGCATTCCCAAGCAGGTCCGTGCCGCGTTCATCGCGACGGAGGATCGCCGGTTCTACTTTCACCACGGGGTTGACTGGCGCAGCGCCGTCCGCGCTGCCGCGCGGAACCTCTCCCACTTCGACGTACGCGAGGGCTTCAGCACCATCACCATGCAGGCGGTGAAGAACGCCTTCATCCCGCGGCTCTCGCAGGAGCGCTCCCTCCGCCGCAAGCTGATCGAGCTGGAGCTGGCCCGGCGACTGGAGCATGCCCGGACCAAGCAACAGATTCTCGAGCTCTACCTCAATCTGATCTATTTGGGCAACGGCACCTTCGGTGTGGAAGCAGCCAGCCGCGACCTGTTCGGCAAGGGCGTGAATCGCCTGTCACTGGCCGAGGCTGCGACCCTGGCTGGAGTGGCGCGCGGACCGTCCTTCTACGCGCCACGCCGCCATCCGGAGCGCGCGATCGCGCGGCGCAATCTGGTTCTCACGCTCATGGCGCGGGAAGGCTACATCACGGCCGAGCAGGCGGCACGAGCTAAGAACGAGCCCCTTCGACTCTCACCATCGGAGTGGCGCCCCAAACAAGATCGCTCGTACGCCTTGGACCCGATTCGCGCGGTAGTGGATTCCGTCCTGGGAGGGGATGCTCAGGGCCTGGGTGATGTGGTGGTACGAACCACGCTGGACGCCAGAGCGCAGCGGGTGGCCGAGCGCGTGGTTCGGAGTCAAGCCGCGGTAATCGAGCGACAGAGTGAGCCGGGATATAGAGCGGCGGGAGCGCTGGAAGGAGCGTTGATCGGCCTTGATCCGCGTAATGGTGAGATCCGGGTGCTGATCGGTGGACGTCGGTTCGTGAGACGCGGATTCAACCGGGCCCTGATCGCCCGGCGTCAACCAGGCTCGGCCTTCAAGCCGTTCGTCTACGCGACGGCGCTGTCCGCCGGGTTTACTCCGGCGTCGCTGGTGGATGACTCACCGGTGGAGGTCGAAGAGCACGGCCAGATCTGGAGACCGGTCAATTTCGGCGGCGAATACGCCGGCCCGCTCACGCTCCGCCGAGCGCTCATGCGCTCCGCGAACGCCGCCACCGTTCGCTTGAGTCAGGCGGTGGGCGAACGCCGAGTGGCGGCGTACGCGCGCCGCGCAGGCATCCACAGCGCGATGGCGCCGGTCCCTGCCCTCGCGCTCGGCGCCCTGGAGGTAACGCCGCTGGAGCTGGTCGCGGCCTACGCGCCGTTCGCTAACGGTGGATTTCGGATTCAGCCTTCGTTGGTGACTCGGATCGAAGGCTCCGATGGAACGGTCCTGTGGCGCGCCCCTCGAGCTAAGGCCGAGCGGGTGCTGGGAGAGGCGGAGGCCTTCCAGATCACCTCGATGCTGCGCTCAGTGGTCGATGGGGGAACCGGCAGCATCGTGCGCGACTTCGGTGTGACCGACGCCGTCGCGGGCAAGACGGGCACCACCAACAACGGTACTGACGTGTGGTTCGTCGGGTATACCCCGAATCTCGTCGCGGCAGTCTGGTTCGGATACGACGTGCCCCGGCGGATCGCGCCGAACGCGTCGGGCGGACGGCTGGCCGCACCGGCATGGGCGGCCTTCTATCGCGACGGTTGGCGCGAGCGTTGGTCGGAGGATGCCTGGCGTCCGCCAACCGGCATGATTGAGCGGACCGTCGACGCCTTCAACGGCGATCTCGCCAATGAGTGGTGCCCGATAACTCAGCGGGAGTGGTTCAAGCCGGGCACTGAACCTACCAAATACTGTGAAGGGCACACCGCGCCGCTCCTGGATCAGCTCGAGGAATTCGGCCACAAGCTGGGGCGCGCGTTGAGGGAGCTGCTGAAGCTCAGTCGCCCGAGATGACCCTGATCGTGGGCAGCTGCGCTATCCAGGCGGAATCAACCGCTGGACGAGAAGGAGGGTACAGCAGAATCTGCTGCCGCACCAGGCGAGCCTCGCGGAGAACCTTGGCGGGATAGCGGTGGCAGTTTGGTGTATTGGTGCTGGCGACGCAGCCGTTATAACGGAGGAGTGCACGACGCACATCTCCCGTGCGTCGCAGGTACTGGCCGAACACCCGTGCCCCGTGACAGATGTTGGCTTCGACCTGCGCCAGGTCATCCGAGTCACAGTCGAACTCGCCGGCGTGGAAGTGCATCACCTGCATGAGGCCAATCGCACCCGCATTGCTCACGGTATCGGCATCGAGCTGCGGGTTCTCGGTCAGGAGCATCCCAGTCAACAGGCTTGGGGCCACGTGCAGCCGTTGGGCTTCCCTAACGATTGCCCGCGCGATCCGGTTGGCGATGCCCGGCTGCCGGGTGTGCCGTCCAAGCAGGCGAACCAGCGGCTTATGCTGGTAGCGCGTGAGTACTTCTCGCTCCAGCGCGGCGGTGTCCGTTGGTGCGGGTGCGGGAAGGACAGTTACCGGCCTGGAAACATGGGCGATAGTCCCGATCGGCGGGGTTTCGAGGCCGCTCGCAGGTGTGAGCAGCACGGCGCCGCTCAGGCCGCAGAGGGCGAGGGCTACCAGAAATGGCCGGCTTGGCCTGTAGGGACCGCGCGCTGCGGCGGTCTGCGGCGAATTCGGCTGAATGCGTCGGTCCTTTCGGACGTAACTTCGGATGATCTCGGGGCTGGACTGAGAACGCGGATGGATCCTAGCAAGCGTCAGGCCGGAAGCGGTCCACACCTGTTGCGTGGGCGCGGCACCGCGGACTTCAGGGGAGCGATCGAAGCAGCTCCATCATTTTGAGATCGTATGGATCCGGCGTGGGGTCGTCGCCTGCCACTTCGTAGTTCTGCTGCGGGGTCTCCAGGATCAGCGGGACGTCCAGACTCCGCCTATCCTGCATGAGCCAGCCGAACGGTTCCTTTCCGATGCACCCCTCCCCGATGAGCACATGACGATCTTTGTTGGAGCCGAGTCCCCCTTCACTGTCGTTCAGGTGGAAGAAGGACGGTGGAGCGCCGGCCGCCTGTTCAAATTCGTCGAGGATCCAGGTGAGTGCGGTAGCCGACTGGGTGATGTCGTGGCCTGAGGCGAAGAGATGGCAGGTATCCAGTCCGTAGCCGGTGCGGCTGCGGAGCTCGGCGGGTACCGCGGCCAGGATAGCCCCTACTTCGTCCGCGGTCTTCCCGATGGTCACACCCGCACCGGCGGTGTTTTCGACTAACAGCCGGGTATCTGATTTCACTCCCTCCAGCGCATAGGTGATTGCCCGGGCGACGTGCTGCACGGCCGTGAGCCGGTCACAGCCGGTCGCCGCACCGGGGTGGAAGCAAACCGCTCCTGCGCCCAGAGCGCTGGAGCGCTCCAGTTCCTTCCGCAGCCCTGCCGCCGCGCGCTGCCATTTCTCCTCCTCGGCCGTAGCGGTATTGAGCACGTATGCGGCGTGCACCACCACCTGTCCGGGCGCGATGCCCGCATCGGCCAGGGCCGCGCGAAAGCGGGTAACCCGCTCGGGCCGAATGGTTGACTTGTCGCCGTAATACTTGGGTATCGCGGTAAACACCTGGAGCGCTGTCATGCCGGCCTTTCCCGCTCGAACCGCCGACATGTGGAGCCCACCCTTGTCAATCGTATGTGCGCCGATATAACGGCTCATGCGGTCCATCCTTTTCCGATGACGCTTCAGAAAAAGCCCACCACGGAGACACGGACACGAAGACAGCACGGAATGCCACGCAGGGCCATATTCTGTTGAGAAGGTGGGATGAGTGGCACCCCTACCTAGTCAGAAGAATAGAGGACTACGCTGACGGTTCCGGGCAACCTCCGTGTTCTCCGTGTCTCCGTGGTGCGCAGTTGCCTTGCCGTGGTGGGCAGTTGTTCAGTGACCACGCTCGCTCGGTGACTCCCGCTCAACGCCATCATTCCAGGCGGCGTGCTCGGGTTCCTCAAGAGCGAGGGACTGGCGGCATGACCGTCGCGCGAGGTCGTCAGAACTCTTAGCGCCTAGAGACCTGGGGTTCTGGCTTCGGTGCGGCGTGAGCTGAGCTACGCAGCTCGCGCCGTCTGACCTCGGCCCGTCGCTCCGGATGCCGCCGGCAGTAGAAGAGCCGCGCGGGCATGATGTTGCGCGGCTCAAACTCCTGGTGCACGAGGCCGAAGACCTGCTTGAGGTAGGGTAATACTGCGCGGGTGAACTGATAGACCAGGAAGGCGCCGGTAGGGTGGAGCACGGAATGGGTGGTGCGCAGAATCCGCTCCCTCATCTCTCCCGGCATCGTCGTGTAGGGGATTCCCGAGATCACGTAGTCGGCATAGGGCAGCCCTCGCTCTTCCAGGATGGCGTCGGCCTCCTCCGCGGAGCCATGGACGACATGCAGCCGGTCGTCCGCCACGGTTCGCCGAAGGAAATGGACGAATTCGTGATTGGTCTCAATCGCCACCAAGGCACCGTCCGGCCGTAGCCGGCGCAGGATCTCGCCGGTAAACGTGCCGACTCCTGGCCCGTACTCGACCACGACCCGGGCCCGCGACCAATCCACCTGACGAAGCAGGTGATTCACCAGATACCGCGAGCTGGGGATTAACGAGCCGAGCATCTTCGGGTGCTTCAGGAAATTGCGGCCGAACAGAATGAGCTGTTGCGGACGGGTGGCAGCTGATTGTGACACGGCGCCTCGCTGTAAGGGTCCGCGAGAATGATGAACTCTCCCGGCACGCCCGTCCAGAGAGGATCCGGTTTCGGCGCGAGTTGGCCGGTTCCGTGACGCTGGTGTGACCCGCGCCACAGTCCTGGCGCGTCCCTGGACCTATCTAGGCGCCCTTACCGGCGAGTCTGCACGCAGCAGCCAGGGGAATGTGACATGCCAGACCTGAAAGGCTTTCGGGTGGCGATCCTGGCCACCGACGGCTTCGAAGAGAGCGAGCTGACAGAGCCCAAGAAGGCCCTCGAGGGCGCCGGCGCCAAGGTGGAGGTCATCTCGCCAAAACGGGGGCAGATTCAAGGCTTCCGACACCACGACAAGAGCATCACTGTCCCGGTCGATCGGACCTTGGACCAAGCCAGGCCCGACGACTACGATGGAGTCGTGCTGCCGGGAGGCGCGCTCAATGCCGATGTGATGCGGGTGAACTCCAAGGTGAAGAGCTTCCTCACCGCGATGCAGAGCGCCGGCAAGCCATTCGCGGTGATCTGCCACGCGCCGTGGGAGCTGGTCTCCGCCGGCCTGACCCGCGAGCGTCGCCTCACGAGCTATCACACCATCCAGGACGACCTGAGGAACGCGGGTGCCGACTGGGTGGACCAAGAGGTGGTGGTCGACAGGAACTGGGTCACCAGTCGTCAACCAGACGACCTGCCGGCGTTCAACCGCGAGATGCTCAAGCTGTTCGAGAGTCGACGGGTGGTGGGGGCGAGGTAGGACCTGGTCCCGCTCTGGGTCGGCACCTCCGGGTACGTCTATCCCCACTGGCGAAAGGGCGTCTTTTATCCCAAGGGGCTGCCGGCACGGGAGGAGCTGGCCTACTACGCGGCCCAATTCCATACCGTGGAGTTGAACAATCCCTTCTATCGACTTCCGTCGCCGGAAATGTTCCTCCGCTGGCGGGAGTCGACTCCGCCAGAATTCCACTTCGCGGTCAAGGTGAGTCGTTTCATCACCCACATAAAGCGCCTCCGGGATGCCGCCGAGCCGGTGGGGACATTCCTGGAGCTCGCCGCCGGGCTGGACCCCAAGCTGGGGCCGCTGCTTTTTCAGCTCCCGCCCACCTTTCAGGTCGACCCGGGCCGGTTGGACGAATTCCTCGCGGTGCTGACTCCGGAACGCAGGTGGGTGGTGGAGTTTCGGCATCCGAGCTGGTACACGCCGGTGGTCTATCAGCTGCTGGGCCAGCGCGGGGTCGCGCTCTGCATTCCGGTCGGGGGCCGGGTGCAACCCGATCTGGTGACCACCGCTCCATTCACCTATGTGAGGATGCATGCGGGCGCCGGTCCGGGCGGCGGGTTCGCGCCGGAGCAGCTCCGCGTGTGGGCCGGCCGGTTGCGAAGGCTCCGACGCGCTGGGATCGAGTCGTACGTGTACTTCAACAATGACCGAGGGGGTCACGCGCCTCGCGACGCACAGGAGCTGCGGCGGCTGGTGGACAGAGGCGAGAAGTAAGAAGTGAGAAGCGGGCAGTAAGGAGTGCGGAGTGAGGAGTAAGGAGTAAGGAGTCAGGATAAAAAAGCCCTTCTTAGGGATGACGAGTTGGGATTGCGGACGAACGACACGGGCGATGCTCCCGCAGGGCGCACCAGTGCGCGCTCTAGGGCACGCAGCGCCGCCGTGGGAAAGCAGCGCGGACTGCAGCGCCCGAAGGGAGCGTCGCCCGCGTCGTGAGCCCGCGAGCGGCGATGCTGGCACTCCTGACTCTCCTCACTCCTTACTTTTGCTGCTACTGCTCACTGCTTACTCCTGACCTCTCACTCTTCGCTGCTCACTCCTCACTTCTCACTGCTCACTGCCGTCTCCACCCACCTCGTAAGCTCCACGGCCGGCCGCCGCCGGCGAGGCGTTTCCGGCGCCGCCGGGTACCCGAGCGACACGACGCCCGTGATCCGGAATCCTTCTTCCAACCCGACCAACTCGGCCAGCAGCTGTTCCCGCATCACACCGCCGGTCCTGAGATAGGTGCCCAGCCCCAGCGATTCTGCCGCAGTCATGAGGTTGGCGATGCCCATCATGGCCGCTGCATAGTCTTCCTCGCGGGTGATCTCGTCCTGGCTCACCGCACACATCACCACAATGAATACCGGCGTCTCCAGCGACTCGCGGCGGACCTTTTCAGCGCCCGCGAGCGCCTCGGCGGACTGAGGATCGGCAAAGCGCTTGAGCCGGTGCTTCGCTCGGATCTCGGCGAACTGAGCGCGTGCGTCGCCCATGAGGACGGCGAATCGCCAGGGCTCGGTCAGCTTGTGGTTGGGGGCTCGAATGGCGCACTCGAGCAGCCGCTCGATCAGACCTCGAGCAACGGGCTCGGGGCGGAAGCGCCGGATGGAGGTCCGCCGCTGAATGGCTTCGATGGCGTCCATGCCATCAATGTAGCCCACCCTGGCCGAATCAGGCGCTGCCGCTACGGGGCTCCAGTCGAATCAAAACGATCAGGGCAATCAGGTCATACAGGGCGTGCACCACGATCGGCACCAGCAGGTTCCCGGTGAGGAGAAGCAGGGCCCCCAAATAGAGTCCCACTAGCGTGGCGAGCGTGGCGTAAGAGAAAGTGAGAAAGTGGACCAATCCAAAGAGCACACTGGCAGCGACCAGTCCGCCCCCGGGTAATAGCCAACGGCTCATGCCGAGCTGCACGACTCCGCGGAAGAGGGCTTCCTCGGCCAGGCCGGCGAGCAGCGAGAGCATGACGAGTTGGCTCATACTGCAGCCAAGAAAGAGGGGCCGCAGTCGTTGTTCGACGAAGTCCACCAGCCGCGCGACCGGCGGCCATTGGGTGCGAAGAGCCCAGTAGAGGCCCAGGAGGAGCGGAACCGTGGCCAACACGCCCTGCAGAAGGGCCGGTGCCGTGAACTCGAATCGATTGAACGGGTGAACGCCAGCCAGCCGGCCAACGATCACCGCGACCAGGAGCAGTGCGCTCTCGGCCAGAACCGCGACGCGGAGGATTCTACTTGGCCCGTTCGAGGTACACCCCCTCGCGGGGATTTACCCGTACGCGCTCGCCCTCTCCGATGAATTCCGGCACCTGAATAGTCACGCCGTTACTCAGCTTGGCCGGTTTGGTGCTGGCGGTCTTGGTCGCGGTCTTCATGATCGGCGCGGTCTCCACCACCTCGAGCTCCGTCACGGCTGGGAGCTCGATGGCAATTGGCCGACCATTCAGCCACTCGGCTTGAAAGGTCAGTCCCGGCTCCAGCCACTGGCCTTGATCGCCGACGGTCTCCTCGTCGAGGCTGTACTGCTCGTAGCTTTCCGCGTCCATCACGTGCACTCCGTTAGCATCGCGATAGAGGACCTGAAGCTCCTTGGTGTCGAGCCGAGCTTCCTCGACGAATTCGGTGGCGCTCAGGCGGGTGTCGAAGGTGTTGCCGCTAGTGAGATTCCGCAGACGCAGTTGGACGAACGCGCGGAGATTGCCAGGGGTACGGTGCTGAAAGTCCATGACCCGGCAGGGTTGGCGGTCCACGACGATGACGTGACCCCGACGGATATCGCTTGCCTTCATCGCTCGAATACTCCAGGTGATTGTCTGTTCCGGCCGGGGCCCGGAGGCCGCCGCGGAGGTGGAAAATACACGGAGGCACCCCAACCTCCAGTCGTCATCGTGACCGTAGTCACATCCGGGTCACCAGGTGCAGTCTAGCTTCGCCCCGTGAATACCACCGAGATCGATCTCCTCGTGTGCGACGTTGGCACCGCCCACACGCGGCTTCCCCTCTGGCGCGCGAACGTCGGCAGCACGATTTCCTTGGACGCCGCCCCGCTCGTATCGGGTCACGCGCGGAGCCTGGTGGTCCTCGACTGGAATGTGTGGCTCGGCCGTGGGCGTCTTACCGAAATCGTGCGTCGGGTCCGAGCCGGCGAGTACCAGACCAGTGGCATTCGAGGAGATATGCCTCTGGTCGTTCTGCTGCAGGAGGCCTATCGGAGCGATGAGTCGGTGCCGGCACGGTCCACGGGTCGCGGCGGACGTCAGCTGGTGACGCGGGCGCGGCCACAGGAAGATGTGGTGGACACCGCCCGTCGGCTGGGACTCAGCTTGAGGTATGCACCATCAATGCGCAACGGCGCCGAGCGCAGCGACCGAGGCAACGCGATTCTTTCGTCGCTGCCGCTGGAGCGTGCGGTGGGAATCGAGCTGCCGTTGATGCTGCAGAGACGGGTTGCTCTCTGCGCCGAGGTGGTGATCGGGGAGCTGCGCCTGCTGGTAATGAGCGCGCATCTCGATCCCCGGGGCCCGCCTGGTCATAAGTGGCTGGGAGCGGCGGGGAGAGCGGTGCAGACCGAGTATCTCCTGCAGTGGCTGGAGACCCAAACCGTGCTGCTCGGCGCCGATCTCAATCTGGGTCGAGGACGGGCCGAACGATCTTGGCGGCTGCTGAGCCACGCCGGATTCAACCCCGGTGTTCCACCAACGCTTCCCTCCTGGCGTCATACCTATCATGGTCTCACCCGCCTGCTCTTGGACTACCTGCTAGTGCGTGACGGCGGCGGGATGATCACAGATTTTCGGGTCCACCGTCTGGATGAGGATCCCCGAGACCGGGGCCGCACCATCTTCGGGTCGGACCACCATCCACTGCTGGGGCTCGTGACCGTGAATTCTAGTACTGAACGGCGGTGAGAGCAGTGAGAAGTGAGAAGTGAGAAGTGGGCAGCAGCGAGGAGTAAGGAGCAAGGAGTGAGAAGTGAGGAGAGGTCATCTCATAATAGTTTCGTTGATGCGTTGCCGGTCTCGACCTCTCAAGGAGGCGACACGATCTCCGAGGGAAATTGCTCTCCTAGCCCCAAGGCTTAGTGTCCATGAATAGGGCACTTAGCTATTTATGAGATGACTCCGAGTAAGGAGTAGGGAGGATCATCCTCGTCCCGAGGGACGCTGAGCGCAGCGAAGCGGAGCGAGGGACCTACTCGCCCGGCTCGGGAACACCCACCATAGATCCCTCGCTGCGCTCGGGATGAGGAGTCTAACTCCTCACTCCTTACTCCTCACTGCTCACTTCATACGTCTTACTTCTCACTTCTTACTTCTCACTTCTCACTTCTCACCGCAGTTTACCCGCCGGCAATGGCTGCTACCACCGTGATCTCGTCTCCCTCCCGCACCGGCGTCGCGAACCCGCTGCGGAACCGGATATCCTCGTCGTTGAGATAGTAGGTGACGAACGGATACGGTCCACCCGCGGCGTCCCGCAGGCGCGGGGCGAGCCGGGGAAAGCGTCCCGCCACATCCGCCACCACTTCGCCCAGGGTGGCGCCATCACATTCGAGATTGGTCTGACCATCGGCCAAACGGGCGAGGACGGTGGGAAGACTAAAGCGCACTGGCATATAGAGCCTCCAGCTCTCGCAGTCGGGGTGCGATGGTGGGCGCGTCGGGCAGCACTCCCTGCAGTGCTTCGACGGTCTTGAGTCCATTACCGGTAATGCAGAGGACCACTTCATCATCGGGAGAGAGTTTACCCTGCGCGGCCAGGGCGAGGGCGCCGGCCACGGTGACGCCTCCCGCAGTCTCGGTGAAGATCCCGGTGGTCTCGGCCAGCAGGCGAATTCCGGCAACCAGATCGGCATCCGACACCGACGCGGCCCATCCGCCGGTGGAGCGGATCGCACCCGCGGCAAAGCGGCCGTCCGCGGGATTCCCGATCGCGAGCGAGCGAGCGATGGTGTGGGGGACGACTGGCTCGATCGCTTCGCCTCCTCCCTCGACCAGCCGGACAATCGGGGCGCAGCCATTCGCCTGGGTACCGTAGAGCCGGGGCGACGTTCCGGAGACTAAACCCGCTGTGAGGAACTCGCCGAAGCCCTTCGCGAGCTTAGTGATCAGCGAGCCGCCTGCCATGGGCACCACGACCGCCGAAGGCAGCCGCCAGCCCAACTGCTCGGCGATCTCGAAGGCCATAGTCTTCGAGCCCTCGCCGTAATAGCCGCGCAGGTTGATGTTGACCAGACCCCAGCCAAAACGATCGGCAGCCTGAGCGCACAGCCGATTCACATCGTCATAGGTTCCCCGCACCCGCACTAAATGGGGCCCGTAGACCGCGGTCCCAACGATCTTGCCCAGCTCGAGGTCGTGGGGGATGAAAATCCAGGATTGGAGTCCGGCTCGAGCGGCTTGTGCCGCGACGGCGTTGGCCAGGTTTCCAGTCGAGGCGCAGCCGATGGTGTCGAGCCCGAGCGCGCGAGCCGCGTTAATGGCGGTCGCGACGACCCGGTCCTTGAAGGAGAGCGAAGGGTGGGAGACGCTGTCGTTCTTGACCCAGACACGCGCGACGCCGAGACGCTGGGCTAACGCCGGTGACTCGACCAGCGGGGTGAATCCGGTATCGAGTGACAGCGTTGGCTCTCCCTCGAAGGGAAGCCACTCGCGGTAGCGCCAGAGCGAGCGGGCGCGCTGGCCGATGGTCTCGATGTCGGGCAGCGGACGCTCGGGGTCGTACTGCGGCTCCAGGGGCCCAAGACACTCCTCACAGATGGCAACCGGCGCCGCAGCGTGCGGGGTGCCGCACAGCCGGCACACTAGAGGGAGTGGACGAAGTGCCTGTTCGATTTCCAGCCCGAGGGCGGAGCTCATGCTTTGTGACTCCTCGCCTCGGCCCCGGGGTCTTCGGCACCGGGCCCAACGAAAAGCGCCCGGTGCCAAAAAGACACTCGGGACGCGAGGCTTTTTAGCATTTGTTTAACGTGGCTGCAATATGCCGCAAATGACCACGAGACTTCGGTTGTACGGCTACGTTAGCAGGAACCCCGGCGACGCGCAAGGGTCGTCACCAATCCCGTCCCCCGCTGGGTGTTTCCCGCATACGCTTCCCTTCGTGGGTCGTCAACTGCTCCCGTTGTACCGCATCCAGCAGGCGGCGGGCCTGCTCCTCGTCCAACTGCTCTACCGACTCACCCTCGCCCGAGCCAAACCCGCCGCCCGCCATAGCACCGACCGCGGCCTCGGGATTTCCCTCGTAGCCGGGTTGATTCATGTTGCCCCGACCATAGTCGGCCGATCGGCCCCGGCCGCGAGACCCGCCCGCGGTACGATCGTCGCCCAGCCGCCTGAGGGCGAGCTCCAGATTCCATTTGGCATCCGCATCGGCGGGATCCAGTCGCAAGGCCTCTTCATATGCTGCAACCGCCCGATGCAGCCGCTCGTTCGACTCCGGCGTCTCCTCGGCGGCGCGTACCAGTGCATTGCCCAGATTGTAGAAGCTCCGCTGACGCAGCTGCTCCGGCCCCCAGGTCGCCTGGCGGAACCGCTCGGCCGCGTCGTCGTAGCGGCGGAGGCGGTACAACGTGTTTCCAGTCTGGTAGACCAACTGGGGAGTGCTGTCTCTCGCGAGGGCCCGCCGGTACGCGTCGTAGGCTCCGTGATAGTTGCCCTCTTGATAGAGCCGATCCCCCTCACCTGCGTCGCCGGAGCATGCGAGCAGTGTAACCAACAACACTAGGGCGAAGGTCGAGCCAGCCGGCGATCCGATGACGGCTCCGCCACCTGCCCCTTGGGTGACAGCAGTGCTCCGTCCTCTGCGTCCTCTGCGTCCTCTGCGCCCCACCCAAGCCTCCAACCCGAGCAGCAGCACCGCGGCGCCCAGCGGCCACTGAAAGCGGTCGGCACGCTCCTTCGACTTCTGACTCGAGAGGGTGCGGACCTGGACCTTTCCCAATGCAGCCGTGAGCTGACGCAGGTCCACCGGCCGGTCCCACCGGGCAAATGCGCCGCCGGTTGCGGACGCCACGTGGCGCAGGTCCTCTTCCTGAAGCCGAGAGATCGCGATGCGACCAATATGATCCCGATGAAAACGCTCGGGAGCCTCGGAGCTGTCCGCAGGAACCGGCCCACCGGCGCTGGTGCCGACGCCGATGGTGAACACCGGGATGGACAGCCGTCGCACACTCGCGATGGCATCATCCAGGTCACCTTCCCCGCTCTCGCCGTCGGAGACCACGAGTAGCGCGCGGCGGCCTCGCTCTCCTTCATGCTCGAAGGTGCGCGCGGCAGTCACCAGCGCAGCCGAGAGGTCAGTGGCTGGGTCCCCCAGGTCATCGCTGCTCGCGGCATCGAGAAAGAGCCGGAGCGTAGCCTGATCGGGGGTGAGCGGAAGCTGGAGAAACGCGCTTCCGCCGAAGACGACCAGGCCCACGCGATCGCCCGGCGAAGCGGAGACGGTCTCCCAAGCCAGGCGCTTCGCCAGCGCCAGGCGAGCCGTGGCAGCCTGCCCCGGCCTCGAGCGGAGCGAGAGGGAGACGTCTGCGACGTTCATCGAGCGGGAGAGGTCGAGCACGACCAGCACATCGCGACCAGTGTGGGCCAGCTCGGCCTCTCGCTTGCCGAGTTGCGGGCGCGCAAGCGCGATTAGCCCGAGCGCAAACGCGGCGACGCCGAGCCTGGAGCGGATCGCCGGAGCACGATCCGAGGGCAGACTCGAGCCACGGGCCAGAACCGCGGGATCGCCGAAGCTCGCAAGCTGAGCCCGCCGCCGCCGTTCGGCGTGGACCACCAAACCGATCGCGAGCGGGACCAGTATGATCGCCAGGAGAAGCAGCGCCGGATATCCGAAGCTCATCTTCGCCTCATGGCAAGGTCCGCAGCCGAGTCGCTCGAAGCACCATCTCGCCGCCGAGCAGAAGGAGAGCCGGCGCGAGCAGCCAGAGGTACAGCTCCCGATAGTCCCGGGTCTCGCTGATTCGAACTTCGTTGCGCTCCAGCGGATCGATCTTGTCGAGAATCTGCTGCAGAGCTGCCGGATCGGTCGCCCGGAAGTAGTCTCCGCCGCTCCGCTGGGCGATCCGCCGGAGCACGGCCTCATCCGAGCCGGTGAGCCGATCGGGAGTCCGGCCCTGCCGCCAGATGAACCGCTTGTCGAGCGCGGTCGTGTCCTTGGCGCTCACCCCGATGGTATGAATCCGCACCCCGATAGCGTGCGCCGCCTCGGCGGCGACAAAGGGGGTCGGCTTGCCGGTGTTGTTGGCACCGTCGGTAATGAGCACGATGGCGCTCGCCTTTGGCGGCAGATTCTTGAGCTGGTTGAGGCACATGGCCAGCGCCGTGCCAATGGCGGTGCCGTCCGGCAACATGCCGATGTCCACGCGCTTCAACATCTGGCCTACTAGCCCGACGTCCGGCGTGAGCGGCGCCTGGAGAAAAGAGCGCCCGGCAAAGATGACCAGGCCCAGCAGATCGCCGTCCCGCCGGCGGGCAAACTCGCTCAGCACCTTCCGCGCGACCTCCAGCCGATTGCCCGGCTTGAAGTCGCTGGCTTTCATGCTGCTCGAAATGTCGAGCGCGAGCATGATGTTGCGGGAGCGACTCTTGATCTGACGGATCTCGTGCGGCATCTGGGGGCGAGCCAGCGCGGCGACCAGCAGTATCAGCCCGACGATCCGGAGCGCTTCAGGAAGACGCCTCCAGCGAACCCGTCGGGTGGATTGGACGTCGTCGAGGAAGAGCAAACCCGGAAATGCCAGGCGGCTCGCGGGCGGGCGACGGCGCTCGCGCCACATCCACCAGACGAGCGCCACTGGAAGACCGAGCAGGACAAAGAATGCGGGATCAGCGAAGCGCATCGACTGCCTCGGCTCGCTCCGCCGCGTTGCGCCAGCGGGCGAGCAGCTCTCGCGCGGCTCGAGTATAGTGGGCGGCGGTCGCCCGGTCGGGGCGGACCCGAGCGAACTTGACCAGATCGGCCTCGTCCAGCAGCTCCTCACACCGGCGCCGCAAACCGCCCTCCGCCAGGTGCGGCGGCAGAGACCAGAGCAGCTCGGCAGTGGTTCTCTCCCGAGCCGGAAGCTCCTCGCCTGCCTCGAGGTAATCCCGCAACGCATCGGCCACCGCCTGATAGTGTCGCGCGACCTCTCCGTGAGCAGGCCAGGCCTCGGCTTCGATCTCATTCAGTCGCGCGAGAGCAGCTTCGTAGGCCGTGGGCGGCACCGGCTCCGGCACGATTTCCTCAGGCAGTATGGGCGGAGCCACTGCCACCCGTCGCCGGCGGCGCCGCAGGAGATACCACCCCACGCCCGCCGCTCCTAGAGCAGCAAACGCGAGCGGAATGAGCGGCGGTCCCGGTGTGCGATCGAGCTCTTTGATGTCTCGGAGCGACGGGTTGCCCCCTGGCAGCACCGGCACGATCTCGATCGAGGCGCTGTCGCTCAACACGGTTGCGCGGGTAACGCCTTTTACCGCGCGCATGAACGGCAAACCAAAGATTGGGACTGGTTGTGGACCCAGCCGGTAGAAGGCGATCCGTGCCCGGCCTGAGAAGATCCGGTCGGCGCCACGCTGGAGCTTCTCGACTGAGAGGATGCGAACGCCCTCGGGTAAGGTGTCCACCGGGCGCGGGATCGTGTCGTAGAGGAGGTCCCTTTCGTCCAGTCGCAATCGAAAACGGATGGACACCGCGTCGCCGACAGCGGCTTTGGTGGTTTCGGGGATGACCTCGAAATGCTGGTCGGGGAGCTGCGCATTTGCCGGTGTGAGTCGAGCCCCTCCCATCACCACCATTAACCACAGAGGCACAGAGAACACAGAGGATTCCGATTTCCCCACGACCCTCCTGCGGCCGTTTACGACGAAGGCACGAAGGGCACGAAGGTGCATGTTCTTCTTGTCTTCGTGATGAGTACAGCAGCGGAGCCCATGGGAAGACGGAACCCTTGCGTGCGCACAGACCAAGGACCAAAGACTAGAGACCAAAGACCTCAACGCCACAACATCCGCTCCCTTCGCCGGAAGAACGCCAGGAGCGGCTCGGCGTACGGCCGGCCAGTCTCCAGCCGGAGCAGATCGGCGCCTCGCTCGCGCAGGGTGCGCTCCAGATCCCGATCGAACTCTTCGGCTCGCATGCGGAAACGTTCCCGAAGGGCGGTGTCGCTGGTATCGACGCACCTCCAACTCGACCCTTCCGGGTCCCACAGCGTCGCTAACCCGATGTCAGGCAGCTCCCGCTCTCGAGGATCCAGCAACTGCACCGCGATCAGGTCGTGGCGGCGAGCCAGGCGGGCCAGCGGGGCCTCGAAGTCCGTGGTCAGGAAGTCGGAGACCAGAAAGAGTACCGCACGGCGGCGCAGTAGCGGCTCGAGGTAGTTGAGGGCCCCGCCCAGGTCGGTTCCGCTCCCGGCCGGCTCGAAGCCGAGCAGGTCGCTGATGACCCGGAGCACGTGCCGACGCCCCTTCCGTGGCCCGAGATAGCGCTCGACGCGATCAGTCGCGAAGAGTGACCCCACCCGGTCATTGTTGCGCGCCGCGGCCAGCGCCAGTACGGCACAGACCTCGGCGGCCAAGTCTGCCTTGGTCCGAACCCGGCTGCCAAAGCTGCCGGAGGCGCTGAAGTCGATCAGGAAGATGACAGTGAGCTCGCGCTCTTCGAGGTAACGCTTGACATATGCGTTGCCCAGCCGAGCGGTCACGTTCCAGTCGATGGTGCGGATGTCGTCACCAGGCTGATATTCCCGCACCTCGGCGAACTCCACGCCTCGCCCACGAAAGGCGCTGGAGTACTCGCCGGCCACGATGTCGCGGACGAGATGGCGGGTAGTGATCTCGATGCGGCGGACTTCCTGAGTGACTTCCTCCGGCGTCATCACTGGCGGTTCGCTGTGAGCTGGGAGAGCGCGTCCCGCTTGCGGGGGGTCATGGCACCGGCACCGCCTCGAGAATGCGCTCCAGCAGAGCGTCGGGCCCGATGCCTTCGGCGTCCGCGCGGTAGGTGAGGATGATCCGATGGCGGAGCACGTCCAGGGCGAGTGCCTTGATGTCGTCGGGCGTCACATAGGGACGGCCCCGGAGGAAGGCATGCGCCTTCGCGGCCCGGAGGAGGAAGATGGCGGCCCGGGGTGAGGCACCGTACTCGACCATGGGTGCCAGCTCGGCCAAACCGGCCGCGGTCGGCAGGCGAGTGGCTGCCACAACGTCGAGCACGTAGTCCTTGATCCGGTCGTCGGCATAGATCGACTGCACCAGCCGTCGCGCGCTCAGAATCCGCTCAGGGTCGAGTACTGGACTGGCAGTCGGCTCCGGGCCTGCCGTCATGCGGTCCAGCACCTGCCGCTCTTCCCGGCGCTCTGGATAGGTCACGACCAGCTTGAACATGAACCGATCTACTTGTGCCTCAGGCAGCGGATAGGTGCCCTCGTGCTCGATGGGATTCTGCGTGGCCAGCACCAGGAAGAGATCGGGCAGGGGGAAGGTCTGGCCGCCGATGGTCACCTGCTTTTCCTGCATCGCCTCGAGCAGGGCGCTCTGCACCTTGGCGGGAGCTCGATTGATCTCGTCGGCCAGAAGCAGGTTGGTAAAGATGGGTCCGCGCTGAACGGTGAAATCGCCGCTGCGCTGGTTGTAGATCATGGTGCCGATCAGGTCGGCCGGGAGCAGATCGGGAGTGAATTGGATCCGATGAAACGCCGCCGACATGGTGGCGGCCAGCGTGCGGACGGCCAGCGTCTTGGCTAATCCAGGCACCCCTTCCAGCAGAACGTGGCCATCGGCCAGAAGGCCAATGAGCAGCCGCTCCAGCATGGCGCGCTGGCCGACGATGACTCGGCCTAGTTCGGCCATGACCTCGCCGACCAGACGGCTTTCATCCTCGATCCGCGCGGCCGCGGGCAGGGCCGGATCGGCGAATCGTTCAGGGAGGGAAGTCATGGGGAGGGAATCTAGTGGGCCTTTCAAAGACGCGGAGTCGTTGGTCGTTGGTCTCTAGTCTCCGATCCTTGGTCTTCGGTCATTAATCTCTGGTCATTATTCGTGCAGGTCGACTCTCTAACTAGACTCACGTCAGCTTTTTGCGTGATCCGATCCTGGAGATTATGGACCAAAGACCAACGACCAAAGACTACCAGATCAATGTCAGTACTCCGGCGACGATCAATGCCCCCGCCCACAGCAGATCGACGTTGACCCAGGCCCGCCGCAGGATGCCCAGACCCACGGTCTGATAAACGATGAGTGCCACGGCGCCCATCACCAGGAACATCGTGACCGTGTGCACCGCAACCAACGCGAGGCTGCTGGACGAGCCGTGTACTATCACCGGGGCCAGCATGAGCCCTGCTCCGTGGCCGGTCGCCATGAGAAAAGACCACAGCACCAGCTCACCGGGGCCAACCCGCATGCCCACCCAGCGAAAATGTGCCCCGGGACGGATCAGCCGAAAGCAGCCGAAGGCAATGAGCAGCGCACCGGCGGCGCCTCTCAGCGTGAGCGGCGGAAGTGCGATGCCCCCGAGCACGAGCACCAGGACGACCGCACCCACAGCGATCGCGTGTCCCACCGCGATCGGACCGAGGGCCCGCAGCACCGCCGAGCGGCGGCGCTCTTGAAATCCCAGCGCCACCGCGAAGAGCCATCCCATTGCCGGATTCAGACCGTGAAAGGCCCCGAGCAGCGATACCGCTGTCCAGGACCATGGCTCCCTCACGGGAAGCAGTACGAATCCGACGAGGCATCTCCCCCCTGCAGGCGAACCTGGTGCGGTCGCTCGCCGGAGAACTCGAGAAAGAAGTTCTGGTCGACCCGCATCCCGCCCGACGGATCCACATCGGCCTTGGTCATCCACCCCCGGATCCCTTCGGGATAGAACTGGACATCCCAGGGGATGTAGAGCGAGTTGGTGAAGTAGACCCGCCGTCCGTCCCGACTCACCTCCACCATTTGGGGCCCGCCATTGAGCGCACTCGAGCGCGGGTGGGCGGTGTGCCGCACGATCCCACCGATCTGCACTGTGCCGGTGAGCTTGGGGTGAAAGGGATCACTTACCTCATACTGACGGAGCTCGCCGGTGCCCCAGCAGGAGACATAGAGAAACCGGTCATCCACCGAGAGATCGATGTCCGTCACCAGCGGCGGCACCGCCCTGAATGGCTTGAGCGCCGGGGGCAGCTGTGCCTCGTCGGCCGGCTCTGCCGGAATCTCGAGCACCTTCTCAAGGGCCCACTCGCCGCGCGCGTGATGCCAGAGCCAGATAGAGCTGGAGAGATCCTTGAGGCTGATCACCACGCCGACGAACCCGTGGGTGCGGGTGGGATCATGTGCCGGACGCAGCTCCAACACGATCTGGTCGTCCTCGCCCACCGGCAACGCCTTGAGATGACGGCGGCGGCGCAGGTCCCAGACGTGCACCTGGCGTCCGTAGCGCTTCTGCATGAGGGCCTCAGGGATGAGGCCATTCTCGATGAGATCGGGAGTTCCCCACTCGCTGGTGAACATCACGTCCTGGGTGAGATGCCACCACGCATCGTAGGCCAGGTATTGGGGCCCGCGCTCCTTCTCCCACTGGCCCTTGATCTCGAAGGTCTCGTGGTCCAGCAGGAAGACCCCGCCCGGTCCCTTTCCTTCGGGCGATCCGATCGCGGTGATGTAGATCCCCTCGGGGCCGCAGTGCACGGTGTGTGGCCTGGTATAGCCGGCCTTGGATGCGACCTCCGCAG
>JBIOUY010000025.1:0-3062 GCA_044867445.1 Gemmatimonadales bacterium
TTCTTCCGGGGTTAGCCTCGCATCCGACGACCTGTGCTAAGGCAGGCGCAAAAGCTTCCCAAAACGGCTCACCCTGGTTTGCGCCTCCCCGGACGGCGGGCTACACTAGTCACGGCCCAATGGCTGGCCTCTCACCCACAGCAATCACCCAGCTCCTCCGAGACTGGGGCGAAGGCGATCGGCAGGCGCTGGAGCGGCTGATCCCGCTGGTTTACCGCGAGCTGCACCGGCTGGCCGATCACTATCTCCGCGGGGAACGTCCGGACCACACCCTCGAGCCGACCGCGCTGGTGCATGAGGCCTACCTTCGGCTGGCGGATTGGCACGGGGTCACCTGGCAGAATCGCGCCCACTTCTTCGGCGTCGCCGCGCAATTGATGCGGCGGATTCTGGTGGACTACGCGCGCCGCCATCGGTCGGCCAAGCGCGGTGCCGGAGGCCCCAAGATCACGCTGAGCCGGGCGCTCGCGAGCGGAGAGGAGCGGGTCGACGAGGAGGCAGAGGATCTCGTTGCCCTGGACGAGGCGCTGAGCCGGTTGGCCCAGCTCGACCCCCGACAGGGACGGATCGTCGAGCTGCGCTACTTCAGCGGACTCACGGTAGAGGAGATAGCCGAAGTGTTGGGTATTTCGCCGGCGACAGTGAAGCGCGAGTGGAGCATGGCACGCGCCTGGCTGTCCCGGGCGATTCGCGACGGAAGCCGCCGTGGAACCGGAGTGGAGCAGAGTTAAGCAGCTGTTCTGGGCAGCACTGGAGCGTGATCCCGGCCAGCGCGACGCCTTCTTGCGCCAGGCCTGCGGCACCGACCACTCGCTGCGAGAGGAGATCGAGTCGCTGCTGGACGCTGACGAGCGACCGGCCACTGTACTGCAACATCCTCCCTCGCTTCTCGATTCACCCCATCTCCCCTTCACCGTTCGCCCCGGGCAACGCCTCGGCGCCTATGAAGTGATTCGCGAAATCGGCCACGGTGGCATGGCGGCGGTTTATCTCGCCTTGCGCGCCGACGGCCAGTATCGCAAGCGCGTCGCCATCAAGCTGGTACGCGAACACTCCGAGGCCGACGAGATCCTGCGTCGCTTCCGCACCGAGCGGCAGACCCTGGCCGCGCTCGATCACCCCAACATCGTGAAGCTGCTCGACGGAGGGAGCACTGAGGAGGGATTGCCCTACCTGGTGATGGACTACGTGGAAGGCCTTCCCATCGACCAGTACAGCGATAGCCATAGCCTGACGATCACCCAGCGGCTGCAATTGTTTCGCACCGTCTGTGCGCCGGTGCAGTACGCCCACGAAAAGCTGGTCATCCACCGCGATCTCAAGCCGGGCAACATCCTGGTCAGCGCCGATGGAACGCCCAAGCTGCTGGACTTTGGGATCGCCAAGGTCCTGAACCCGGAGCTGTCAGCCGAGACGCTGTTGGTGACCCGGACGGACGCACACCCGATGACGCCGCACTACGCCAGCCCGGAGCAGGTGTTGGGCGGTCCGATCACGCCCGCCACCGACACCTACTCGCTCGGCGTAGTACTGTTCGAGCTGTTGACCGGTCACCACCCGTACCCGCTCGCCATCAATACTCCGCAGCAGATGCTGCACGCCATCTGCGCGTCGGAACCGTACCGACCCAGTCGAATGGTGACCGAGGCCAATCTGCGCCGGCGCCTGCACGGGGACCTGGACCATATCCTGTTGAAAGCGCTGCGGAAGGAACCAGAACAACGGTATCGCTCGGTGGCAGAGCTGGCCGACGACATCGGCCGCCATCTGGACGGGTTACCGGTACGAGCTCGCAAGGGAACGCTCCGCTATCGCGCCGGCAAGTTCATCCGCCGCCACAAGGTCGAGTTCGGGGCGGCCGCGCTGGTCCTGCTCACGGTGATCGGCGGAGCCATCGCCGTCCACCGTTCGTCAATGCTGATGGAGCAACGGATTCGGGCTCAAGCCGCGGCTCGTGAATCAGCGAGCGCTGGCCCACCGAAGGCTACGATGCTCGCGGTGCTCCCATTCGAGAATCTCGGGCGACCGGAGGATGAATACGTCGCCGATGGGCTCACCGATGAGGTGCGGGACAAGCTCACCGCGCTGCCGGGTCTTCAGGTCATCGCCCGCAGCAGCTCGGCGCAATACAAGAAGACCAGGAAACCCACCCCGCAGATTGGGCAGGAGCTCGGAGTACACTATCTCCTGACGGCGACGGTGCGCTGGGAGGGAAAGTCGAATCTGCCAGGCGCGCGGAGGGTGCGGGTGAGCCCGGAGGTGATCCAGGTCGAGCAGGGGCGAGCGCCCACCACCAAGTGGGCGCAGCCGTTCGACGCGGAGTGGAGCGACCTGTTCCAGGTGCAGACCGATATCGCGACCCGGGTGGCGCGGGCGCTCGGCGTGGTGCTGGGCACCCAGGCGCAGCAGAAGCTCGCACAAGTGCCTACGCGCAATCCGACCGCCTACGAGGCATTCCTGCGAGCCGAAGCGGCCAAGCAATCGAGCGACCCGCTGAACCTTCGCCGGGCGCTGCCGTACTACGAGCAGGCGGTGGCCCTGGATACCGGCTTTGTCCTGGCCTGGGCCCAGCTCTCCCAGGCCCATTCCATCATCTATGCGAACAGCACGCCGACGCCGGGCGAAGCGGAGGCGGCGCGTCGGGCGGCGGACCGCGCGCTGGAATTGGCCCCCAATCAGTCGGACGGGCACCTGGCCCGGGGACTGTACTACGGTGCGGTACGGGGCGATCACGTCCGCGCGGTTGAGGAGTACACCCAGGCATCGCGGCTGGCGCCCGGGAATGCCGAGCCTTTGTTCCCGATGGCGACCGACGAGATGAGTCTGGGCCGGTGGGACGCAGCCCTCAGGCATCTGGAGGACGCGGAGCGGCTCGACCCCCGCTCGGCCAAGACGCCATGGGTGAGAGGGTACGCCTTGCTCTGGCTTCGGCGTTACCCCGAGGCGATCAGAGCCTTCGATCGGGGCCTGGCGCTCGCGCCCTCCAACTCGAGCAACATAGCCGGGAAGGTGATGGCCTTTCTGGGACAGGGCGATCTCGCCGGGGCGAGGGGAGTGCTCGA
>JBIOUY010000026.1:0-4103 GCA_044867445.1 Gemmatimonadales bacterium
AGGCTCACGAGTAAAAGCGCCACGCCGCTCACGACCTGAATGGCCCGATCCCAGAGCCTCAAGCGCGTTAGCCGCATCAGCGCGCCGGCAAACACGCCCAGCAGTAAAAAGGGCAGCCCACGGCCCACCCCGAACGCGAACGCCAGGAGGAGCCCATAAAGCGGCTTGGCCTGGGCCAGCGAGATCGTCAGCAGCAGCAGGAGTGGAGCGGCCGAGGTGCCGAGGCTGAAGATGAATCCGTAGCCGAATGCCCCCGCGATGCCCGGTGCTCTGAAGGCGGCGATCTTCTCGACCTGGAACCGCGGCCCGTAGAAGGCGAGCACCGCGGCCAGCAGCGACGACGCCGCCATCGCCAAGGTCCAGTACCTCCCAAACGACTGCGTCAGCACCGCCCCCATTCGGCCCGCAATGGCCCCGAGCGCGGTCAGGTTGACCACGATGCCGGTGAAAAACGCGAGCGCGATGGCGAGGCCCTGGCTCTTTGCCTTCGTCTCCGACGCACTGACCACGCCGGCCATGCCGAGCCCCATCGGCAACGTGCAGGGGCAGACCGCGCTGGCGGTCACGCCGGCGAGCACGGCGACGCCGAGCGCGACCAGGGATCCCCCGGGCAGGCTCGCGCCGAACCGTGTGAGGAAATCCTCGAGGGTCACTGGCCCGCCTCCGCTTCCCTGACCGGCGGGCCCGTCTTGTACCCGAGCTCCCTGATGGCCGCTGCGATCTGGTCCGGGGTGACTTTGCTCTCATCGTAACGGACCCGCGCCCTCCTTTCCGCCAGGCTCACTTCTACGCTGCTCACCCCCTCGAGCGCCCTTACCTTGCGCTTCACCGCCGCCACGCAGGAGCCGCAGGACATACCCGCGACCGGGATGGTTACGGTGCTCGTCGGAGTCGCCGGCGTTTCCTGGCGATCTTGTGCCCTCGATTGTTGCCCGCAACCCAAGGCTCCTACGCCACCGAGGACCACAACGCTGGCGAGCGCGACGCTAAGAAGCCTGTTTGCCCTTGGCTCCATGGTTTGCCTTTCTGACCCGCTGAGCTCCTTCGGGTACGTGCAGGTCCTTGAGCACCGGGCATTCGCCGGCGGAGTGCTGACACTTCTGCAGGGCCTTCGCTAAGGCCGCCTGTACCCGTCGTAAATCCCTCATCTTCTCTGCGAGCTCGCCGAGCCGCGTCTCGATGAGCCCCTGCACTTCCTTCTTGGACCTCTCCGGCGCTCCGTCAAAGCCCACGAGCGTCCGGATGTCGTCAAGCGTGAAGCCGACCGCCCGGGCTGAGCGGATGAAGCCGAGTTGCTCCACCGCTTGGCGGTCGTAGAGCCGATACCCGGCCCGGCTTCGCACCGTGGGGTTGAGAACACCCTCCCGCTCGTAGTAACGCAGCGCCGTTGCTGCCACCCCCGCCTCTCGGGCGAGCTGGCCGATGCTCAGGAGCTCCTCCTCGGTTGCCGTCATCTCGCTCACCTCCTAGTCTAAACCTTCCACTTAACTATAAGGTCAAGGCCCTCGCGCCCGGCCTCTCCTGGCTTCTGGTCCTCATGCTTCTCGTTCTCGCGGCGGCGGCGCTGGCGAAGTACTCTGCAGCGACCGAACGGAGTGGGGCATGGGTTTCTATCAGGACCGGATCCTGCCGCACCTGGTGAATCTGGCGATGCGGAACCACCGCCTCCTCCCGTACCGCGAGCGCGTCAGCGCCGCCGCGAACGGTCGCGTGCTGGAATTCGGTATCGGATCGGGCCTGAACGTGCCGTTTCTATTCCTCCCAGGTGGCGAGGTGTTCGGGCTCGAGCCGGCACCGCGCCTGATGGCGGCGTGCCAATCGGGGTCCCGTTCTCGTCCAGCCCGTCCCATCGCCGGCGCAGGCGGTGAGGAGGAGCACTGGGAGAAGGGTGCGAGGGCTCATCGTGGTTCTGCCTCGTGCCCGGCTCGGTGCCGAGTCCCCACGGGCGTCCACGACCCGGTTGAGCCGTTGATGTTGAGGGTGGCGCATTGACGGTGAACTCATTGCGGGAGACCGCGACTCGCCTTTGCGCCAAACTCGTCTGGATCCGCCGGCCCAGGGACTGTGAGGGTGGCTCCTTTTACTGCACGGTGAGCGTGCCGACCATCCCCTGCGTATCGGTCGGCCCCGCGTGGACCGAGCAGTAGAACCGGTAGCTGCCGGGAGCGTCGAATTGCACCGGGCCGAAGGTGAAGGGGGTGGGTCGCGTCTGGCTCGGGGTCCCCGGCACGGTGGGCGAGCCGGTCGAAGTGCTCACGTTGTGGGGAATGCTTCCGCTGTTCCAGACCCATCCGACCGAGCCGCCGACCGGGATCGTGGCGGTCGAGGGCACGAATACGAGCGCGCCCCCGTTGCCCACGCGGATCACCTTGTCTACCGCCGCGGCGCTGAAGCTCGCGGCCCCATCGGCGATTCCTGCCACGGAGGCAGTAACGCCGACCGGGCCTCGCGCACTTCCCAAGGTGACTGTGACCGAGGCGATGCCGCTGCTGGAGGTCTGGGTGGTCGTCGAAGAAAGGGTGGCGCTCCCCGCCGTCACTGCCCAACTCACTGTCACCCCGCTCACCACGTTTCCGAAGGCGTCGGTCACCTCGACTGCGAGCGGTTCGGCGAGCGCCGTGTTGAGTTCGCCGAACTGCCCATCGCCGCCCGTAGCCGCGATCCGCGCAGGTGCTCCGGGCAGCGCCGTCGCGCCGAACGTGACCGGTGAGCCCGTCGCTCCGGAGACGGTCGCTTGGGCGCTCTGAGGTCCGGCCGTTTGCCCCAGCGTCCAGGCAGTGGCCGCAATCCCGTCCGTCCCGCTCGTGGACGAGGCCGGATCGACCCCGGCGCCCGTGCCGGTGGCGCTCCAGGTGACAGCCGTTCCTGCTTGAGGGGCCCCATCCAGGGTCACGATGATGCGGAGCGGCTCGGCAAGCGGCGTACCGACTTCGCCGCTCTGCCCGTCCCCGCTCGCGCTGGGCGCTTTCGCCACCGTGAGACCTGCGGGACTCGGTCCGCCGCCACTATCACCGCCCCCGCCGCAGCCGAGGAGAACGGCCGTGGCAGCCGCGGCGAGGATCCCCATTCCGTGTACGCGAGTCATAGGTTCCTCCCTCCTTTCCCTGGGATCCTGCGCTCGATGTTCCGACTACATTGACAGCTCCCCCCGCGTCTGGAGGAAGTTGAGCACCCGGTCACGCGAGACCATCCCCAGGAATCGCTCATCCTCCGTCACTGGGAACTGGTTGATGTCTTCCCGGCTCATCCGCTCGAGCGCGCCACCGAGAGGCTCGTCCGGGCGCACGGTCTGAAGCTCTGCGCGCTCGATCATGACATCACCGACGCGCGTGACGGGCCCCGCCGGACCCGCCGCCAGGCCGAGGCGGAAGAAGTCGCGCCGGTTGAGCCCTCGCGTTGGCCTACTCATGGCTCGGAAACCTCCCCCGGTACCAGCCGGTGATTGTCGCCCTGAGCGACTGCGGGTCGACCGTGAGGACCAGCACTACGTGGACCAGAGTGAACCCGACGAACACCCACACCGTCACGAAGTGCCAGTAGCGCGCCAGCTCGTAGCCGCCGAAGAGCGCGGTGAGCCAGGCGAGCTGCACCGGCTTGTAGATGGCGAACCCGCTCAGGACCGCCACCGCCCCGAGGAGCACGATGGACGTGTAGGCCAGTTTCTGGAGCGCATTGTGCTTCCCCTGCGGCGGGTGCTCGGCCCGGAGACCCAGGTAGTAGCGCTGCATCTCCCACGCGGGACGCAGATCCCGGGGGCGAAACAGCAGGGATCGCCACTCACCGGAGAGCGCGAGGAAAGCCAGGTAAATCAGGCCGGTGATGACGAAGGGCCAGGCGAGGGCGAAGTGCCAGTTGAGCCCGCCGGCGAGCCAGCCGCCGAGCCGGGCCCACTCGGAGAACCCGAGCCCGTCCCAGGGGTTGGGCAGCGGATACGGCCGTCCCCGCGGCCCGAAGTGCGCGTACGCTCCGTAGATCTGAGCCCGCTCCCGATCATGCCCAGAAGGAGCACAGCATTCAGCCAGTGGGTCAGCCGGACCAGGCCGTGGTGCCGCTTCACCATGCGCGCTACTTCCCCATCATTTTCTCGTGCAGCGCGATGAGCC
>JBIOUY010000027.1:0-87775 GCA_044867445.1 Gemmatimonadales bacterium
ATTCGCGGGACCCGGTCGGGTACCACATGGTGCTCAATACGGCGGCCCTGGGGGTGGACGGCGCAGCTCGAATTATCGTGGAGGCGGTGAGAGGTGAGAAGTGAGAAGTGAGATTGAACGGTAAACGGTAAAACGTAAACGGTGAACGGGAGACGGCGACAACGTCCCTTAAGCTTTCACCCTTCAGCTTCACCGTTCACTGTTTACCGTTTACCGTTTACCGCAGTTCATCCGAACGAAATCCCGCCCTTCCCATACCCCCCAGGCTCCCGTCGCTCGGGTTTGGCCCTGGTGTAGCCCAGCTCCTCCGAGCGGCTAATGCGCTTTTGGGCTGCCAGTCCCTCGAGCACCAGTTCGCACGCGGCGACCGCGCGGGCTGCGTCCTTGCGCGCCGCGAGGCCAAACTCGCACACCAGCTCCACCAGGCCGGGCACCACGCTGAAGCCCTGGAGGCAGAGCTCTGAACGCTCGTCGCCGGGCACCTTCAGCGCGCCGCCCTGGTCGAACCAGGCGACGATCTTGCTAAGGTCGGCTCCCCCGACACGGTCCTCCAATACCCGGCCCGCAGCCCGGCGGATGAGTTCGCGCGCGATGGTGTCGCCACCCTGCAGCTCGCCCTCATACTCCAGCTCGAGCTTGCCGGTAATGGATGGGACGGCCGCGTAGATGTCGCTGATCCGGGGCACAACCCGCTGCTCCCCCAGAAGCACGGTGCGCCGCTCCGCGTTGGAGACCGCGTTCTCCAGCACGCTGATCGGCAGACGCTGACTCACCCCTGAGCGCTTGTCCACCCGCTTGTCTTCCCGCGCCTCGAAGGCCACCCGCTCGATCAGCTCCAGCACGAAATCAGGAATGTCGAGCTGCGCGCCACCCCGTATGGTCCAGGCTTCCTGGGCGGTGATCTCCATCCCGAGCTGCACCGTCCGAGGATAGTGCGTGATGATCTCCGAGCCGATTCGATCCTTCAGCGGCGTGATGATTTTGCCGCGCGCCGTGTAGTCCTCCGGATTGGCGGTGAAGGCGAGCAGTACGTCGAGCGGAAGGCGCACCGGGTAGCCTTTGATCTGGACGTCGCCTTCCTGCATGATGTTGAACAGACCAACCTGCACCTTTCCGCTCAGGTCGGGCAGTTCGTTGATCGCGAAAATTCCCCGATTGGCTCGCGGCAGCAGACCAAAGTGCATGGTCAACTCGTCGGAGAGCAGATGTCCTCCCCGTGCCGCCTTGATCGGATCGACGTCGCCGATGAGATCGGCAATGGTGACGTCCGGTGTCGCCAGCTTCTCGATGTAGCGCTGGTCCCGGCGGAGCCATGCGATGGGCGTGGCCTCGCCGCATTCGGCCAACATCTCTCGAGCGTACTTGGAGATCGGGGCGAACGGATCATCGTTCACCTCGCTCCCGGCCACGATCGGGATGCGATCATCCAGCAAGCAGGTCAGCTCCCGCAGAATCCGGCTCTTGGCTTGACCCCTGAGTCCCAGAAGGATGAAGTGATGCCGTGCGAGGATGGCGTTCACCAACTGGGGCATGATGGTATCCTCGTACCCGACGATCCCGGGGAAGAGCGGCTCGTCCGACGCGAGCCGGGCCAGGAGATTGTGCCGCAGCTCGTCCCGCACGGTCCGTCCGCGCAACGGCGGCTCGGCCCAGGGAGTGTCTTTCAGATCACCAAAGGTACGCGGTTCATTCATAGGAAATGTCGCTCGGTCGAAAGTCGGATCATGCATGGTAAGTCATTATGTGGTCTGTGACTAGCGGTAGACCGGCAGGCTGCCATCGGGCAACTCGGCTTGACAAACCGATTCGGCCGTATAGCTTCGCCACCCGTGAACCGGCGGCAGTCACGTACACACCGGAACTTGGTTGGCTCACCCATCCTGTCCAAGGAGTAACGATGAGAAAGATTCTGTTGCTGGCCGCGGTCCTCACTCTTGCCGCGTGTGGCCCGAAAACCGCAGGGGGTGGGGGTGCCGCCGATACTGCCGGCATGGCTCCCGCCGCGGGCGCGGCCGACACCGGTATGGCAGGGATGTCGCACGACAGCATGTCGAAGTCGGATACCACGATGGCTCGGGACACGACCAAGGGAAAGTAAAGCAATAGCACGCCAACGGTCGCGACGGGCCCCGGACAATCTCGGGGCCCGACATGTTTCAGCACTATCGACCACCGTGGGTAAGCTCATCCCTCGATTTCCTCTCCCCCAAACGGCAAGTACACCACCTGTCCCTGGCGGCCGGCCACTGAGACGCGATCGCCTGGTGAGACCTCTCGCCGAAGCACGCCGAGCCCCAGCACGCGGTCGTTCAGCTGCAGAGTCGACCGCACCACCCCAACCTCCCGGTCGCCCAGCATAACCGCTGGCTGACCGGTAGTCGCCTCGCCGCTCCAGCGCAGTCCTCGCAGCTCCCGGTTGGTATGCCCGCGAAAGTGGAGGCGCGCGACCGTCTCCTGGCCGAGATAACATCCCTTGGTATAGGAGACTCCGCCCAGCTCGTCGTAACGAACTTCCTGGGGGAGCGTCCGGTCGTCGATCTCCACCCCGAGCGCCGGCCAACCTGATATGATGCGCGCGGCATGGAGATCTGTCTCATCGCCTCTACGCGCTCCAGCCGCGATCAGCCGGTCGGTCAACACGGTGACCGCGGGAGCCAATCCCACCGCCAACGCAACGAAGGGAGCCGACTCCGGCCCCAGCCCGAGAGACACGGGGCTCAGCTCTCCGCCTACCGACACGACTCGTCCAGCCGAGTCAGCGGTGCCCACTCCGGACTCCGCCAACGTCTGGAAGGCCCGCCCGCCAAGGAGCCAGGCAGCATGGGCCGAGCCGGTCAGATCAGCCACCTGGGCCAGACGGGGGGGTAGCTGCCGCTGAAACAACTCGGCGGCTGCCGCGTGGCCGATGCGGGGGACGATCATCGTGAGGGCGTCGCCTTGTCGCATGACCCAGGCGTCCACCACGATCATCCCCTTAGGCGTGAGCATGGCGCCGTAGACCAGGCTGCCATCCCCTGGCTTCACCAGATCGTTGGTCAGGAGACCCTGTAGGCAGCTGAGCGCGCCGGAGCCTGTCACCCGGAAGACGGCGGGCTCCATGGTCACGACGGTGGCGCCGTGCCGGACGTGGTCCAGCCGGTCTCGATCGACGAAGAGGTTCAGTTCAGGCATGGACCCACGGCAACTGGGCAGCGTCGTGGCCTTGGAAATCTCGCCAGACCAGGTCCGCCTCGCCGAAGGCGTCCTCCGAATGGGAAGTAGCGAGAATAGCACAGCGAAGTCCGGCAGCCCGGGCCGCCGCGAGACCCGGCAACGAGTCCTCGATCACGACGCAGCGTGGGGCTGCCAGGTCCAGGGCGGCGCGGGCCCGATTGTACCCCTGCGGGTCCGGTTTGCAGGCGCTCACATCCTCGGCGGCCACAATCTCGGCGAAATGGGGCCGGAGATTGCTGAGCTCGAGAACCAACTCGATCTCCCGCCGTAGCGCGCCGGAGACGATCGCCAGCTGGAAGCCATCGAGCGCGGCGGCCTCGACGAAGTCGGCGGCGCCTGGAACCAGCCGCAACGACTTCCGCACCGCTTCCTGGTACACCAAGCTCTTTCGCTCGATCGCCTCTGCCACGACCAGGTCATCGGAGGACACCCCCTGGCGCGCAAAGGCGAAGCGAAAGCATTCCCGGTCGTCGAAGCCGAGATAATCGCGGTAGTAGGCTGCACGGTCGAGGGAACAACCGTACTCTGCCAGGGTCGTGATCAACGCGTCGCAGTGCTGCGGCTCGTCATCTACGATGACCCCATTGAAGTCGAACAGGATGGCGGCCGTCATTGGTGAAGGGTAATAGCATGAAGCGTGAAAGGTGAAAGGGAAACGTGAAAGGGGAAACGGGAGCTGTGAGGAGTAGGGAGTGAGGAGTGAGGACTAAGGAGTTAAGAGTGGTTGTCAACCTGAGCCCATTCGCTTCGCTCAGGGTAAACTCCCCGCGAACGAGGCATACCCCGACGCATGGCCCCTTCGCTGCGCTCAGGGTGACACCTTCTCACTCCTCACTTCTCACTCCTGACTGCTCACTGCTCACTGCTTACTCCTCACTCCTTACTTCTTACTTCTCACTTCTCACTTCTCACTGCTTTTCGTACATCCCCGCCTCACGATAGCTCGCATCCAGCAGCTCCACCGGGTGGGCGACGGCGATGTTCAGCCCAGCGGCCCGGAGTCCGGCGCCGATCTGCATCAGACACCCCGGATTCCCCGTGGCCACCACCTGTGGAGGGGGACTGGCCGTGGCGAAGCTCTCGAGCTTGTTCTCCAACACCGCCCGCGCCATGGCGGGGCGCAAGATGGAATAGATCCCTGCGCTGCCACAGCAACGTTCCGACCCCGGGAGCAGCCGAAGCCGAAGGCCCGGAATCGCCCGCATGACCGTGAGCGGTGCCTGCTCCACGCGTTGCGCGTGCAGTAGGTGACAGGGAGCGTCGTAGGCGACGTCGAGATCGAGCGGCGCGCCGGGACGAGGACCAGCTTCGGCCAGGATTTCGGAGACGTCGCGCACCCGGGCTCCGAAGGTCCGCGCTGCTTCGGTGCCCAGGAGGTGGCCGTAGTCCTTGAGCAGAGCGCCGCATCCCGCGCTGTTGACGCAGACGTAATCCGCCGATGACCCGAACGCCGCCAGGTTCTTCGCCGCAAGCGCCTGCGCTGTCTCCCGGTCTCCGGCATGCTCGTGCAAGGCTCCACAACAGACCTGGCCCGGAACGTCGACAACTCGGCAGCCGTTGGCCTCCAGGGTACGGCGCGTGGCGGCGTGCACGTGACCGAAGAGCGTGTCCATCACGCAGCCGCGGAAGAGGGCCACGGTGGGAGAGGACGCAGAGGACGGAGAGGACGCAGAGGGCGTATCGGGTGTCAGCTCGGAGACCGTAATCTGCGACCTTCGCGTCCTCTGCGTCCTCTCAGATGCCGCCAACATCCCCATCCCAAACCCAACCCGGCCGTTGCCTGCGAGCACCCGCGGGATACCCGTCCCCCGGAACCAGCGCGCGAGGGTGAACAGAGGCCGCCACAGCCGCTCGTTCCAGAAGACACCCAGGACCAGCCTGGCGAGCGGCGGAAGCCCCCGGGCCCGAAATAACTCCTCTCTCGCCGCCTCCAGGCCGCGCCCATAGCCCACGCCCGAGGGACAGACTGGCTCGCACCCGCGGCACCCCAGGCAGGCATCGAGGTGCCCCGCCAAAGCCACATCATCCGCCTGGAACTCGCCGCGCTCCAGGGCTCGCATGAGGACAATCCGTCCGCGTGGGCTGTCCGCCTCGTCACCAGTGGCGAGATATGTGGGGCAGGCCGGGAGACAGAAACCGCAGTGGACGCAGGGGTCGAGCGAGGAGAAGTCAGGTGCCGCAGCCATCCTAATCGCCAGCTCCTTCCAACGCGACGCTGAGGCACTGTCCGGGATCGAAGCTGTCGCGCAGCCGACCGACCAGTTGGCCAACCCCCTCGCGGTAGGCGCCAAAATGGCCCAGCGCCCGCCTCATGCTCCAAGGAGCCCGCTCGAGCGTCATGGGGATTTCCCTCGATGCGGCGGCGCGGCGTACCGCACGCAACCGCTCCACCGAGGCCTCCCCAGTCCAACGAATCATGCCCGACCCTGGGCCCGCCGACACCAGGCCTTCATCGAGATCATGGGCCAGGAGATCGATGGTGTCGTCGACCCCGTTCCCCAAGACGCCAAGACGAAAAGTGATCGGCCCCGCGAGACTGCCCCGGGCGACAGTACTCCAGAAGGCCGCGGTGCGTTCGGTAGGGACCGGTGCCCAGGCGATCTCGCCCTCCGAATGGAGGCGCCGGATATCACTCTGCACCGCGGCATCGGTTCCCAGAAATCGGGCCGCGAGCACCCACTCCGATTCAGCGGCGAGAGCGGGGGAGAGCAGCTCCAGCGCACTGGGGAGGATCTGAGCGGCCACGAGGTCGCGCGCGGCGGAGGAAAGCGTATCGCGAGTCCCCCGGGCAATCAGCGTGATGTCCGCCCGAGGCAGCGCGCGCAGCCGGAGATGCAGCTCGGTGATGATGCCGAACCCACCGAAGCCGCCGACCTGCAACTTGGTGAGATCGTATCCCGCGACATTCTTTACGACCCGTCCGCCCGCCTTGACCAGCCGTCCGTCACCCGTCGCGACCGCGCAACCCAGCACATGATCGCGCACCGGTCCAAAGCCGTGGCGCAGTGGGCCCGAGGTGCCGGTCGCCACGATGGACCCCAGGCTTCGCTCGGGACGACCAGGGGGGTCGAGCGCCAGCCACATCCCATCCTCCGCCAGACGGCGGCGCAGCGCCTCGAACGGGGTCCCGGCCTGAACCGTGGCCACCAGGTCCGCAGGGCTGACCGAGACCACCTGGTCCAACGCGCGGGTACTGATGCCGAGCTCGGCCGGGGCATCCGGGGGCAACCAGGTGCCTTGGCCCTCGATCCTGACTTTCCAGCCCTCGTCGTGCGCCAGCCGGCACACTAGCGACAGGGCCTCCGCCGAGTCGGGGGTAGCCCGCGGCAGACCGTCGGGATCGCGTTCCACCCCGCCGCTGCCGAGCAGCGCACGCAGACGCGCCACGACAGTCTCGCTCATCGGGCGGCTCGCGCTGCCCGCCACTCGCGGCACGCGTGTACCGGCACCACCTTGCCGGGATTGGCGAGCTCGGTGGGATCGAATGCCCGGCGAACGGCACGCATGGCACCCAGGCTCTCCGAGTCGAAGATCAGACTCATGTAGTCGATCTTGTCGCTGCCCACGCCGTGTTCTCCCGTGATACTTCCGCCGGCCTCGACGCACGCCGTCATGATCTCGCGACAGGCCACCCGCACCCGCTCGGCCAAGTCCGGATCCCGCCGGTCAAAGCTGATGTTGGGATGCAGGTTGCCGTCACCTGCATGGAAGACGTTGCTGATCGACAGTTGATGACGGCTGCGGATCTCCTCGATCCGGTCCATGATCTCGGGCAGGGAGGACCGGGGCACTACCGCGTCCTGCACCGCCAGATCGGGCGCGATCCGCCCCATCGCGCCAAAGGCCTTCTTCCTTCCCTGCCAGAGTCGTGCCCGGTCTGCCGGACTGGTGGCGCTGCGAACCTGTCGGGCGCCGCGATCCCGCAGCAGCGATTCCACGACGGCGGCTTCGGCCGTGACCGCGTCCGGTTGCCCGTCGAGCTCGACCAGGAGCACGGCGGCCGCATCGGTGGGGTAGCCGGCGGCGTAAATCGACGCCTCCACCGCCGCCACGCAGGCGCGATCCATCATCTCCAAGGCCGCAGGTACGATCCCCGCGGCAATGATTGATGAGACCGCCTCGCTGGCGCTCCGGACCGTGGGGAAATCAGCCAGCATGGTGCGCACGCTGGGCGGCATCGGCTCGAGCCGGACGGTGATCTCGGTGGCGATGCCGAACATTCCTTCGCTGCCCACAAAGAGGCCCACCAGGTCGGGTCCCCAGGGCTCTCCCTGCGGCGAGCCCAGGCGAAGCGTCGAACCGTCGGCCAGCACCACTTCCAGCTCGACGATATGGTTGGTGGTGACCCCATACTTGAGGCAGTGAGGACCGCCGGCATTCTCCGCCACGTTGCCGCCGACAGTACAGGCCGCCTGGCTCGAAGGATCGGGGATATAGTGCAACCTGTGGCCGATGGCTGCTTCCGAAAGACGGCTGTTGATGACCCCCGGCTGCAGCACGGCCCGGCGCTGGACCGGATCCACCTGGAGAATCCGATTCATCCGGGTGAGGGTGATGAGTACGCTTTCCGGGTCGGCCACGGCTCCGCCGGAGAGGCCGGTCCCGGCTCCTCGGGCGACGAAAGCAACGCCAGCCAGATGGAGCAGCCGGACCACCTGGCGTACTTCTTCCGCGCTCCCTGGCAGGACGACCACACCGGGATACGACTCACGGGTTGGCAGGCCGTCCATCGCGTACGTCGCCAGCTCGGCACGGCGGTGGCGCACCCAGCGCGGCCCGACGATTCGGCCCAGCGCCTCGACCAACGATGGGTTCATTGTTCGGTGTGCAGGTTGGGCGCTCGACCCGCCCGACCATTGGAGTGCGCCCGGTGATGAACTCGGAGCGCCGACTCCAGCGCGCTGGTAAGAATGGGGATGAGGAGCAGGAGCGCCGCGGTGCGCCGCGAGGTGGAGCGCTCGGTCAAAAGCCGCTGCTTGATGCCGACCTCACAATCGACTGCCGCCGCGACGTGAAAGGAGAGCGGCAGCGGCTCGTGGGGAAGATTCGGCTCCTCCGGTTCGACATCGTTCAGCTGGCGAAGCAAGCCGATGTAGCCGGTGAAGAGCGTGCGAAGACGCTCGACCTCATCTGTCGGAGGATCGGTCCCGGGCTGCTCTTCGAAAGGCTCCACCATCGCGACATGATAGGGGGTAGACTCTTCCAGCGGCTGGCCCAGCGTGAAGCGCGAGCCCCCCAGCACGACGAGGTTGGCGCGACCGTCGGGCAGCTCCTGATGCACTCGAATCTCGGCGACACAGCCAACGGTTCCCGGATCTGGCAGCTCCCGTTTGGCACCGGCCGGGGTGATGCCGAACTTCCGATCGGCGGCGAGACAGTCGGCCACCATGCGCCGATAGCGCGACTCGAAGATGTGAAGCGGGAGCGGCGTGCCGGGAAACAGGACCACCGAGAGAGGAAAGATTGGGAGCCGGAATGGCATGAGGGAAAGATAAGACGGTAAGGACGGTAAAGGCGGTAAGGACGGAGAGGCGGAGAGGACGGAAAGGGCGGAAAGGACCTACCGGAAGGGAAAATCCTCATCCCGAGGGAGCGTGAGCGACTGAGGGACCTGCTCGACGGTCTTCGAAGACGGCCGACCAGATCCCTCGCTAGCGCTCGGGATGAGGAATCTCTTACCCTACCGCCTACCGCCTACCGCCTCCCGCCTACCGCCTTACCGCCCTTTCCGTCTTTACCGCCCTCTCCGCCCTCTCCGTCCTCTCCGTCCTCCCTACGCCGCCCCCCAGAACCCCCGGAGCGCCCGCACATCGGGGCTGTCGCGCAGCTTCTCGAAGGCGCGCTCTCGAATTTGCCGAATGCGTTCGCGGGTGACGCCGAGCAGAGCGCCGATCTTCTCCAGGGTGAGCGCCTCGGAGCCTTCTTCCAAACCGTAGTAGAGAGAGAGAATCTTGCGTTCGCGGGGGGTGAGGTGACGCTCGAAAATGCGGTCGATGAATTCGCGCTGCAGCCGGGTGTCGGTCATCTCCTCGATCTCAATGCATCCGGTGCCGGCGACTCGTTCACCGAAGGTACTGGCGCTGCGATCCTGCCGCTCCACGGGGGCATCCAGTGACACCTCGGTCGAGGTCATCCGCCGCGCCGAGCGGATATTCTCGGCCGTATCATTGAGCGCGGTGGCGATCTCGTCGTCGGTCGGTTCTCGGCCCAGCTCCTGGGCCAGGAAGCTCTGCGCCCGGGACATTCGCACCAGCGCCGAGTTCTGGTTGAGCGGGATTCGGACGCTGCGGGTCTGCTCGGCCAGCGCCTTGAGCACAGCCTGACGAACCCACCAGACGGCGTAGGAAATGAATTTCACCCCGTGGTCGGGGTCGAATTTCTTGACCGCCTTGAGCAGCCCCTCGTTGCCGATCGCCACCAGCTCCGAGAGGTCCAGACCATGGCCCTGGTACTTCTTCACGTACGAGATCACGAACCGGAGATTGGCCGTCACCAGCCGTTCGGCCGCCGCCTCGTCGCCCGCCAAGGCTCGACGCGCCAGACGCTTCTCCTCATCGGGATCGGAGATCATGGGAAGCTTCTGGATGTCGAGGAGATACTGATCGAAGGCGCCGGATGGAGCAGAACGCAGGAACGCGCGGACTTTCCCGGTACGGAGGTGGGCCATAGTCAACCCCGAAGAAGGTTGAATCGACACGGAATGTGATGTGTGCCCAACTAGAAGAGCCGGAGAGTTAAGCCAATATAGGACTTACGGAAGGGGAGGTCAAGCAAAAAACAATATCCACATCACAAATTGTTCCCGGTCAATCGGTTTGTGACTTTGTCCACTGTTTCCACGTGACATTTGACCACTCGGTTTCGCGCTTTGCAAGTAAGCCATTGGTAGGACTAGTCTTATAAAATATGCGCCAGGGCCGACCGGATCGCCGGTTCGTCCACATTCTGAGTCCAGCCCCCCTCGGAAGCCATGCTGCCTAGAGCTGATGGGAGAGCGAATCGAATCCGGCTATCGCGGTTCTTCTTGTCGCTCGACATCGCTGCAATGACTTGGGTTACCGCCACACGCCGCTGCAGCCGGGAGGGCAGCCCCAGGCGATGGAGCAGTCGCTCCACCCGCAAGCGCAAACCGGCTTCGGCGAGGCCCAGGGCTTCGGCAAGGGCGCTTTCGGCGACCAGCCCGAGAGCCACGGCCTCGCCATGGGGAATTCCGAAGTTCAGCGCCTGCTCCAGCGCGTGGGCCACGGTATGCCCTGCATTGAGGATGGCCCGCCTTCCGCTCTCCCGCTCGTCCTCGCCCACAACTTGCGCCTTGATCTCGACGCTTCTGGACACCAGTCGAACCAGGGCGACCTCGTCCCGGCCTAGCAGCGCATCCGCCGACTGTTCGATCCAGTCGAAATAGCTCCGGTCGGCGATCACACCGTGCTTCACCGCCTCGGCCAGGCCGGCGCGATACTCTCGCTCCGGGAGCGTCCCCAGGGTCACGGGGTCGGCCACGACCCCGACCGGCGGATGGAAGGCGCCAACCAGATTCTTGCCGTGGGGAGTATCCACCGCAGTCTTGCCGCCGACCGATGCGTCCAGCATTGCGAGCAGGGTCGTGGGTACCTGGATGTACGGGACGCCGCGCATGAAGGTAGCCGCCACAAATCCGGCCAGATCCCCGGCGACGCCTCCGCCGAGCGCGACAATGCCGCAGTCGCGGCCAAAGCCTCGCTCGAGCAGCGCGTCGGTCAGACTGGCCCATGATTCTCGCGATTTCGAGCGCTCGCCTGGGGGGAAGGTGATCGCCTCGACGGGAGTGGGCATCGCGCCCAGCCGGCCCTCGCCATAGAGGCTATGCACCGCGGCATCTGCTATCATGGCCACCCGACGCGCTCCGAGGTGCTGCTGCACGTAGTGGTCGAGGTGGCCAAGCGAGCCCGGCTCGATGTACACCGGATAGCTGCCGAGCGCATGGGTCACGGTGATTACCACGTCACATCCCCAGTGCCGTTTCGCTGATTGGCCAGCCGAGCCAGAGTAAACAGGAGATCGGAAAGCCGATTGAGATATACCAGGAAGAGCGTCGGGACCTGGCTCTCGCGGGCGAGCCGCACGACGCTCCGCTCCGCCCGCCGGCAGACGGTACGCGCCAGATGCAGTGAAGCCGCCTTGGGCGTCCCCCCGGGGAGCACGAAGGCTCTGAGGGGGGTGAGCTCCGTATCCGCCTGATCGATGATCTGCTCGAAGCGCAGCACGCGCTCCTCCGAGAGGCCGGCCTTCTCCAACGCCTTCGCGACCTTGGCGGGGTCCGGGGCCGCCAGCTGGCCGCCAATGGCGAACAGATCGCGCTGCACCGATTCGAGCAGCTCGTCGAAGAACTCGATCGGCACCGTGGCCCGCGACACCCCGATGGCGGAGTTGAGCTCGTCCACCTCTCCGTAGGCGGTGACTCGGGGGTGGTCCTTGGCGACCCGCCCGCCGCCGAAGAGACCAGTGTCGCCGGTGTCACCGGTCTTGGTGTAGATGGGCATGGGGTGCCTGACCGTCAGGCTCCGTTGTGAGTTGGGAGTCTTTGGTCTCTGGTCTCTGGTCCTTCACATCAATGCGCATGTCGGGTTGATTCAGGACAGTGGACCAGAGGTCCGCGACAAAAGACCAAAGACCAACGACTGGAGACTAAAGACTCCGAAATGGTGCCGCCAGGCAGGGGGTGCCTCCCCCATTATATTTTCCCGCTTCCCCTTTGCCTGGGTTCACTTCTAGCGGCAGGAGTGGCGGTGACGGATCAGCAGGAACTGAGGGACATTTCGATCATCGGCGGCGGGCCGACAGGACTCTTCGCGGCCTTCTACGCCGGTATGCGGGGCGCTTCTGCCCGCATCATCGACGCACTTCCAGCCCTGGGTGGTCAGCTCATGGCTCTCTACCCCGAAAAATACATCTTCGATGTGGCGGGGTTCCCCAAGGTGCTCGCCAAGGACCTGGTACGCGACATGGCAGCCCAAGGGCTCCAGTTCGGTGCATCGACACATCTGGGCGAGGTGGTGACCGGTCTGCAGCGGGTGGAGGATGACCGAGGGTCGCATTTCGTGGTGGAAACCTCGGAGAACGACTATCCCTCGCGCACCATCTTGATCGCGGCGGGCATTGGGGCCTTCGAGGCGCGGAGACTGGGCATCGAAGGGGAGGAGCAGTTCGAGGAGCGGGGACTCTATTTCAAGGTGCTGGACCCGCGCCAATTCGCCGGCAAACGGGTACTCCTCGTGGGCGGTGGAGATTCGGCCTTCGACTGGGCGGTGAACCTGCAGGGGATCGCCAAGTCGATCATGCTGATTCACCGGCGCGATGGCTTCCGGGCACATGCCGCGACCATCAATCAGGTCCAGGAGCTGCATCGCTGCGGCCAGTGTGAGCTGCGCACCTTCTGGGAGGTGAAGCAGCTGCACGGCAACGGCAGATTGGAGCGGGTGACCATCGTCAACAACAAGACCAAGGAAGAGGAAACCTTCGACGTGGATGCCGTCATTCCGTTGCTCGGCTTCCACTCGGATCTGGGGGCCATCAAGGAATGGGGACTGGATACGGAGAAGGCCGACATCAGAGTCGACCAGGTGATGGCCACCAGCGTGCCGGGGATTTACGCCGCGGGAGACATTACCAGCTATCCTGGTAAGCTGAAGCTCATCGCCACCGGGGCCGCGGAAGCGTGCATCGCGGTGAATAACGCAGTGCACTTCATCAATCCAAAGGCGAAGGTGATGCCGGGGCACTCGTCCAACATGGCCATTTTTGGGCAGAAGGACGATTGAGGTGAGAGGTGACAGGTGAGAGGTGACAGGTGACAGATGAGAGGTGACAGGTGACAGGTACCTCTCACGTCTCACCTCACGTCTCACTTGTCACCTTTCACTTCTCACTGTTTTTCGTCATCTTCGGCCTCAGCAAGAACTGCAGCTCTCCCGCGCCGGGTGCGACCTCGGGCAAGTCGATTCCCATGACCCCGCTTTTGGGGAAATCGATCCGAACCCCCGCCGCGGTCCCACCCAACAGGATTGCAGCCAGCTCTTCGATCCAGGGCGAGTGCCCCACCAGCGCTACCCGAGCCTCGGAGCCCTGCTCCCCTACGTAGTCGGTCAGCCGGACCAGGTCGGGTTCAGCCGCCAGCGGCTCGCAAGGCACCGCCGGCCCCAGTCCCAGGGTGTCAACCATAACCTGCGCCGTCTGGGCAGCGCGGGTCCACGGGCTGGTCAACACTAACGTCGGTACCAGCTCGAACCGGAGCAGCGCCTTGCTCACTCGGCGCTGGACCTTCCGGCCCTTGTCGGTTAGCGGCCGGTCCCGATCGTCGGGCCATTGTGCCGAATTGCGATCGCCGGCGTCGGCGTGGCGGACCAGGAGGAGGAGCATGGAGACCTCAGGGAGAAGTGAGAAGTCAGAAGTAAAGTAAGGAGTGAGGAGTAAGGAGTAAGAAGTGAGAAGTGAGGAGTAAGGAGTCCGGATAAGAAGGCCTTCTTAGGGGTGACGAGTTGAGACTGCGGACGAACGACGCGGGCGATGCTCCCGCAGGGCGCACCAGTGCGCGCTCTAGGACACTCAGCGCCGCCGTGGGAAAGCAGCGCGGACTGCAGCGCCCGAAGGGAGCGTCGCCCGCGTCGTGAGCCCGCGAGCAGCGAGGCTGGCACTGCTCACTCCTCACTCCTCACTCCCCACTTCTTACTTCTCACTTTCTCACCTGTCACCCCTTTACGGCTTTTTCGCCATCTCCAGCACCAGGTTGTCGATCGCCGCCAGAATCGACTTGCTGGACTGCACATGGTGGTTGGCCTGTATGGAGAAGATGAGGACCTTACCGTTGGCCGGTTCGATGTAGCCGGAGAGGGTGTTCACGCCCTCGATGGTGCCACTCTTGGCCCGAACTCGCCGCGCCAGCGGAGTGCCTTCGAAGTGGGTCCGAAGGCTGCCCTTGTTGCCCGCCAGGGGGAGGCCGGGAACAAAGGTCGAATAGCGCGGATGAGCCCGGATGTAGCGCAGCAGCTGAGTAAAGGCGTGCGGACTGATCAGATTGCCGCCCGCCAGTCCGGAGCCGTCCACCAGAGCGAACTCGGTGGAGTCGACCTGCACCGAGTCGATCAGGAAGCGACGCTCCACTGCCAGACCCTCTTGCCAGGATCCCGCCTTGCCGAACTGTTTCCCCAACTGCTTGAGCAACATTTCCGCGAAGAGATTCTGGCTGGTGTTGAGAATCGGAAAGATCCAGTCCCGCAACGGCCGCGAGCTGACCTCCGCAAGCGGCGCGGTGGCTCGGACCCGGGCGTAGAGTGCCGAATCGGTGATCGACCGGGTGGTACCGGTGATGGCAATGCCTGCGTCCAACAGCATCTGACGCAGGGCGCGCGCAGTGTAGAGGTTGGGGTCCGGCAGGGCGAACGACTCGGTGCCGGGCGGATGATCGACTGCCGCCCCGCCTTCGGCCCAGACCTGCAGTGTGCCTGGTACTCGAAAGAAGCGGTCCGGGAGGTCGGTCACGCCACCCGCGGGCGTGGTCACGGTCCGGTTCTCGAAGCTCACGTCGCCCAGGTTGGGCTGCATAGTGATCGTGACCGGCATGCCGGGTGATAGGCCGGGTTGCCAGCTGAAGTCCACGCTGTTGTCGTTGAAGGCGAGACCGCTGACCGGGGCTGCGTACCACCAGTTGAGGTCGAACAGCTCCCACTGGGAGCGCACCATGATCGGCTCGAAGTAGCTCCCGTCACCCACCAGATCCCCATTTATTACGCCAATGCCACGAGCCTTGAGCGAATCGGCCAGCGTCCGCAGCCGCGCGAAGGAATCGCGATCGCAGACGCCCGCGGCAGTCGTGTCGGCGGCGTAGCAGCGACGGCTCATGGTGGGATCGCCCCGCCCGTAGAGGACCAGATCACCCTGCAGCACGCCCTTTACCACCGGCCCTGCGCCATAAAGGCTGGTTCGCACCTTCCAGTCGGGCGACAGCAGCGCCGAGGCGACGATGCTCACCACCAGCTTGGTGTTGCTCGCCGGGGTGAAGAGCCGCCGCTCGTTGCGTCCGAAGAGCAGGTGGCCACGATCGTCCATCAATGCCACGCCCCAGAGCTGGCGATCGAATGGCGGCGCGTCGAGCAGAGCGTCTAGTCGGTGGGGGAGGGATTGGGCGTGAAGCGGGACGGAGAAGGCGGAGAGGACGGAGAGGACGGAAAGGACTGTCACCCTGGAGCGCGAAGCGCGAAAGGGGCCGAAACTCAAGCCGTGCTCCGGCCCCTTCCGGCCGCTGCGCGGCCTCCAGGGTGACAAGTCGGTCTTCTCAACTTCCTCCGTCCTCTCCGTCCTCTCCGCCTTCTCCGTCCTCTCAATCATACGCCACCCTCGGATCAACTCGAGCATACAGGATATCGGTCACCAGGTTGACGATTACGAACACGAGGCTCAGAAATAGGATGCTCCCCTGTATCGCGGGGAGGTCACGCTTGTCTATCGCCGTGAGGACATATCGGCCGACACCAGGCCAGGAGAAGATCGTTTCGGTCAGAATCGAGCCGGTGAGATAGCTTCCAAAGTCCAGGCCCAGCACCGTTACCACCGGCAACAACGCATTGCGAAAGGCGTGGGAGAGCACGACCCGTCCCTCCAGCAATCCTTTGGCCCGCGCTGTGCGGACGAAGTCGCTCTGCAGCACGTCCTGCATGGTTGCACGGGTCATCCGCGACAGGAACGCAACCGAGCGCATTCCCAGGGTGAGGGCAGGTAGCACCAGATACAAGGGCCCTCCCGCGCCCGAGGCCGGCAGCCAACGCAAGCCGACCGCGAAGACCAGAATCAGGATCAGACCCACCCAGTAAACCGGGAACGAGATGCCCAGGTAGGCCCCGAACGCGGTGAACCGGTCGGCCCAGGTCCCTGGCCGCCACGCGCCGTACACCCCGATGCTGATGCCCGCAATGGACGCGAACAGCATCGCCGCGCCGGCCAGTCGCAAGGTAGCCGGAAACCGCTGCAGCAGGTCGCGCAGGATGGGCCGGCGGGTGATGTAGCTGGTGCCCAGGTCTCCTCGGAAGACGCCGCCCACATAGTGAACAAACTGCCGATGGAGAGGATCATCCAGATGGAGCTCGGCACGAAGCCTCGCCAGCGTCTCGGCATCGGCTCGCTCACCTACCATGGCCTGCACCGGATCGCCCGGAGCCACATAGAGCAGGAGAAAGGTCACCGCCAGCACACCCAGGAGGGTCGGCAGCAACAGCGCGAGTCTGGTGAGCAGGAATCGGGTCACTTGACCAGCCGCACGTCGGTCCAACGCTGGCCGGTAAAAATCGCTGGGATCCGCCAGCCTTTGACGCTGGGCTGCTCGGCCCATACGTCGACCGGGAACCAGAGGAAGATCCACGGCGCGAGCTCGAACACCCGAGCATCGCACTCGCGCGAGAGCCGCTCTTTCTCAACCGAATCGGGTGTGGTGCGGGCGCGGACAATCAGTGAGTCAAGCATGGAATCGGACAGGAAGGCGTAGTTGCCGCCGGATCCCTTGTTGCTGGAATGAAAGAGAGGATAGCTGAAGTTCTCGGGGTCGGGGTAATCGGCATACCAGTCGCCGAGATACAAGTCGGCCTCGCCGTTGCGCACGGTGGCGCGGACACTGGGCGCATCGCGCTCGACGATCTCCACCCTAACCCCCAGGATGGCGAGATCCTGCTGGACCGATTGAGCGATCCGGGCAAACTCGGCTCGCCTGTTGCGCCAGAGCCGCACAGGAAACCCGTTGGCGTATCCCGCCTCGCGCAGCAGCCGCCGGGCCTGAGCCGTGTCCCACGGGTACGGCGCGCGGGTGGAATCATAGCCCATGATGCCGGGTGGGATCGCTCCCGCGGCTCGCACGCCTCGCTCGGCGTACGCGGTCTTGAGTACGGTTTCCACGTCGACGCCGAGGTTGAGCGCGCGCCGCACCCGGACATCCTTGAGCGGACCCCGGGTGGTGTTGATCGCGATGTAGAGATCTCGAATGGTCGGCCGGCGCTGCAACTCGTCCGGCCGGCCCTGCTCCCAGCGGCGGGTCTCACTGAAGGGGATCTCTACCACGCTGAGGGTACCGGACTCGTACTCGGCGGCCTGAGTGAGCGGCTCAGGGATGATGCGGATCCGGAGGCTGTCCTCCTTGGGTGGTCTGCCCCAGTACCGCTCGTTCCGGGCGAACAGGATCTGGTCGTCGTGGGACCACGCCACGAACCGCCAAGGGCCGCTGCCCATCGGACGTTGATCAAACCCCGGCGGTGTCGGGGTTGGCACCACCGCAGCGACCGGCATGGCCAGAAGCTTAGGGAAGAGATTCAGTGGCTGGGCGAGGGTGAAGACAATGGTCGAATCATCCGGCACGCTGATCCCGGGGACCGACTTGCTCTTGCCAGCGGCGAACTCACGGGCACCCTGAATCGGAAGGAGTGGCCACTGCCGACCCGCCCGAGTGGAGGGGTCGAGCGCGCGAAGCAGGGAGGCGCGAACATCCGCCGCGGTGATTGGCCGGCCATCTTGAAAGGTCGGTCCGGCGCGAAGATGAAAGGTGTAGACCCGTCCGGCAGCATCCGTCTCCCATCGCGAGGCGAGCCCCGGTCGCAGCTGCCCGTCGACATCGAACTGCACCAGGTTGTCGAATACCAGCGTGACCGCCTCGCCACTTTGCACATCGGTGGAGAGCGCGGGATCGAGCGTGGGAGGGTCGGCGGTGAGAAAGTACTCCAGCCGGGTGCTGTTTCCGGGATTGGCGCCGCCGCACGCGGGGAGCCCAAGCAGCATTGCGAGCAGGATTCGGCGCATTGACATGAGGGCGTAAGGTGGTCAAACTACCGGGCTTAGAGCATGCCGTCAATCGTGCCGCAAGGGCCGCCGGCCCGCGGCATCCAGCCTCGGAGTGCCCATGAGGGAAGCCGCACTCATCACGCTGGTGTTGCTCCTGACGGCAGGGGCGCTCGCAGCCCAGGAAAATCCCCGGGTGGTTCGTCAGGTCGCCTTCGAGGGCAATCAAGCGATCACCGACGAAGTCCTCGCGAGCGCGATCAGCACTACGCAGTCCAGCTGGTTTGCCCGCAGCTTCTTCTTCCGTTGGCTCGGTCTCGGCGAGAAGCGGTACTTCGACGAGCAAGAGTTCCGCCGCGACGTCGTCCGGATCGTCGTGCTCTATCGCCGCAGCGGCTATCCCAGGGTGGCGGTCGACACGCTGGTCCGGCGGACTCCCCAGAACGCGTTCATCACCTTTCGAATCAAGGAGGGCGACCCGATCCGGGTGACGGCCTTCGGGGTGATTGGGCTGGACTCGCTTCCCCAGCGAATCCGCGAGTTAGCTGTGGTAGACCTACCCTTGCAGCGGGGCGATCCCTTCAATCGCTACGAGATGCAGGCCACGGCCGACACCCTCACCCGCCGCCTAAAAGATCGCGGATATCCCACGGCGCGGGTCTATTCCAGCTTCGAAACCAATCGGGAGACCGAAACAGCCTCGGTCACGCTGGAAGTCGTGCCGGGCAAGCACGCGGTCATTGGCAATGTCCAGGTCGTTGGTGCCAAGCGGGTGGAGCCCGATCTGGTGCGCAACCTCATGGTCTCGCGCCCCGGCCGGCGGTATTCGCAGGACGAGCTGTTTCAGAGCCAGCGCAACCTGTATCAGTCCGATCTGTTTCGCTTTGCCACGGTCAACATCGACTCCGCCCAGTTTCAAGCCGGCGCTGATTCCGTCCCGCTCCTGGTACAGGTCAACGAAAGCAAACGCCGTCGGATCCGGAGCGGAATCGGCTATGGCACCGAAGACTGCTTCCGCGGCTCGGCTGGGTGGACCTCGCGCAACTTTCTCGGGAGCGGCGGGCGCATCCTCGATCTGACGAGCCGGGTCTCGAAAGTCGGGGTGGGCGATCCGGTCGACTGGGGGCTCGCGAACAGCATCTGCAGCGCCTCCAAGAACGACACTATCGGCTCGGCCAAGGTAAACTTCTCACTGGGCGCCTCCATCCGGCGGCCGGCCTTTCTGTCGCCCAACAACACCATTTCGGTGTCGGTGTTCACCGAGCGCCGGTCGGAGTTCAGGGTATATCTCCGGCGGGAGACCGGTACCACGATCACACTCCGGCGGGAGACACCCCGGCGCCGGCTGCCTCTGTCTTTGGCGTATACCCTCTCCTACGGGCATACCGAGGCGACCCCGGTGAGCTTCTGCGCCTCCTTCAACGCCTGCACGGAGGACGTGATCGACCTGCTGCGGCAGAACCGGGTGCTCGCGACCATCACCGCCAACGCCAGCATTCCTCGAACCAACAACCCCATCGATCCTTCCCGCGGATCGCTGAAGTCGCTCGAGCTCACCGTCAGCTCCAAGCTTCTGGGCTCGGCCTCGTTCCAACAGTTCACCCGGCTGGTGGGTGAAGCCGCCTGGTATCGGCCACTCGCTCGAGATGTGGTGCTGAGCTGGCGAATCCGGGGCGGAGCCATCTTTGCTCCGCGAGTGGACGTCGCCACCCAGTCGGGCAACTTCATTCCACCGGAACAGCGCTTCTATGCCGGCGGGCCCAATGACGTTCGGGGGTTCGACCGCAACGAGCTCGGTCCGGTGGTATACGTGGTTTCTCAGGAGCACCTTGACAGCGTGGGAGGAGTAGACCGGCTCAATCCGGACTCGGTCCAGGTTTCCGCCACTGGCGGCAACACGCTCACGGTGGGGAATCTCGAGCTCCGGCTCCCTTCGCCCATCTTCAGTTCCCGGATGCGCCTCGCCGCGTTTGTCGATGCCGGCGGGGTGTGGCAGCGGGGGAGCGGCGGCACGGGGGCCGTTATCCGAGTGACGCCGGGCGTCGGGCTGCGACTCAATACACCCCTGGGTCCCGCCCGGCTCGACATCGCCTACAATCCATATAAGCTGCAATCAGGCACGCTCTTTCAGTTCGACTCGGCGGGCGTGCTGACAGTGGTGCAGGACTCCTACGTCCGCGGTCGTGGCAGCAAGTTCAACTATCACATCGCGGTGGGACAGCCGTTCTGATGCATCGGCGGATCGCGCGGTTCGTGTTCGTCTTTCTGCTCGGCACGCTTGCCATGGTGCTCGGAGTGGTGACGTCCATGACGCTGACGCCGCCGGGACGCGACCTCCTGGCGCGTACCGTCTCCAAGTTTCTCGATCGGATCGTGACCGGCCAGGTGCAGGTGGGTGCGATCTCCGGCTCGTTCCTGTACGATCTCACGCTGGAAAATCTGGTGGTCCGCGACACCAGTGGCGCACTGCTCGGCGATCTGCCGCGCGTGCGGGTGAGCTATCGACTGCCCAATCTGTTGGCCGGTCAGGTGGTGCTGTCGGGAATCCAGCTCGACCGTCCGGTGATCCAGCTGATCAAGCACCGCAACGGCCGCATGAATTACGAGGAGGTCTTCGGGATAGGAAAAGGCAAGCCGGGCGGCCGCTCGCCCCTGGTCGAGTTCCACAATGTCCGGGTGAACAACGGCTCACTCCGGATCGCGCTCCCCTGGAATCCGGATCGCTCGCTGACGACCCAGGAGGCCAAGGACTCCGCCTTTCGCGCCGAGCGAGCCAAGCCCGGCAGGGTGATCGAAGAGAGTTATGAGGGCCGGCGGCGGGTGATCGTGCTGGCGGACCTCACTACGAGGATGAGCCGGCTCAGGATCGTCACCCCTGACCACCTGCCGTTCACGGCAGATCTCGACTCTCTCGCCACTCGAGTGAACGATCCAGCGGTCAGGCTCCGGCATGCGGTGGGACGGCTGCGACTTCGGGGCGACAGCGCGGTGGTCAGCCTGTCACAGGGCGCGTTACCCGATACTCGCTTCTCCGGCGGCGGCGCGATCACCTGGCCGCACGACACCATCCTGTTCGATTTCCAGATGAACGCGACCCACCTGAATCTGGACGATTTCCGGTGGGTCTCGCCCGACTTCCCCTCGATGACGGGTCAGGCCGTTCTCACCGCCCGCTCGGAAACCGGGGCGCGCACCGCGTACGACATCCGCAATCTGCATCTCCGAGCCGGAGCCCAACGCATCGACGGCGACCTGGTCGCGCTCACCGACAAGAAGCGCGGCCTGGGCGTCCGCGACATGCGGCTGACGCTTCGGGACCTCGATCTCGATGTCGTGCGGCCCTATCTCGACAGCCTCCCGTTCTACGGCACGATCACCGGCAACGTCGCCGGAACGGGATATCTGGACGCGCTTCGGGTGAATGTCGACTTCGCCTTCGCCGACGCGCGGGTCCCTGGTGTACCGGTGAGTACCATCGCAGGCGAGGGAGGAGTCGGCGCGGCCCGGGACAGCGGGCTCACCTTTACCGGCTTCGCGGTGCGCCGCTCCAATATCGATCTCCATACGGTTCGGCGAATCGCGCCCGCGGTCATTCTCGAGGGGCGGCTCTCGGCGGTGGGAACCCTCAACGGGCCGCTGCGAAACGTAACTTTCGGCGGGGTGCTTCAGCATCAGGACGAGGACCGTCCCGCGAGCCGCGCCACCGGCCGGGTGCATCTGGACACCCGGTTCGACACCCTGGGCCTCGCCACCGACGTGAATTTCGATCCGCTCTCTTTCGATGGGATCCGGCGCGCCTTTCCGTCGCTGCGTACCAGCGGCGAGGTGCGCGGACGATTCCAGAGCGAGGGGAAGCTCTCGCACCTGATGGTTGACGCGTCGCTCAATGGTGACATCGGCTCGGTCACCGCCCGAGGATCGGTCACGCTCACGCCGCCCAAATGGGGTGCCGAACGGCTGCTGCTCCGCTTCTCCCGCCTGGACCTCGCCGCACTCACCGGGCGGAGACTCCGAACCTCGTTGGATGGTCAATTGCAGACCACGGGCAGCATCGACACCCTGCGCGCCCCCGAGGGAGAGCTGGAGCTCACGCTCGCTCGAAGCCGGGTCCGCGAATGGGAGCTGGATAGTGTCTTCGCCCGAGCCGGAGTCCATGACAGTGTGATCCGGGTGGATACTGCGTATGCCGGCTGGAAGGGTGCCCGGGCCGTCGGGTCCGGCTCGCTGGGATGGCGGGCACCCCACTCCGGCAACATGACGGTATCGCTGGTGGCTGACAGCTTGATCGGTTTCGACTCTCTCCTTCTCGCCGTGACCGGTCAGAAGCGGGATAGCTCCCCGGAGTCGAGACCACTGGGCGGCACTGCGCAGAGCGACATGCAGCTCGCCGGCAGTCTGGATTCGCTCGTGGCACAAGGTCAGCTCGCCATCAACCGGTTCGAGTGGCAGCGGATCCACTCGCCCCGGATCACCGGGACTTTCCACTGGATCGGGGGCCATCGGCCGCAGCTCACGGCCGCCGTGAGCTCCGACTCGATCACGATGCAGAAGTGGGCGTTCCATCGCACCGCTGGAGAGGTGCAAGGCTTCGCGGATTCCCTGAGATGGACCGCGGGAAGCAGTTTGGGAAGCTCCATCCGGGTGGACGGATCGGGTCAATGGTATGAACGGGGAGACTCCCTGCTGCTTGGGGTGGATACCCTGCTGGCCGTATTGCCGGCCCACCACTACCGCCTGGTGAGGCCGGCGTCAGTGGCATTCCACGACTCGACCGAGACCATCCGGGCACTGGCGCTTCAGGCAACCGACGGCTCCGGCGTGATGCGGGTCTCAGGAACGGTGCCGGCCAAACGGCCGGGCGCGCTCGCCATCGAGGTCGTGGGCCTCGACTTGCACGATCTCTACGGAATTCTCCAGCGCGACACGCTGGGCGTGGCCGGAGATCTTGGTTTGGATCTGCAGGTCGGCGGCACCGCCACCGCGCCGACCCTTCGGGGAAGCGCCAAGCTGGCGGACAGCCGATTCGGCGACTTCCAGGCGCCGTTCATCCAGGGCGTGGTGAACTACGAGGGCCATCGGCTCGATGCCAATCTTGATCTCTGGCGCACCGGTGAGGACATCCTGCAGGTAGCGGCCCATCTCCCGATGGACCTTGCCCTGAGTGGCGCGGAGAAGCGGCTCCTCGACGGCGCCATCTCGGTCCGCGCGCACACCGACAGCGTCGATCTGGGCTTGCTCGAGGCCCTCACACCAGCGGTAACCCGGGTGGATGGAATGCTGGCGGCCGACGTTCAGATCGCCGGCACCTGGAAGACTCCCCGGCTCGCGGGCAGTCTCGCGGTACGCAACGGCAGTATGTCCGTTCCCGGGCTGGGGGTGCGGTTCGGCAGCGTGAAGGGTGGCGCCGTGCTCCAGGGCGACTCGGTGCTGCTTCGGGATGTGCGGCTCACCAGCGGAGGGGGCGATCTGGACATCACCGGATCGATCTGGCTCGAGGACCTCTCCCGCCCCGTCTTGGACCTGGGATTCCGGGCGGCACAGTTCCGGGCCATCGACGTACGCAACTTCCTGACCCTGATCGCGACTGGGGATCTGCAGCTCATTGGCCCGGTGTTTCATTCGACCCTGACCGGCAATCTCACCGCCAACCACGGCGTGCTGTACTTTGCCGACCTGGTCAATAAGCGGGTCATCGATTTAGAGGACCCCTCGATTGCCGACCTGGTCGACACGACGCTTATCCGCAAGGAGAACCTGGGGAACAAGTTCCAGAACCGCTTCCTGGACTCGCTCAGGATCAACGATCTTCGCCTCGCGATGGGCTCCGACGTCTGGCTCCGCTCGGGCGAGGCCAACATTCAGCTCGAGGGAAGTGTGCGAGTGAGCAAGGCGGAACAGCAGTATACCCCGACCGGCACGCTCAGTGCCCCGCGGGGCACTTATACCCTGAAGATCGGGCCCGTGACTCGGGACTTCACGGTAGACAAGGGTGAAGTGCAGTACATCGGGAATCTCAACGCCAACCTCAATATCCAGGCCCGCCACACGGTGCGTGCGATCCGGGGCGACGAGATCCCCGTCATCGCCGATATCACGGGCACGCTCTACGCGCCCAAGCTCACCCTGGAGAGCACCATCCGTCCCCCCATTTCGGAGACAGATCTGGTCTCCTACCTCATCACCGGTTATCCAGCGAACGAGGCCACGCTGGTCGGGCAGGGCAACGCGCTCGCGACCGGGCTCTCCTATTTCTCCAGCGCACTCTCCAGTGAGCTGGAACGGGCGCTGATCCAGGACCTCGGCGTTCCGATCGATCTGATCGAGATCCGGCCTGGAGTTTCTTCCAGTCCTGCGGGCGGCGGCTCGTTCACCCAGCTCGCGGCCGGATGGCAGATCGGGAAGAAGACCTTCCTCACCTTCAACGCCGGCTTTTGTCCCGACCTCAGTCAGTTGAGTCATCGGAACCTTGGCGCCAGTCTGGAGTTCCGTTTCAGCCATGAGTGGAAGCTGCAGAGCAACCTGGAGCCGAGCTTCCAATCCTGTAACGGTGTAGTTCGGGTCACCAACCTCACCACCTTCAATCCCTACCAGGTCGGATTTGACATCCTCTGGGAACGGGAGTTCTGACGTGCCCAGGGTACTGGTCATCACCAATCCCGCCGCCGCGCGGACCCGCCAGGGTGCCGTAGACGCGGTGATGCGCACGCTCCACTCCTCCGGCTGGAGCGCCGAAGTGCTTGCCACCGGCGGTCCGGGCGATGCTCGACGCCTGGCGGAGTACGGGGTAGCCGAAGGGGTGGAGACCGTCGCCGTGTTCGGGGGTGACGGGACCACGATGCAGGCAGCCGCGGCACTGGTGGGCACGGAGGTCAAGCTCGGGGTCATTCCCGGAGGCACCGGGAATCTCCTGGCGGGAAATCTCCGAATTCCGGCCTCTCCGGCGCGTGCCGCGCGAGTGCTTGTCGCAGGGCGGCCGCGACCGTTCGATCTGGGGAGAATGGAGCGGAATACCGGCGTGGAGTACTTCGCGGTGGCCTGTGGTGCGGGATACGACGCCCGAGTGATGGCGGGGACGCAGTCGGTGCACAAGCAGCGCTGGGGCATGGCAGCCTACGTCGCAACGACGCTTCGGCTGATGGGTGAGATCCGAAGCACGGCCCACATCATCACCATCGACGGGGTGGAGTACGACGCCAATGCCGCTATGGTGCTCATCGCCAATTGTGGCGAGGTCATTCCGCCGTACGTGCGGTTGCGATCGGGGATCCGCCCGGATGATGGACTCCTGGACGTCGTGGTCATGCGGGCCAACAGCCTGGGGCAGAGCGTCCGGGCGGTGTGGGATCTGCTTCGGGACGCACCCGGCGTGGCCGGAGAAGACACCTTTGTGGGTTATGCCCAGGGCCGGGAGATCAGGGTGGAAACCGAGCCGGTGCAACCAGTTCAACTCGACGGCGAGCCCGGAGGGGAGACCCCCTTTACCGTACGGGTGGTTCCTGGGGCAATCCGAATCATGGTGCCTTCGGCGGCGTGAGGCATGGCGCAGATCGAGCGACTGTTTAATTTCTAGAGGGCTCCGCTGTCGTCCCTCGCAAGCAGGCCGCTCGCTTGGCGCGGGATGACCCTCTCGAGGTCCTCACATCAGGTATCCCAATGGCCGGATCGGTCCTCCTCATCGACGATGATGTCGACGTCCTGCGCAGCATCGGAAGCTATTTCGAGCGCCTCGGTTACGAGGTCACTCGCGAGCTGAGCGGAGAGGCGGGGCTGGCCACTTTCGACCGATTGCGGCCGGAGGTGGTCATCCTCGATCTCAGGCTTCCAGGCATGAATGGAATGGAGGTCCTGGAGGAGCTGCGGCAGCGGGATGCCGCCTGCATTCTTCTCACCGGTGAAGGCGACGTGCCCACCGCGGTGCGCGCGATGCAGCTCGGTGCGGAGAACTTCCTCACCAAGCCGGTGGATATGGAACACCTGGCGGCGGCCACCGCCCGGGTGGCCGACAAGGCTCGACTCCGCCGGATCAACGAAGCCCTGCTGGTTCAGAGCGCACCGGGACACGGCCTCGACTCGCTGGGCACCTCCTCGGGCATGCAGGATTTCGCCCACCAGGTCGCGCTCCTGGCTCAAAGCGAACGCACCACGGTGCTCCTGACCGGCGAGAGTGGTACGGGCAAGGGGTGGGTGGCCCGCATGATCCATGACCTGAGCCCGCGGGCCAAGGCCCCCTTCGTCGAAGTCAACTGCGCCGGGCTCAACGCGACCTTCCTCGACTCTGAGCTCTTCGGCCACGAGAAAGGCGCGTTCACCGACGCCAAGGACCGGAAGCAAGGATTGTTCGAGATTGCCGACCACGGGACCATCTTCCTCGACGAGATCGGCGATTTGGCTCCCGAGCTTCAGCCCAAGCTCTTGAAGGTGCTCGAGACCAAGACCTTCCGCCGACTCGGCGGCACCCGCGAGATCACCGTAGACGTCCGTCTGGTCGCGGCCACCAACAAGAACCTGCAGAGCGAGGTCGAAGAGACCCGTTTTCGGGAAGATCTCTACTACCGGTTGAGCGTCATGCCGCTCATGCTGCCAGCCGTGCGGGACCGCTCCCGGGAGGACCGGCTGTCGCTCATCACCAGGCTCATGAGCGATCTTCGCGCCGAGCTTCCCGATGGCCCCGCCACCCTCTCGAGCGAGGTGCTCGAGCGGCTCCTGGCATACGGTTGGCCGGGGAACGTGCGGGAGATGCGGAATGTGCTGGAACGGGCCCTCATCCTGGGTCGCGGCCAGGGCGCAGTGAGCGTCGAGCACCTTCCGGGAGAGTTCCGAGCCCGGCCCGGCATTGGTGATCGCCGGCACACACCCCTCAGCCTGGAAGATCTTGAGCGGCAGCACATCGAGCGGACCCTGAAGCACCACACCGGCAATCGTACCCGCGCAGCCATTGAGCTCGGCATTTCGCGGGCGACGCTGATCAACAAGATCAAGCGGTACAACCTCACTTCCTGAGGCATCGTGGCCGACATTCAGGAGCGCGATGCTATGGTGTGCCGAGCCTGCGGTCGGGAGGAACGGGCGTCGGAAGGCTACCCCTGTCAGGGATGCGGGACCTTCCTCTGTCTGATCTGCACCTTTCGCGGAGTGACCCTCTGCCAGGCGTGCGCAGCCAAGGCCGCCGCCGGTCCCGCGCCGGATTCCTGAGTCCCACCCACACCCCACCCATCGAACCGCCCCTCGGTCAGCCCCGTGAGCTCCGCCGCCATCGCCCACTCCGGCATCGCTCCCTTTCTCGCCGAGCCAAGCCTGCGATCGGAGCAGGTGACTCAGCTCGTCATGGGAGAGACGGCAACCATCATGGAGCGCTCGGGTGAATGGCGGCGAGCTCGCACCCGGATGGATGGCTATGACGGGTGGGTTCACCAGGGCTACATCATCGAGACGGATGAGGACGCGATGGAGACCTGGGAGGAAGAAGCAGATGGCTGGAGTCTGGGCGCCATGCTGCAGCTGGGAACTCAACGGCTGCGTCTGCCGCTCCGGGCGCGGGTCGTGCTGGAAGATCAGGGCGTGCGACTCCCGGACGGCCGGCGCGGGCGGGTCGTGGAAGGTACGGTTCCGCCGCGCTCGGAAGGCATTACCGCTGCCCGGGCCAAGGCACCGGAGCGGTGGGCCATCGAACACTTTGCTGGAGCGCCTTACCTCTGGGGTGGGGTGACCCCCGCAGGAGTGGACTGCTCCGGCCTGATCCAGACCACGTTTGCCGCTCGGGGAATTTCCCTGCCGCGGGACTCGGCTCAGCAGGTCGAGTGTGGCATCCCAGTCCCGATCGACGGCGGACACCCGGGTGATTTGCTCTTTTTTCGGGGAGATGTGGGCCGCCGGATCACCCATGTCGCCTTCGCGGGGGATGCTGACACCCTGGTGCACTCGAGCGTTGCCAACGGCGAGACGTTGGTCGAGCCCTGGCTCCCGGGCACCCGCGCCGCGTATTTGCGCGAGCGGTTGGTGGCGGTGAGGAGGCTAGAGGAAAGATGAGGGTGGCTAATCTAACAGCTAACAGCTAACAGCTAACAGCTAACAGCTAACAGCTAACAGCGGCGCCCTGGCTGCAGCGTCCGCTGCCTGGTCTGGCGATCTCGTCCAACGCGGACTGTTAGCTGTCAGCCGTTAGCCGTTAGCTTCTGTTCATGAAACTCGTCCTCTTCGACATCGACGGTACCATCCTGCTCACCGCTGGAGCCGGTAGGCGTGCAATCACCGCCGCGCTCCGTAGTGAGGTGGGCGAGAACACCGCGTTCGAGCGGATCCGGTTCGATGGCAAGACCGATCCCCAGATCGTAGCCGAGATGCTCGAAGCCGCGGGGCAGCCGGTATCGCAAGATTCGGAGCTGGTGCGCTCGCTCTGTCGCCGCTATGTCCAGTTCCTCGCGGTGGAGCTGGAGCGCCCCAACAGCCGGACCACCCTGATGCCGGGTGTGCGCCCGCTGTTGGATCGCCTCGAAGCCGAGCCGAGCGTGGTCCTCGGATTGCTAACCGGCAACGTCGCGGAAGGCGCGGCGCTCAAGCTGCGCTCGGGAGGACTGGATCCGGACCGTTTTCGCCTCGGCGCGTATGGCTCCGACGCCGGCCATCGGCATGAGCTCCCCGCTATCGCGGCGGAGCGAGCGGCACCGTTCTTCGGCCGGGTGCCGACCGGCGCCGAGATCGTCATCATCGGTGACACACCGGCGGATATCGCCTGCGGCATGAGTGTAGCCGCTCGCGCGGTGGCTGTGGCGACCGGATCGTATTCCGTGGCCGACCTCATGGCTTGTTCTCCGCACGCCTTGTTCGAGGATCTGCGAGACACCGAGCGGGTGTTGCACGCGATTCTCCACTGATCCATGGCTCAGGAGCTCGAGCTCAAGGCCGTCGTCAGCGACCCGGCGCGGCTGCGGCAAGCACTGCTGACTGCCGGGGCGGTTCTCCAGTTCCAGGGAGAGATGAGCGACCGGCGCTTCGACCGCGGCGGTGAGCTGACCGCGCGAGATCAGGTCCTCCGGGTACGGAGCTATCATCACGCCGATGGTCGGGTCGACTCGACGCTGGGGTGGAAGGGCCCGGTGCGCCTCTCCCAGGGGTACAAAGAGCGTGAGGAGCTCGAGCTCCCGATTGCGAGCGAAGGCGACCCGCCCGAGGTCCTCCTGCGAGCGTTAGGGTACGAGGTGGTCCATGCGATCGATCGGCGGGTCGAGATCTATCGGCTCGACGCCGCCACCCTGCGGCTGGAGGCCTATCCTCGAATGGATCCGCTCCTCGAAGTCGAAGGCGAACCGGCAGCCATCGAACGTGCCATCCAGGCGACCGGAATCCCGCGCCGGGAATTCACTGCGGATGCGCTGACCGAGTTCGTTCTTCGATTCGAGAATCGAACCGGGCAGACCGCCGCGATTGCCTGGAACGAGAGCGCCGGCCCCAAGCCGTCCGTCCCCTGATGCTGTCAGGCGACAGCGGCTCCGCCTGGGAGGTGCCTCAGCTCGGTCCGTCGCTCGGGCGACTGACCGACCCTCCATCGAAGGATCGGACCGGTATTCTGGGAGTCGCGCTGGACGATATCCGCCTCGATCTTGTGACCGGAGTGTTTGATCGGGCCGGCGCGGGTCGGTCCTTTATCGCCGCAGGCGACCGAGATGATGCGGTTGCCTCGCTCAACCGAGTAGCCTGGCTCGGTCTCTGGGAACGGGCCCTGGCCGCCGCCGCCGCTCGCATCGCCGAGGCGGCGAACGTGGGGTTCAACGACGCGGCGGTTGAGTCGCGGTTTCATCCTCGTCGGTTGCTGCCCCTTCTGCTTACGCCTCAGGACACTCGCGCCATCGCCGCACGGCTGGGGAGTGGCGGTGCCACTTTCGTGGCTGCGCTGGATGTCCTGGAGCAAAGCGTACACGCATCCAGCCGGGGCGGGCGAACCCGGCTGGTGCAGGAGGAATGGCGGGGAGCGCTGCTGGCGGCTGCGCGGCGGCTGGAGTCGGCCTGGCTGGCACTGGAGGATGCCGCCCTGGCGGAGCAGCGGCGCTGGCAGGTGGAGATCGAGCTGGTGCGCGCTTGGCGCCGACCCGTATGGCCTATGTGGCTCCTTACTCTGGTATTGCTGTCCGCGGCAACCTACCTCGGCCTGGTTCTCGGTGGGATTGTCCCGGTGCCTCCTCCCCTCCGAGGCCTGGTGCTCTGGTGGTGGAACCGGCTGTGAGCGTGCTTGGCGTAGGCATCGATCTGGTAGACCTGGCTCGGGTAGCCCGGCTGCTGCAGGACAAGGGTGAGCAGGCCAGGATTCGGTTCTTCACCGAGGCTGAACGAGAATACCTCGACACTCGCCCCGATCCGACCGGGAACGCCGCGGCGCGGATCGCCGCCAAGGAAGCAGTGTATAAGGCGCTGCAATCGCTGCCGGGTGCGCGCGCCGTGGGGTGGCGGGAGATCGAAGTGGTTCGTGATGGGGAGGGACGGCCCGCCGTTCGGCTTCATGGACTCGCCGAGCGCCTGGCCCAGGAGCAGGGAGGACTTCGGATTCAGGTGTCGCTCACCCATTCGGCGACCACCGCCGGCGCCGTTGTGGTGGTGAGCGCCGGTCAGCCGTAGGCACTGCAACTGCGCACTGCAACTGCGCACTGCAACTGCAACTGCGCACCACGGAGACACGGAAGACACGGAGATTGCACGGAACTGTAAGCGGGCTGCTTCTATTCTTTTGATAAGCTGAGGGTGCCTCTCCCCACCCCATCTTCTCATGTGAATGAGCCGGCGTGGCATTCCGTGCTGTCTTCGTGCTCTCCGTGTCTCCGTGGTGCGCAGTTACAGTGCGCAGTTACGGTGCGCAGTTGCTTTGCCGAAGTGCGCAGCTTGATTGAGTCTTAGCCCAGCACCTCACGCACTTTGCGGGCGAGCACGTCGGAGGTGAACGGCTTGGGCAAGAAGGCGCCACCTTGCCCCACTCCCCGGGCGGCAAGCTCTCCATCGGAATATCCCGAGAGGAACAGGATGGGGACTTCCGGGTGCTCCCGGGCCATCTCCAGCGCCAATTCACTGCCGCCCATCTCCGGCATGACGATGTCGGTGATGACCAGATGGACCGGGCCGGCGTGTTCCGCCAGGCGATCGAGGGCGTCGCGCCCGTGGCGGGCCTCGAGCACGGTGTAGCCCTGCTTCTCCAGCGCCTTGTTGGCAAAGACCCGCACGGCCTCCTCGTCCTCGACCAGCAGAATAGTCTCCGATCCCCGGGGCCCAGGCTCCTGATACAAGCGGGGTGATTGGTCGAGGCGCAATCCTTCAATCCTGGGCAGGAGGACCCGGAACGTGGCCCCGCACTGCGGGGCGCTCTCCACTTCGATGTGGCCACCCGCCTGCTTGACGATACCGTAGACGGTCGCCAGCCCAAGGCCGGTGCCCTGACCCGGTTCCTTGGTAGTGAAAAACGGGTCGAAGATCTTGCCCTGGATCGCGTGCTCGATCCCGCTGCCGGTGTCGGCGATGGTGAGCCGGATATAGGGCCCGGGCGGCAGGTCGGGGCCAACTCTCGGGTCGCTCTCGTTCAGAAATTCGTTGGCGGTCTGAACCAGGAGTCGGCCGCCCGCAGGCATCGCGTCACGGGCGTTCACCGCCAGGTTCATGATGACCTGCTCCAACTGTCGCGGATCGGCGTGCACGGCATCCAGCCCGGGGTCCAGGGAGCTTTCCAGGACGATGTCTTCGCCGAGTAGCCGGGGCAGCAGCCGCTCCATCTCCCGAATGACCCCGTTGAGATTCACCGGTTCCGGCTCCGCCACCTGCCTGCGACTGAAGGCCAGGATCTGGCGAGTGAGCGCCGCGGCCCGCTCCGACGCCTTGCGAATTTCCTCCAGGTCATCCCGGCGAGGGTCCGACGGTCCCAGGTCGTTCATCAGCAGGCTGGTATATCCCTGAATCGCGGTCAGCAGATTGTTGAAGTCATGGGCCACGCCGCCGGCGAATCGCCCGAGCGCTTCCATCTTTTGCGCCTGGCGGAGCTGTCCTTCGAGCCGCTCTCGCGCCGTGATGTCGCGCGCCGTGAGGATGACGTGCTCCTTCCCCGGCCAATCCCGGGGATGGTTCACCGTCGCTTCCAGGCTGCGCCACCCGCCATCCGCGTGTCGAACGCGAAAGGCGATCGGCTCGCCGAAACCTGAGCGGCGAACGGTCGCCGCCAGGGCGAACCGTACGGCATCCACATCGCCGGGGTGAAGGAACCCCTCCAGGGGCTTTCGGGCGACCTGGTCTGGCGTCCATCCCAGCACATGGGGAAGGGAAGGGCTGGCGAAGCCGATCAACCAGCTCCGATCCAAGGTGAGGATGACGTCCGAGCCGTTCTCCAGCAGCATGCGGAACCAATCCTGGCGGTCGCGCAGGATATTGGTCCGGAGCCGCAGCTGTTGAGCCATCTGTCCAATTGCCGAGCCGAGGAGGGCAAAGTCATCGGTGCCCTCCAGCTCGATCGGCACGTCGAAGTCCCCGCCTGCGATGCGCCGGGTCGTACGGATGAGGGAGTGAGCTCGACGCGAGCGCTCACGCTCATACCAGACCCAAGCAATGAGGCAGAGCAGGAGAAATCCGGCGGTCCCGATGAGATACGTGTCGGGTCCGGCCGTCGTGGGGCCGGAATGGGAAGAAAAGGAAAACAGAGCCGGAACGGCTCTGAACGCAGCAGGCATGTGACGACAACGCCGAAAGAGCTGTAATTCCCGCGAAACATAGTTGATACCTGGTTTACAGTGTACAGTGCACCTCTTCCAATTCCGACTAGCGCACTCTAGTTTAGCAGCTGGTGACTCAAACAGAGTGAAAATGATTCTCAACGGCTGGACGACACCCGTTCTCCTCTCTGCCCTTGTGGTGGCGCCTCCCCGCCAAGGCACGCAAGATCAGGCTCCCGTGGTTCGCCGGCTCGCCGCCACCGCCCAACTGGCGGCGCAGGAGTACCGGGTCGGCATCGCGAACGGAAAGGTGATCGCCCCGGCCGAGGTGCAGGAGGCGCGGCTGTTCCTCCGAGAGGCGCGCCGTTCCGCAGCCTTGCTGCCTCGCGCCGTGGGCGCTCCGGCCACGGCCCAGATCGATTCCCTGATGCAGCTGGTTGATCACACCGCCTCCCCCGACACCATCGCCGCCCGAGTTCTTGCATTCACCTCCGCGCTCTCCCGCCAGTCGGGAGTAACTCTGGACGAGCTGCCGGCCCAAACCCCTTCGCTCGCTCGAGGAGCCCAGATCTATCAGGGCAACTGTGCCGGTTGTCATGGCACGCTCGGTCGAGGAGATGGCCCCCAAGCGAGAGGTCTCGATCCCAAGCCGGCCAATCTTGCTGATTGGGTGGCTCTCCGCGACCAATCGCCACTGGATTATTTCCGGCGGGTGAGCATCGGGGTCGTGGGCACGGCAATGCCGGCGTTCGAGAGTCGGCTCTCACCGGAGGATCGCTGGGCGGTTGCGCTCTATGCTTCGGTGCTCCGTCTGCCCTCGCCGGCGGGAGAGGTGCCGCCCGGGCTCCAGGCATTCGCCACCAGCGGCAAGATGTCCGATCTCGAGCTGCTCCGAGCGCTCGGGGCTCGGGAAACGGGTGAGGCGGAGGCGCTCGCCCGCCTGGCCCGGGTTCGTACCGTGCAGGCCGATGCCGGCACCACGGCCACGGCTCAGACCTTCGATCGGGTACGGGCCCAGATCGAATCGACCTACGCGCTCGCCCGCACCGGCGATTCCTCCGCCAGCTCGCGCGCGTTCGACGCCTACATGACGTTCGAGCAGGTTGAGCGGCAGGTGCGGGCCAAGAACGCATCACTGGCCAGCGATCTCGAAGCCTCCTTTGCCAGCCTGCGTACCCGTGCGGCCGGTGGCGCCACCCCGGCAGAGCTCGAGACCATTCACCGGCAGTTGGTAGGCCAGCTGGAGAACGCCGAGCGGCTTCTGGCCGACGAGCTTTCCCCCATCAACCTCTTCGTGCAGTCATTCGTCATCCTAGTTCGCGAGGGGCTCGAAGCGATCCTCATTGTTGGCGCGCTGATGACCTTTCTCGCCAAGATGGGCGCAGCCAACCGCCGGCGGGACGTGCATATCGGTGTTGGGGCCGCGGTCGGTGCCAGCCTGCTCACCGCCATCGCGCTGGAGACCATCTTCCAGCTCACCCCGGCCAAGCGCGAAGCCCTCGAGGGCGCCACCATGATGGTGGCGACGGTGGTGCTCTTCTATGTGAGCTACTGGCTGCTTTCCAAGATGGAAGTGGCCAAGTGGAATCAATTCGTGAAGAGCAAGGTGCAGGACGCTCTGACCAGTGGCTCGGCGCTGGCGCTCGCATCCGCCGCGTTCCTGGCGGTGTACCGCGAGGGCTTCGAGACAGTGCTCTTTTACAAGGCGCTCTTCCTCTCGGGGGCGAGCGGCGGCGCCGTGCCGGTCGTTGTGGGGATCGTCCTCGGCTCGGTCGTGCTGGTAGCGGTGTACGTCGGCATCTATCGATTCGGAGTGCGGCTGCCGCTCAAGCCGTTCTTTGGCGTGACCAGCGCGTTCCTGTACTACATGGCCTTTGTTTTCGCCGGAAAGGGGATCGCCGAGCTCCAGGAAGGTGGGCTCATTTCTACCACCGTCCTCACCTGGGCGCCCCGGGTCCCACCGCTGGGTATTTATCCGACTGTCGAATCGTTGGCGGCTCAAGCCATCCTGCTGGCGCTCCTGCTGGTCGCATTGGCCTGGACCTTCCTCATCCAGCCGCGCCGGGTCAGGGTGACATCGGTTCTGGTGCCGGAGCCCGGTGCCCGACCGGCCGGGCCCGGCGGCACAGTCCCGGCCTCCAGCCGCGGCCTGGAGCTCATCCGGTCGCTTGAGCGGATGGAAGCAGACCTGGCCGAGATCCGCGCCGAGGTTGAGCGGATGAAGCGGTATCTCTCCTCGGTCTCGACCCCGCCCAGGTAGTCCTTCTCTCTACCGTGGCTTTCACCACTCCGGATCTCTGCGATGAGTTCGGTGCTGAGGTGCAGGTCGCCGATCCAGTGTTCCAGGATTTCGGCGGCGCCCGGCGGTTCGCCGGCGTCATCGAGACGGTGCGGGTGCAGGACGACAACGCCCTGGTTCGGGAAGTGCTGACCGGGGAGGGCCAGGGCAGAGTTCTGGTGGTCGACGGTGGGGCTTCGTTGCGCTGCGCCCTGCTCGGCGGGCGGCTGGCCGCACTGGCGCGGACTAACGGTTGGTCCGGTGTAATCGTGAACGGCTGCATCCGTGACCGCTCGGAGATCGCAGCTACAGCAATCGGGGTCAAGGCGCTCCAGGTCTCGCCCCGTCGAAGCGGGAAGACCGGAGCTGGCGAGCGAAGTGTTCCGCTGCACTTCGCCGGGGTGACCCTCCGGTCTGGAGCCTACCTCTATGCCGACGAGGACGGTCTCATCGTGGCGGAACGGGATCTTTTGAAGTCCTGATTGGCCCAGCCCGGAAAACGCAAACGGCCCGCCGGAATCGGCGAGCCGCTTGCGTAATGAGGTGGTAGATCGCCCCCTGAGTTTACGGAGACAAGCCGAAGTGCCTGCTCCACCCTTCTTCGACCTACCACTTTTCGTATGAAGTCCTCTTCGACTTCCCGGCCTTGCTAGAAGCAAGCCCAGTGCCATTTCGCGCATGGGAGCTAAGTACATGCGCCTGCATGACTTGGTAGGAATGGCGGGTCAGTCGGAAGGGCGGATAAGTCGTCGAAGGAATGTACGTTTTTCGGGGCTTGCTGCCTAACGCCATACAGGGCAACTACTTACAATTCTGTTTAATTCTTTGACGACAAACCTTTCTTGCCAACTTCCAGATACCTCCCCGGCGCGGGGCTGCTTCCCGACCGCCATGCGCTCAGCAGGCCCGCGCCCAAGACCACCAGCAGGACGCTGGTGAGCTGCGCGAGCGTGAACGGGCCCAGAAAGCGATCGTCCTTGGCGCGCAGGATCTCGACCAGAAATCGCTCTGTCCCGGCGAGCACCAGGTAGAGGCCGAAGAGCCAGCCGATCGGGCGTTGCCGGGTACGAAGTCTCCAGAGAATGGCAAAGACCACCAGCATGGAGGCGGTCTCGTACAGTTGCGTAGGATGCACCGGCAGGACGATCGATGGGTCGGTCCCGGCCGGCACTCGGATGCCAAAGAGATTTTCCATGTTTCCCGCGGTCGAGGGAGGGAGTCCGCGGGGAAAGCGCACCGCCCAGGGCAAGCTGGTGGGTCTGCCGTAGTCGTCGTTCACCATGAAGCAGCCGACCCGGCCGAGCGCATAAGCTGCCGCCAGGGCGGGAGCATTGAGGTGCATGGTCCAGCGCAGCGGGACCCGCAAGCGCCAACCATTCAGGATGACAGCGGCCGCCCCGCCGAGAAAGCCGCCGTAGTAGACCAGCCCGCCTCGTGACAGGAGAGTTCGGGGATCCCCGGTAAGCGCGACGTACCACAGCTTGGCCCCGATGATGCCTCCGATGACCGCACCGGCAACGATGTCCGCCGCGTAGTCCTCGGCGAGTCCACGGCGGCGAAGCTCCAGCGCGATCAGCCAGCCACCCATGAGAAAGGCGACCATCAGCATGATCCCGTAGCCGGTGATCTCGAGCTGGCCCAGATGGATGACGAACGGGTAGACGGTCATGAGGTAATGGTTTGAGCAACCGGTGTGGCGATCAGTCCTGGGATCGGCAGATCATCGCGAGGCTCGAGGTCCCAGCCGCTGCGATCGCCTCGCGCCAGTCGCCAGGCACCCGCCGCCGCAATCATTGCGGCATTGTCGGTATTGAGGCGAGGAGAGGCGACGCTCACCCTGGCCGAACCCTCCAGCCGCTGGGTGAGCCGTTGCACCAGAGCCCGGTTGCAGGCCACCCCACCGCCGATCATTGCGGCGGAGTAGCCCGAGGCCTCAACCGCCTGGGCGGCCTTGGCGGTGAGCACATCCAGTACGGCATCCTGGAATCCGCGGGCGATGTCGGCCCGGTCGCGCTCGAGGTCCGGGCTCGAGCGCACGGCCCGGAGGACAGCGGTCTTGAGTCCACTAAAGGAGAAGGCGTAGCGCTGTGGGCCGTCGCGGTCGAGCTCCTGAAGCATGGGTCGAGGAAAGCGGAACCGTTCGGGTCTTCCCTCGCGGGCCAGCCGCTCGATCGCCGCGCCGCCCGGATACCCTAGCCCGAGGAGATTCGCCACCTTGTCGAACGCCTCGCCGGCTGCATCGTCCAAAGTCTGCCCCAACAGGCGATACCGCCCCCATTTGGGCACATCGAGGAGCATCGTGTGTCCACCGCTCACCAGGAGTCCGATGAAGGGAGGCTTCAGCTCCGGGTCTTCCAGCACCGGTGCGAAGAGATGTCCTTCGAGGTGGTTGACGCCGAGAAAGGGTCGGTCGAGGCTGAAGGCGAGGGTCTTACCGTACATCACTCCGACCAGAAGCGCGCCGACCAGCCCGGGCCCCGCGGTCACTACCACGGCGTCGAGTTGGCTGAGGCCGATGCCGGCATCGGCCAGAGCGCGGTCCACCACCGAGCCGATGGCCCGCACGTGAGCGCGGCTGGCCAGCTCAGGCACGACCCCGCCAAAAACCCGGTGCACATCCTGCGACAGAATGACCAGACCCTGGAGCGACGGCTGCGTCTCCTCTATCCGCAGCACCGCCGCCGAGGTCTCGTCGCATGACGTCTCCAGTCCCAGGATCCACTCAGCCACGGCTGCCTCGCCTCACCAGGTCCACGCTATCGGGCACCGCCTCGCCAGTGATCCCCTGAGGAAGCAGGACCCGCAACCCGACCCGGCCCGGGGAGGCTCGCCCGTTGGGATTCACCATGACAACCAGGCTGTCCGGCAGCAGTCCGGCCAACCGGGACACGGGGCCGCGCACTTTCACGCGCACCACTTCGAGGCTGGGTCGAAAGCTCGCGGCCACGGCGCTGGGCATGCCGACAGGCACGTCTTCGATGGTTCGCTCGCTCGAGGCCTCGATCTCTACCCGCACCGTGACGACGCGGGGCTCGATCCGTACCAGGCGCAACCCCGCAGTGTCGAGGCCGAGGTCCCGCTCGAGCGGTGCGTCGGCGCTGGTCACCTCGAGAGCCACGGTGCGGATGGAGTCGATGTCCTTGAGCCGGGCAACCGGACCGAACAACCTCACGGTGCCGGGCACTACCGAGATGCCCTGCACCGAGAAGCCGAGGTCCGGTCGCAGGTTGACGATCGGTTCGACCGGCACCACACGCTGTGAGGTCGAGTCGAGCTCAACGGTCACGGAGCGAGGCTGAAGGTCCTGCACCCTCACGGTCACCCCGCTTGGAATCTCCAGCTCGCCCGGCGCGAGATCGAGCCGGATCTGGTCTCCCTCCATGGTATCGGGCAAGATCCGGGTCAGCCGGACAGGTGTGGCGGAGAGCCGGAGCAGGTCTCGCCGCGGGCCGGTGACCAGGGCACGGAGCGGCTCGGGAGGACGGAGAATGGTGCGTCCCGGCGGCGGACGAACGATGACTTCCACCTTGAGCAGGGCGCTCCCGGGCTCCTCACCGGCTGCGAGAAACCAGAGAAATACCGAAAGGAAGACCGAGGTGAGCTTCAGAGGCAGGTCAGCCAGGAAGGCGCTGCGGAAGCTCACCTTACTTCTCCGCGTCGTCCAGAAGCCGCTGGATCAGCTTGCGGTTGACCTCCGAATCCCAGTCGTGCGCGCCAATGACCCGTTTGATCAGTACTCCGCGACGGTCGAGGAGAAAGCTCTCCGGGACCCCGGTGGTCTCATAGATCTCCTGGATCTTGCCGCCCCGATCCTGCAGGATGTCGAAGCTGACGTGCAGGTTGCTGGCGAATGCCCGCACGTCCTCCGGATCTCCCTGGTCGATACTGACCGCCGCGATCTCGAAGCCTTGGGACCCCACGGACTGGAACAGCTTTTCCATCGAGGGCATCTCCACCTTGCAGGGGAGACACCAGGTCGCCCAGATGTTGACCAAGGTGACCTGGCCTCGGTAGCGGCCGCGCAGGGAGACAGAGTCGCCAGTTCTGAGGTCGATAGCCCGGAACTCGGGCGCGCTCTTCCCGACTTCTACTCGAGTGGCACCGTCGCCGAACCAGACGATGGCGCCGGCCCCTGCCAGCAGCCCTCCGACAATGACCGCTACGAACGTCCACTGTTTGGACATGGAGACTCAGGCAAGCACGGCGCAGCGGCGCTGCAGCTCCCGCACCGCATCCGCGGGGTCGTCGCCACCGAACACGGCGGTGCCCGCAACGAAGGTATCGGCCCCGGCATTCCAGGCCTCGGCGATGGTGGCCGTGGTGATGCCGCCATCGACTTCGAGCACCGCCCGCGAACCGTGGCGATCCAGCAGGGCGCGGACTCGGCGGATCTTCTCGGTGGCCTGAGGCAGGTAGGCTTGCCCCCCGTAGCCTGGGTTCACCGACATGACGAGCACAAGATCCAGATCCTCGAGCGCCTCCTCGATCAGGGCGATGGGACTCGCCGGGTTGAGTGCCAGGCCGGCGAGCATCCCCAGCTCCCGCGCGGCCGCGAGGTGGCGCTGCACATGGATGGTGGCTTCGGGGTGGAAGGTGAATACGCTCGCACCCGCCTCGGCGAACTCGGCGAGGTAGCGCTCGGGTGATTCCACCATGAGATGAACGTCCAGCGGATGATCGGTGATTTCCCGAAGTGCCCGGATCATCGGAGCCCCAAAGGTGAGATTGGGCACGAAATGGCCGTCCATGACGTCGACGTGAATCCACTCGGCCCCGCCGGCGATCGCCCGCTCCACCTGGTCCCGGAGGCGGCCCAGGTCCGCGCTCAGCACGCTGGGGGAAATCCGTACGCTCACTGGCTACCTCCTGGTCCGCCGCTGACGACCAAATCGACTGCTGACCCTCTGGGTCGACCGTTTCCCGGCGCGGGCCGGGTTACCAACACCACTCCCGCCTCCTGGGGACCACGGACCGTATCGACGCTGCCGCGTTGCATACCGGCTGTCCGCAAGATCCTTTCAGCGGATGGAAGGGAGAATCCGATTAAGTCTGGCACAGTGACCGGCGCCGGACCGGCACTCAGGACCAATTGCACGACGCTGTTCGGCGGCAGCACCATCCCGGGTGGCGGATCTTGCCAGATCACCGTCCCTCGGGCCACCGTGGGGCTGGGGCGATCAGAGTCCATTCGAGGGCGAAATCCGGCTGCCGCGAGCTCTTGGCGCGCCTTGGCCTCGGCAAGATCGAGCACCCGGGGCACCGCATGGTTCGAGCTGAAGACCGAGCCGGGCGACACCCAGAATGATGAGATCCCAAACCCAATCACAAAGGTCAGGGCGACCAGACCCAGGTCACGCAGAAATCGTCTCCCAGGCGAGGCTGCGAGCCAAGCCAGCCGCGTCGCGAGCGTTGCGGAGCCGGAACTGGTATGACGGCGGAACCTCATACGCGGCGCCGCAGGCGCGCGGCATACGCGCCGTCCATGGCATCCCGTTGAGGCAGAATCATCAGGTCTCCCTTGGCCGTGAGCAGCGTCGGGGGAAAGGTATCGCTTGGCTCCCGCTGAAAGTCGGGGTGCCGCTCCAGAAAGCGCTCTACCTGCTGCTCATTTTCCTCCGGTTCCAGCGAGCAGGTCGAGTAAACCAGGAGCCCGTTTGGGCCCACCGCCTCCGCTGCTCCGTCGAGGAGGCGCTCCTGCAGGCCGGCCAGCTCGCCCAGCGCCTCCGGAGTCACCCGCCAGCGGGCATCAGGATGCCGGGCAAAGCTTCCGGTCCCGAGGCAGGGGGCATCGAGCAACACTGCATCGGCCGAGCGGACGGGCGGGTGACGCGCGTCGGCGACGACGGCGTACTCCCGGCCACTCCCCGCGCGAGCCAGGTTCTCGGCCAGCCTCCGCACCCGGGCCCGGTTCACATCGGCCGCCACTATCAGAGCCGCGTCTCGCCCCAAGCCGATGGTTTTTCCCCCCGGCGCCGCGCTGGCATCGTAGACCGCGCGTCCCGGCGGTAGATCCGCGAACCAACCGAGCAGGGCCTGCCCCGGGTCCTGCACGATGAAAGCTCCCTGGTCGAATCCCGGCAGAGCCTGAGGTCGCGCTCGATCGGTGACCAGACCAGCGCCGTAGGGGGCCGGCTCGGTCGTGATGCCGGCGGAGCGCCACTGTCGCTCCAGCTCTTGCAACGGCGTGCGGGCGGGCTGCAGGACCAGCCGCGGACGCCGGTCATTCCACTGGAGCAGCCGCTCGGTATCCTCTGCGCCATACCGATCCAGCCACCGTTCCACCAGCCAGAGAGGATGCGAGTGGGCTTGCGCTAGTTGCGCCGCGGTTCGGGCGGCCGTCTCCGCTGGAAGGGGAGCCGTGCGGCTCAGCTTCCGGAGGACCGCGTTGACCAGCCCACCGGCCTTGTGACCGGCCGTCTCTTTGGCCAGCGCGACACTAGTGTCCACGGCGGCGTGAGCGGGAACGCGGTCGAGCACCGTGAGCTGAAAGGCTCCCAACCGCAGAACGTCGAGCAGCTCCGCCCCGAGGCGATCTAGACCGCGGGAGACCAGCGGCATCAGCCGGGAATCGAGCACGGTTTGCCGCCGAAGCACGCCGGCCGCCATCTCGTGAGCGAGGCGCCGGTCGGCCTCGCCCAACTGCTCCAACGCCGGTCCTAAAGCGGCGTCGAAGGGCCGCCCCTCCCGCACCTCGCGCAACACCTTGAGCGCCGCTCGTCGGGCAGGCAGACCGGCCGCTATTCCAGCATCCCCCGAACCGGGCTCGATGGCACCGCGATTTCTCGGCGGGACATACGGCCGGCGAGAAACGCCAGGCGTCCAGCTTCCACGGCATGACGCATGGCCAGCGCCATAGCGACGGGTTCCCGGGCCTCGGCAAGCGCGGTGTTCATGAGAATCCCATCTACACCCTGCTCCATCGTAACGCAGGCATCCGACGCGGTGCCGACACCGGCATCGACGATCACCGGCACCTCCAGCCGCCGCTTGATCGTGCGGATGCTGTAAGGATTGAGCAGGCCGAGTCCACTCCCGATGGGCGACGCGAGCGGCATGACCGCGGCACAGCCTGCCTCCTCCAGCCGGAGCGCCGTGATCAGGTCGTCATTGGTGTACGCCAGGACCTTGAAGCCGTCGCGTACCAGTTCTCGTGCCGCGGCAAGCAGCCCCTCGGTATCGGGGAGCAGCGTTTCCTTGTCCCCGATGACCTCGAGCTTCACGAAAGCATTGAACCCGGCCTCCCGAGCGAGGCGGGCGTAGCGCACTGCCTCATCGGCGGTGTAGCAGCCGGCCGTATTGGCGAGCAGGAAATACTGGTCGGGATTGAGATGGAAGAGGACACCCTCTTCCTTGGTGCGATCGAGATCCACCCGCCGCACCGCAACGGTCACGATCTCGGAACCGGACGCCTCGATGGCGCGGACCATCTCCGCGTTGTCGCGATATTTCCCGGTGCCGAGCATGAGGCGCGAACGAAAGCTCCGGCCGGCGATGGTAAGTGGTGCGTCCAGCGATGGTTCGGTGATGAGGGCAGTAGTCATGCGGGAAAGATAAGGCAGTAGGAAGTGAGAAGTGAGAAGTAGAGGAGTAAGGAGTGAGGAGCGATGTCCTCCTGGAGAGAGCCCGGAAGGGCGACCGGAAGGGGCCGAAGCTCGATTTGGTTTCGGCTCCCTTCGTTCGCTGCGCTCAGTCCAGGGTGACTGCAGGCTCCCCCGACGTTCCCGCCTTCTCACTTCTTACTTCTCACTTCTTACTTCTTACTTCTCACTTCTCACTTCTCACTCATCCGCCCCCGACAAAGTGCACCAGCTCCACGCGATCCCCCTGGGCCAGCGTGGTCTCTCCCAGCCGCGGTCGCCGAACGATCTCCCGATTGAGCTCGACCACGACAGTCCGAGGATCCAGCGTGAGGTGACCCAGCAGATCGAGCAGAGTGGCCGGGCTCCGAATGCGGCGAGCCTCGCCATTCACCAGGATCTCGATTTCGGCCGAGGTCATGATGCTTTCACCCATGGCTCGAGCAGTGCCAGTGTCGCGGCAGCCGAATCTGGTGCCCGCCAAAGTGCCCCGATGGAAGCGGCTCCATATGCGCCCGCCTGGGCGACCTCGACGGCTCGATTGGCGTCGATTCCCCCGATGGCGATCACCGGTCGCCCCAGGCGGACAGTCTGACGCACCAGGTCGAGGCCCGCTCCGGGATGGCCAGGATGAGAGGCGCTCTGATACACGCTTCCGACCATCAGGAAGTCCGCCCCCTCCTCTACAGCCTGCGCCGCCTCCTCCTGGCTGTGAACCGACCGGCCGATCCACCCTGCCGGAAACACGAGTCGGGCATCGCGAGGAGAAAGATCGCTGGTGCCGAGCTGGACACCCTGGGCGCCGGTTGCAGCGGCGATATCGGGCCGAGCATTCACGAACACGGCGGCTTCGGGCGGACGGGCGAGGGCCAGGAGTCGCAGCGTCACCTGAGAAAGACGGGCACCACCGGCTGCCCGGTCGCGAGCATGCAGCGCGACCGCCGAACCGGCGGCGGCGATGGCCGCTGCTCGGATCGCGAAGTCCGGTGCGTCCAGCACGGCGGCATCGGTCACTGCGTGGAGCCGAGGCAGCGGCCTCATGTGAGTTGCTGCCCCACGGAGATTCTACGACCTCGCACCCAGGCTTCGGCCGGCATCCGGTTGCGACCGGCGGGCTGGACCTCGCGCACCGCGAGCGCGCCGTCGCCGCAGGCGATCACGAGCTGCTGGTCCGCGGACAGGACGGTTCCGGGTATACCCTCGCCGGCTGTCGGGGTGGGTCCGAACAGTTTGATCGCGGTCGCGTCGAGCGTGGCCCACGCCCCCGGACTCGGGTCGAAGGCGCGCACCTGGCGCGCCAATGCCTCTGCTCCGCGGGTCCAGTCGAGCCGGGCCGCCTCGCGATCGATCTTGGGAGCATAGGTGGCGAGTCCAGGATCCTGCGGCTGGGGCCGAGCCAGCCCGGCGGAGATGAGCGACAGCGCCTCGATCAATGCGGTGGCTCCGAGCTCAGCCAAACGGCCGGCCAGGGCACCGGCCGTCTCCCCTGGCCGGATCGGAGTTGTGGCGCGATGGAGAATAGGACCGCTGTCCAGTCCCTCGTCCATCTGCATGATGCTGACGCCGGTCTCCATTTCACCGGCCAGGATCGCATGCTGGATTGGTGCGGCGCCGCGGTAACGGGGCAGGAGGGAGGCATGAACGTTGTACATCCCCCGGGGCGGAACGGTGAGGACCTCCCGTTTGAGGATGTGGCCATACGCTACCACCACCGCCAGATCAGGTTCCAGCCGCCGAAGGCTCGCGAGAAAGAGATCACCGAGCGGTCGGACCGGCTGGAGCACCGGCAGTCCGGCTGCCCGGGCAACCTGCTTGACCGGGGGAGCGACCAGGGTGGATCGGGACCGACCCTGGGGCTTATCGGGTTGGGTCACGACGCCGGCGACTGGGAAGCGCTCCCGCAGCAGTGCCCGAAGCGATGCGACCGCGAACTCCGGCGTTCCGAAAAAAACGATACGCATCACTCCGACCGGGCAGTCGCCGCTTGCACCTCTTTGGTGTAGCCCGTGTCGTCCTTATGCTCCCGCCGATACTTGGCGAGCAGCATCTGACGCTTGATCAGGCTGAGATGATCGAGGAAGAGGATCCCGTCGAGGTGATCGATCTCATGCTGGATGGCCCGGGCCTTGAGCCCGGTGGCGTCGAGACGAAAGCGGATGCCTTCGCGGTCGAGCGCCTCGATGACCACCCGTTCCGGGCGGGTCACATCCCCGTAAATCTCCGGGATGGAGAGGCAGCCCTCCTCGGCGGAGGCACTGCCTTCGGTTTCGAGAATGATCGGGTTAATCATCGCGAAGCGTTCACCGTCCGCATCGACTACCGCTATTCGCCGGCTTACTCCTACCTGGTTTGCCGCGAGTCCGACGCCTTTGGCGGCATCCATAGTCTCGAACATGTCATCGACCAGTCGGCGTACCACATCGTCGACGCTGGTCACCTCGGTACTGTGCTGACGCAGCACCGGCGAGCCGAGCAGGTGGAGCGGGAGAAGGCTCATGCCGCGGGAACCGCCGGGGCAGAGGCGCCGCCGATGCGGACAATCCGGGAGCGCTCGATGATGACCGTTGCCGACCCCGACTCCACCGTGACCCGGACCTCTTTGACTCCGTCGGTCTCCACTTCCTTGATCTCCTTCACCCGGCCGATGATGCCGCCGCTGGTCATCACTTCATCTCCCTTCTTCAGATTCTCCAGGAGCGCCGCATGCTTCTTCCGGGCCTGACTCGAGGGCCGCAGGATCAGGAAGTAAAAGACCGCCCCGATGGCGAGCATCTGGAGCAGCAGGATCGTGAGACCACCGCCGGAGCCGGTTGGGGTTTGGAGCATGGGTGTTCCCTGTGGTTCCTCTCAGGTTGAGAGTCCTTGGTCGTTAGTCTCTGGTCTTTGGTCCACGTCAGCGGAGGCTTGGTTGCGCACGACCAACGACTCCTTCACTTCTCACCATCCCCGCGGCATCTCCTCAACCACTCCCGGCTCCATTCCTCGAACGTGCCATCCAGGATGTGGAGTCGAGCCTGCTCCCCCAGGCGCACCAGAAACCGCACGTTGTGAATGGATACCAGCCTCAACCCCAGGATGTCCTCCACCACGAAGAGGTGCCGCAGGTACCCTCGGGAGACGGTGGTGCAGGTCTCGCAATCGCACTCGGGATCCAGCGGCTCTCTGGACCCTTTGAGCGGTGCTCCCTTGACGTTGATCCGCCCAGTGGGCAGCCACGCGGTGCCGTGACGCCCGTTCCGAGTGGCGGCAACGCAGTCGAAGAGGTCCACCCCGCGCGCGATGCCCTCGAGCAGGTCGGCTGGAAATCCGACACCCATAAGATAACGGGGGAGATTGGCCGGGAGCCGGGGCTCGAGCAGCTCGAGCACGGTCTGCGTCACCGGTTTGGGCTCGCCCACCGAGAGCCCGCCGATCGCGACCCCAGTCCAGGGGCCCCGCTCCAGTGTGCCCTCGAGGGAGCGCAGCCGGAGATCGGCATGGATGCCGCCTTGGATAATGGGCCACATGGTCTGGGCGGTAGACCGCTCCTTCGCTTCGCTCAGGGCAAGCTCTACCGCCGCCTCGTGTGCGTCCCGACACCGGTCCAACCACCGTAGGGTCCGCTCCATGCCCTCTAGCGCCAGATCGTAAGGCGCCTGCCCGGGCACCACATGATCGAAGGCCATCGCCACGTCGGCCCCGAGGCTCCACTGGATCTCCATGACGCGTTCGGGCGTGAGCGTGCGATAGCTGCCATCGACATGACTCTGGAACTCCACGCCCTCCTCGGAGACCTTTCGCAGTCCCTCCAGCGAGAACACCTGGAACCCACCTGAGTCGGTCAGCATCGGGCCCTGCCAGCCGGTGAACCGATGGAGGCCGCCCATCGTTTGAACCACCTGTTCGCCCGGGCGAAGGTGCAGATGGTAGCTGTTTCCCAGGATGATCTGCGCCGACGTTCGGCGCACGTCGGCCGCGCTCAAGCCGCGCACTACACCGTAGGTACCGACCGGCATGAATGCCGGGGTCTGGACCTCACCATGGGGAAGGGAAAGGATGCCGGCGCGGGCGGCGCCGATGGTCCGCTCAACCCGGAACTCAAACATCAGTCCGGCATGACCATCACCGCGCGGCCACCTCCAGAATTCGATCGATTTGTCTGCGGTGAACCAGATCATGCCCGGCCATGAGCCGCAGCATGAGCCCGACGCTCTCTTCTCCCCGCTCGCTGTGCATCCCGATCCGTTCGAGTTGCGCCGGAGCCATTCTCCGCGCCAGCGTAAGATTCCCCTCTCGAACGCCGGCGAGCTGGTGCAGCGCCGTCGCGAGCGGGGTCTCGCGATAGCGAAGCTCGCTCACCCAGCGGTCCTGGTCGTATCCCTGGAGCGCTGGCCGGTCGCTCGCGAGCACCATGCGGAGCCTGAACCCCATCACCAGATCGCTGTCGGCCAGGTGCTGGACCACCTCGATCACCGACCACTTCCCGGGCCGCTCCGGCCGACGGAGAGTCGAGTCGTCCACTTGGCTCAAGCGGGCCCCGAGCCAAGGCAGCAACTCCTCCAGCACGTCGAGGGGCTCGCGGCTTCCCAGGAGATCGAGCAGTGCGCGCACATACCCGGATGCGGCCGCCGCCGCATGACCTGCCGGATTGGAAAACGTCATACCCAACTCCCGCTCACCAGATGAGCATCGCGTCGCCGTAGGAATAGAAGCGATAGTGGTGGGTCACGGCGTGGTGGTAGGCCGCCATCACCAGCTCGTGTCCCCCGAAGGCGCTCACCAACATGAGGAGCGTGGAACGAGGCAGATGGAAGTTGGTGAGCAGTCGATCCACCACGCGAAAGTGGTAACCCGGCCTGATCATGAGCGACGTCTCGCCGACGCCGGCACGAACTCGTCCGTCACTCTCGGCGGCGCTCTCGAGCGCGCGGACTACCGTCGTGCCGACCGCCCAGATCCGACCGCCTTGTTCCCGCACCATCTCCACCAACCCGGCGAGCCGGGGAGTGATCTCGTAGCGTTCGGGGTGCATCCGGTGCTCCGCCGGATCGTCGGTCTCGACCGGCTTGAAGGTGCCGGGTCCCACCTCCAGGTCGAGTCCACTGATCACCACGCCTTTGGCCGACAAGGCGTCGAGCAGTTCAGCGGTGAAATGCAGACCGGCGGTGGGGGCGGCCACGCTCCCCTCCCGCCGGGCGTAAACGGTCTGATACCGATGGGCGTCAGTTTCAGTCGGCGGCCGGGTGATGTAGGGTGGCAGCGGGATCAGACCGAAGCGGGCGATGGCCTCCGCCGCCGTGGCCCCGACGAATCGCACCCGCCGGTTACCGTCCTCGAGGATCTCGACCGTTTCTACCCAGACCTCCGCCCCGAGGGCAATACGCTTGCCCGGCAGCAGGGCGCTGCCCGGCTTTCCCAGCGCGACCCAGGTCTCGTCCGGCTCGGGGTGAATCAGCAGCACTTCGGCCGGCGCTCCCGAGGGGCGAGTGCCCAGGAGCCGAGCGTGCCGCACCTTGGTCGTGTTGAGGACCAGGAGGTCACCGGGAGGGATGAGCGACGGCAGTTGAGAGAAGAGGGAATCGACCAGAACCGAGCCGGCCACTGCGCGCTTGTCGCCGGGTACCGCATGCTGACGAAACGCGCCGCTTGCTCTCCGCTGCGCCGCCCCATCCGTCCGCTGAGTCAAGCGACGCTCGGGATGGCCCGGAATTCTTCGATCCGCCCGGATCACAAGCAAGAGCCGACTAGACGCCCGTTCCGGCAGCGGCTCCTGGGCGATGAGCTCGGGCGGAAGGTCGTAATCGAAATCGGCGGTGCGTCGAGGGGTTTCAGCCGTCAAAGATCGTGGTCTGCCCTGGGGGCGGCGTCAGGCCGAAACGGCGGTAGGCCAGTGCGGTGGCGCAGCGTCCCCGAGGGGTGCGCTCGAGAAACCCCTGCTGTATGAGATAGGGCTCATAAACATCCTGCAGGGTGCCGGCGTCCTCGCCCACGGCGACCGCCACTGTGCCAAGCCCCACGGGGCCGCCGCCGAACTTTTCAATGATGGTCGTGAGGATTCTGGCGTCCATGTCGTCCAGTCCGAACTCGTCCACGCTGAGGCGCGCGAGCGCGGCGTCAGCCACCTCGGCGGTAATGGTCCCGTCGGCTTTGACCTGGGCGTAGTCGCGCACCCGGCGGAGCAGTCGATTGGCCACACGGGGAGTGCCGCGGCTCCGGCGGGCGATTTCGCTGGCACCGGCAGCTTCCATGGGGACCTGCAGGATCGAGGCGGATCGGGTGACGATCTGGAGCAGCTCCTCCGGAGGATAGAAACCCAATCGCTCGACGATTCCGAATCGGGCCCGCATGGGCGGAGTAAGCAGCCCAAAGCGAGTGGTCGCGCCGATCAGCGTAAACCGCTCCAGGTTCATCGGGATGGTCTGTGCATGAGGACCCTCGGCGATGCGGACGTCCACCCGATAGTCCTCCATGGCCGGATAGAGAAACTCTTCCAGCGCGGGTTTCAGTCGGTGGATTTCGTCGATGAACAGCATGTCCCCAGGCCCCAGGGAGGTCAGCATTCCGACGAGGTCGCCCGGCTTCTCCAGTACCGGGCCTGAGGTGGTGCGGAGCTGCACGCCCATTTCTCTGGCCATCAGGATGGCGAGTGTGGTCTTGCCTAGTCCGGGCGGCCCAAAGAACAAGGTGTGGTCCAGCGTCTCGCGCCGCTGCCGCGCGGCATCGATGGCGATTTGGAGCGATGCCTTGACCTGCGCCTGGCCGACGAACTCATCCAGGCGCGAGGGACGCAGCGCCGCGTCAGCGCTGGTTTCTTCCGGCAACGCTTCAGGTGTGGTGACCTGCAACTTGGGCATGGGTGGAAAGTAGCAGCAAGAAGTAAGAAGTAAGAAGTAAGAATGTGAGAGGTGAGGAGTAAGGAGTAAGGAGCAAGGAGTGAGGAGTGAGGAGCAGGGTTAGTCCTCCTCATCCCGAGCGTAGGCCAGGGATCTGCTCAGCTGTCATCGCGACCCGCCGAGCAGACCCCTCCGTCAGGTACGCTCCCTCGGGATGACGAACCCGTTCAGTGGGTCACTCCTCACTCCTCACTCCTCACTCCTTAATTCTCACTGCTCACTGCTTTTCTTGCAGCCTCGCCGTCCAGCGCACCGGTCGCTCGCCCGGCTGAATGAAGTGCCGGGCACCACAGTGGGAACACCGGTCGGTCAGCTGGATCGCGCGCGCCGGCACCAGTTTGCGATTGGTAGTTCCGCAGCGAGTGCAGTTCCACTCGGCGGTCACGGCAGCAACCGGCATGAAGAGTTACTTCCCCGCTCGAACCGCGCCGAGCTGCTGGAGCGCGCGGCGGATGAGCTGCGAGGTGTCTTGAGAGGCGCCGGACGCGAGCGCGGCGCGGACCGCGTCTTCTGCGGGCCCCGCGCCGTAGCCCAGCCCGATGAGCGCGGTTACGGCCTCGCCGGCGCCGCTGGGAGCCGGAGCCGGGGGCTCGAGCCCCACGTCGCCAAACCGGTCCTGCAGCTCGAGGACCAAGCGTTCGGCCTTCTTCCTCCCAATACCACCAACCGAGCTCAGCGCGGCCAGATCACGAGAGCGGATACTCCGTACGGTCCGCTCGGCTCCGAGCGCCGAGAGCAGCGCCAACGCCAGCTTGGGCCCGAAGCCGCTCGCGCCGAGCAGGCGCTGGAACACGATACGCTCGGAGGGCCGGTCGAACCCAAAGAGCGACCAGCCGTCTTCCTTGACCACGAGCTCGGTATGAAGGCTGACCCGTGCGCCTTTGCCGGGCAGGCGCTCCGCCACGCCCAGCGGCAGGGTCAGCGCGTAGCCCACCCCGCCGTCGGTCTGTACCACAATAGTGTCGCCCTCGCGCTCGACCAGGACCCCGGCGACTATAGCGATCATCGCGCGCCGGTGACCTGGCGGAAGAAGACCGCCTGACGGGTTGCGATCAGCAGATGGGTCAGTGCGACAGCTACTCCGTCCGCCGCGTCACCTGGCGACGGCGGACCCTTGAGACGCAGCAGTTGGGCTACCATGTAGGCCACTTGCGGCTTGAGCGCGGCACCCTTTCCTACGATCGTCTTCTTGACCAGCGCTGGTGAGTATTCCGCGATGCTGACGCCTGCCTCTTCGGCTGCCAAAAGGATCACTCCCCGGGCATGGCTCAGGACCACCGTGGTCCGGACGTTCTTGGCGTAGAACGCACTCTCCACCGCGACGGCCTGGGGCGCGTGGCGATCGATCAGTTCCGCCATACCGTCGTGGATGACCCGCAAGCGGGTGGGGAGAGGATCGCGCGGAGTTGTGGTGAGCGTTCCGCACTCCATCAGCCGGAGGTGCGATCCCGAGCCGCCCTCCACCACCCCGTACCCGAGGACCGTGGTGCCCGGGTCGATGCCAAGCACCCTCACCGCCCGACTCTCAGGCTTGGGCCTCGGCCAGCTGGGCAGCGTCGATATCGAAGTTGGAGAAGACCTTGGAGACGTCATCCAGCTCCTCCAGCGTCTCCACCAACCGAAGGATCCGTTCGGCGTCCGTGCCTTCCACTTTCACGGTGCTCTTGGGCACCATCGCGAGCTCGGCGGAATCGATGGCGAAGCCGCGCGACTTGAGCGCGTCCTGCACGGCGTGGAACATGGAGGGAGTCGTGGTGATCACGTATTGATCGCCCTCTTTGGCAAAGTCCTCGGCTCCTGCATCGAGGGCGGCTTCGAGGGTGGAGTCCTCGTCGCGCCGCGCCGCGTCGAGATAGATCTGTCCCTTTCGGTCGAACATCCAAGCGACGGAGTTGGTTGCGCCGAGGTTGCCACCGTTACGACTGAACGCATGGCGAATCTCGGCCACGGTCCGGTTGGCATTGTCGGTCGTCACTTCGATGAAGATTGCCGCCCCGCCAGGCCCGTACCCCTCGTAGGTCAGCTCCTCGTAGATACTGCCTTCGAGCTCGCCGGTGCCCTTCTTGATAGCCCGATCGATATTGTCGTTAGGCATGTTCACCGCCTTCGCCGCATCGATGGCGGTGCGAAGGCGAGGGTTACCGCCAGGGTCGCCGCCGGCGCTCTTGGCGGCTACGGTGATCTCACGAATGACCTTGGTCCAGGAGGAGGCTCGGCGCGCGTCGGTGACGGCCTTCTTGCGCTTGATCTGCTTCCATTTGCTGTGTCCGGCCATGGCCGAACTCCTTCACGCTAACGATGTTGGGCGGGCGGCAACGGGGGGCGCCGGCGGCTCGGCGCATCGGCGGAAACATAAGCCGGACAGCCGCTTGCGGCAACGCGGCGGAGCGCTTCACCCTTGACCCATCGAGGCCGCCCTGGTAGTCTCCCAGCCCTATGCTCCCCGCCAAAATTCATGGTGCCCTGGTGCTCTGCCTGCTGCTGGTCGCCTGCCGCGACCGCACCCCGCACACGCCCAAGATTGCAGAGGTTTTCCCCAACCTTCCTCTTCCCCCGGAACCGAGCTTCGTGTCGCGTGCCGGCGGACCAGACGCCCTCCAGTTCACTTTCCGATCGCCGGCACCGGCAGACCAGGTCGCGGCCTATTATCGCAAGGTGTTTAAGCAAGGTGGATGGAAGCTGGTCAGCGATGCCAAAGATGCCGATGGGGCTGTGGTCCTCTTGGCTGAGCAGAAGGGACCACCGCTCTGGGTTCGCATTCGGAAGTCGGATGATGGCCATAGCACGGTGGTCGAGCTCGCCGGAGCAGTGGTGGCCAAGAAGGACAGCACTGGCGCTCGCAAACCGACCTCATGAGGCGCTGACGCTCAGGTGGACGGGTTCTTAGCGATGATGAGCTCGGTGCCGTCTTCGACACCCTGGCCCGGCCGGTAGATCTCCTCCCGGTAGATCGCCAACACCACAATCCGCATTCTGTTTGATCGCGCCTAACCCGCCGAGATCGTCAAGTATCGGCGGGGACCGCCGCGCTTAGGTCCGATGTCGGGGAGCTGCGCTCGGGCGATGATGAAGCGTAGCCCGGGCAGCTCGGGCTGCCTGAGCCACGGCGTCCCCTGCCTCAGGACCACCGGATTCCCGAGCCGGTGCCACCAACTGGCTCAGCACCTGAGCAGCGACTTCAGGGCTCGCCACTCGGAGTTGGCTCATGGCCGCGCTCAGCGCGCGCCGCAGCGGCGGTGGTATGGTGAGACTGGAAAGTCGATGCTCGAGAGCTTGAAGACGACGTCGATGAGCGCGGTCGCTGGGGGGAGGGTCCTGCAGCAGGTCCTGGGCAACCCGCAGGGTGAGCCACAAGGCGAAGATTCCCTCCCGGCGTGGCCCTCGGCCTGTTTGAGGCAGGAGAGTGAGTAACTCGGTGGCCGAGGGGTCCCAGCCGGTCATGCGATGCTCCGCCGCAGGGCATCGAACACCGAGGCTGGTGTGATCTCTTTCATGCAGCGGTGATGACCCTCTGGACACACTGGCCCTCCCATCGCACTACAAGGGCGACAGGGGAGAGTGGTCTCCAGGACCTCGGCCGCCTGGCCGTAGGGAAAGAAGCCGAATGCGCGCACCGTCGGTCCGAAGAGGGCAACGAGCGGCGTGCCAACGCCGGTGGCCATGTGCATGACTCCGGTGTCGCCGCTGATCAGCACCCGAGCGTGCGCGAGAAGCGCTCCGGTCCCCTGGAGCCCGAACCGGCCCGCAGCCCTCCACGTCCGCTCCCGATGGTCTCGAGCCAGCTCGTCGGCCAGCTCGGCATCGTCCGGACCGCCCACGATCACCACGTCCATGCCTGCGCAAACCACGCTGTGGAGCAGCCGGGACCAGTAGTCCATAGGCCACCGCTTGGTATGGTGCGCTGCCCCAGGCGCGATGGCGACTAAGGGACGGCCGGGATGGAGGCCCTGGGCCACCAGCCAGGCGGCGGCCTCATCGCGCGCCCGCCTGGCCAGGAAGAATTCGGGCGACTTGCCGTCGGGGTGCACATCCAGGTCTCGCGCCGCGTCGAAGTAGCGCTCGGGCACCGGACGAACGTCGCGGTACCGGTTTCGTTTGGTATGGATCAGGAGGGCCCGGCGGATGCGGTGCTTCGGGTAGGTCCGCCAGGGACCAGGCACCATAGCGCGCAGCAGCTGGCTGCGCACGCTGTCGTGCAAATCGAGCAGATGGGTAAAGCCCTCGGCGCGCAGCTCGGCTGCGATGCGGACCAGCGAGCCCGAGGGATCGAGGGCCATGACCCGATTGATCCGCGGATTGTCGCTGAGCAGCGGCGCAAATGCCCGCTTGGTGAGCACTGTGATCCGGGCTTCCGGATGGCGTTGGCGGATGCTTCGCAACAGCGGCGTGGTGAGCAGCACATCGCCGATGGAGCTGAACCGGACCACGAGGACGTTCGGGAGCATGGGCCGAGAGGAATGTACAGCAGGGGAGCAGGAAGTGAGAGGTGAGAGGTGACGGAGGGGCAGCGAGGGATCTGGGCCGGCTGCATCAAAGTCGGCGAGTAGATCCCTCGGTCGCTTGTGCTCCGTCGCTGCGCTCGGGGCACGCTCCTCGGGATTGCGCTCGGGGCATGCTCCTCGGGATGAGGATTCACTCCGCACTCCTCACTCCTCACTTCTCACTTCTTACTTCTTACTTCTTACTGCCCTCTTCTCACCCCGTTAAGTTTCAGTCATGCCACGGCCCAAGAGCATTCTGTGGGTGGACGACGAGGTCGAGAGCCTCACGTCACATATCCTGTTCCTGGAAGAGCAGGGGTTTGCGGTTGAGACCAGCCCGCACGGCGATGACGCGCTCGTGCTCCTGCAACGCCAGCCCTACGGTGTGGTGTTGCTGGATGAGCACATGCCCGGCCGTCGCGGGCTCGAGCTCTTCCGCGCGATCCGTTCCATCGATCACGGCATGCCGGTCGTGATGGTAACCAAGAGCGAGGAGACCGAGACCCTCAAGGACGCGATCGGCGCGGACATCTCGGACTATCTCATCAAGCCGGTCAATCCCCGGCAGATTCTCTCGGTGGTGACCCGCCTGCTCGACGGCGATCGGATCCGGCAGCAGCGGCTCTCTCGCGACTTCGCCACCCGCTTTCGCGAGCTCGAGGCGCGGCGGGGTGGTCCGCTAGCCTGGCGAGAGTGGGTCGAGCTGGTGGCCGAGCTCGCCGAGTGGGAGGTGCGGCTGGGACAGGCCGACGAGCCGGGCTTGCAGGACGCGCTCCGCACCCTGCAGGACAGTCTGCGGCAGGACTTCGCCCGATACCTCGAGCGCAACTATGCCCGGTGGCTGCACGACGGCGACAGCGACCGCCCTCCGCTCTCGGTCGACATCGGGGCCGAATTTCTGCGGCCGGTGCTCGACCGGCACGGCAAGGCGCTGCTGGTGGTGGTCGACTGTCTCCGCCTCGACCAGTGGGCCATGATTCGGCCGCTCATCAGTTCCCGCTTCGACATCGAGACGGCGCATTACTTCTCGATTCTCCCCACGGCGACTCCCTTCGCGCGCAACGCGATCTTCAGCGGACTCTTTCCCGCCGAGATCAAGGCCCGGTACCCGCGGTGGTGGACCGACCAGGAGGAGGCCAGCCTCAACGCGCACGAGGCGGAGCTGCTCACCGAACAGCTCAAGGAGATCACCGGGCGCTCCGTACCGGTGCATTACGAGAAAGTCTTCACCGCCGCGGATGGTGATGGACTGCTCCGGCGGCTCCCGGCACACCTGGCTCAGGAGGGCGTGACCGCGCTGGTCTTCAACTTCATCGATCAGCTCACCCACGGTCGAACCGAGAATTCGACGTTGTTCGAGGTGGCGCGCGATACCCCGGCGCTGCGGAATCTGACACGAACCTGGTTCGAGCGTTCACCCCTCTGGGACGCGCTTCGCGAGGCGGAGCGGCGTGGGGTGCCGGTACTGCTCACCACCGACCACGGCTCAATTCATTGCCATACCCCGGCGACGGTGTACGCCAAGCGTGACACCACCTCGAACCTGCGCTACAAGTTCGGCGATGATCTGCGGGCCCAGGAGGCTGATGCTGCAGTGGTGGTGGACAACCTGCCCAGCTTCGGCCTGCCCCCACGAACACCGGGGACCAGGCTGCTCCTCGCGACCGGTGATCGGTTCTTCGTCTACCCCACGAAGCTGCGGGAGTACCAGGCACGCTATCGTGGGGCCTTCCTCCACGGCGGGGTCTCTCCCGAGGAAGTGATCCTGCCGATCGCGTTGCTCACTCCACGACACGGCTAGCCGTGCGGCCAGGGCTCCGGCTGCTGCGACAGGTGTCGCCATACCGCGGCATGCTCGCGCTCGGCCTGGCCAGCACCTTCTTTGCTTCGTTGCTGGACGGCTTTACGCTGATCATTCTCATTCCGCTGCTACGGAATCTGTTCGGCACCTCGGGGGAACTGCATGCCGGCTCGACCAGGCTGGAAGAGCTCACCGCCAGGCTGGTCGAGCCAGTGGTAGCCGGTCTCTCGCATGGGGCTGCCGCCGGGCGCCTGGTCGTGGTCCTTGCGCTCGTGCTGCTGCTCAAGAACGCACTGGCGTACGCCTCCACCCAGATTACTGTGGCAATCCAGGAGGGTCTGGTGCGCGACCTGCGCGTCCGGATTTTCAATCACCTCCTTACCTTGCCCTTGGGGTACTTTCAGCACACCCGCGCAGGCCAGCTCATTTCCGGAATCATCACCGAGGTCGATCAGACCAAGACGGTAATTACCGCGTCCCTGATCTCGCTGTTTCAAAACGTGGTCGTGGTCCTGGTGACATTGTTCGTGCTGAGCCAGATCTCGCTCCGGCTGACACTGTTCACCCTGGCCTTTGTCCCCGTTCTCGTGCTCCTGTTGCAGACCATGATCCGGCGCTTGCGCGCCCACTCCCGCGCCCGCACCCGAGAGCGAGGGGAGATCACGGCTACCATCACGGAGCGCGTCGGCGCCATCCGGCTGATCCGCTCCTACGGAGAAGAGGTCCGAGAAGGGGACACTTTCGCCGCCCAGGCCAATCGCTATCGCAAGCAGGTGATTCGAACCCAGCGGTTCTCCTCCATCACCAGCCCGCTCACCGAGGTGTTTTCCGGCTTCCTGGTCATCCTCATCATCTGGGCCGGTACCCGGCCGGCACTGGTGGGACTCGCTACCCCGCTGGCGCCGGAGGCGATCATCGTCTTTCTGATGGCCGCGCTCAAGCTGACCTCTCCGCTCAAGACGATTGCCTCCTTTCCGGCGGTCATGGCGATCACTCTTGCGAGCGCGGAACGGGTGTTCGAGATCCTGGACGAGCCCTCGAGCGAGCTGGACCGTCCCGGCGAAGGGCAGGCCCGCTTCGATCGAGAACTCGTGTTTGACCGGGTTTCCTTTCGCTATGGTGCCGGCGACCCGGTGCTCAGCGATGTTTCCTTTTCCATGGCGAAGGGAAGGGTCATCGCGCTCGTCGGACCATCCGGTGCGGGGAAGACGACCCTGGCCGATTTGCTCCCCCGGTTTCATGATCCGACCGGTGGACAGATTCTCATGGATGGTGTCCCGCTTACTCGGCTCACCCGCCGGTCGCTCCGCTCGCTCATGGGGGTGGTGAGCCAGGACACCGTTCTCCTCAACGACACGGTTTACGCGAACATCGCCTACGGCTCGCCAGGCGCTACCCGGCTGCAAGTGGAGCTGGCGGCCGCGGCCGCGAACGCCGCCGGATTCATCGCCCAGCTGCCCCAGGGCTATGACACCCTTCTGGGGGAGCGGGGAACCCGGCTCTCCGGCGGCCAGCGGCAACGGATCGCTATCGCCCGGGCTTTGCTGAGGGACCCGCCGATTCTGATTCTGGACGAGGCGACCAGCGCGCTTGATACCGAATCGGAGCGCCTGGTACAGCAGGCCATCGAGCGGCTGATCCGGGAACGCACCGTGTTGGTGATCGCGCACCGGCTCGCCACCGTCCGCGATGCCGATGAGATCGTGGTCCTCGACGCCGGCCGGGTGGTCCAGCGCGGCACCCATGAGGAGCTGTTCCGCGCGGGCGGTTTGTACCGCAGGCTGTACGATCTTCAGTTCCGGGACGAGGAAACCATCCTCGCCGCGGATGTGTGAGGCCGATTCCTAAACTCCGGCTGCCCGGGGGAGACTGCTCGGGGCGTGACTGAGACGTACTCTGATGCCCGGATCCTCCTGATCGGGGCGTTCGACGACGCCATGTATGCCCATACGGCGCTGCGCCGTCGCGCGCTTCAGCGTCTGGGCTGCGCGGTCGGGACACTGAATCTGACCAGCCCGCGCCGCTGGTGGAGCCGGTTCCGGCGGGTCAGTCTGCGGGAGCGGTTGGAACAGGCGATCGCGCAATCGGTGCCCGGGATCGTACTCGTCCTGGAAGGCAGACAGCTCGAGGCAGCGCTCGTCGCCGAACTCAAGCGCCGCACTCGCGCTCTGTGGCTCAACTGGTTCTGCGATGGCCGCCGCTCGCTCGAGACGGTCAGGTCCATTGCCCCGGCCTATGATCGGGTCTTCGTCGCTGGCAGCGAGGTGGTCGCCGCTCTGAAGCAGCCGGGCCAGCCGCCGGCCCGGTATCTCGCCCCCGCCTGCGATCCCTCCGTGCATCGGCCCATGCGATCTCGAGATCAGTTTCGGGCGAACCTGGTGTTCGCGGGCACCGCGACGCCCCATCGCGAGCGACTCCTGTCCGAGTTGGTGGAGTTCGGGTTGGCGGTATGGGGGCCTGGATGGCGAAAGACGAAACTACGGGACTACTGCCGGGGAGAGTTGCTGGATCACCTCGACTATATCCGGGCCTATGCCGGTGCATCGGTCGCGCTCAATCTGCAGTGGGGTGAGAGCTCGGGCCCGGCTCTCGATCCCGGGTGCAACCGCCGGCTTTTCGAGCTTGCCGCCATCGGCGTGCCCCAGGTCGCGGAGGACCGTCCCGACCTGCATCTCCATTTCCAGGAGGGCTCCGAAGTGCTCGTCTCCCGGGGCATCGCCGACTTCAAGGCGCTCATCACGGAGGCGTTGCACGACCGGGGATGGGCCGAGCAAGTGGCGGCCGGCGCGCGGCAGCGAGCGCTGACCGAGCACACCTATATGCACCGGATGGCCGAGCTGTTGAAGGCAGTGAGAAGTTAGAAGTGAGAAGTGAGAAGTGAGAACAAGTGAGAAGTGAGAAGTGGATCGAGTTCGCCGTTTCCAGTCCGCCGCGACTTCCCGGTACGTTCGGGACAGATCCCTCGCTGCGCTCGGGATGAGGAGCCCCGCTCCTCACTGCTCACCTCTCACCTCTCACCTCTCACCTCTCACCTCTCACTGCTCACTGCTCACTGCTGTTCGGCATCTCCCCCGTCTTCAAATACTCGCTAAACACCCGCAGGTAGCCTTCCGCCATCGCCAGGTGGGAAAAGTGCCGCTCGGCACGGGCCCGGCACGCGGCGGGATCGATCCGATCGATGCCGCGCGCCAGTTCGACCAACTCCTCCACGCTATCCCCCAGGGCGCCTACTTCCGCTGTGACGATCTCGGGCAAGCTACCCCGACGGGTGCCCAGTATCGGTGTGCCGCACATCAAGGCCTCGAGCAGAACATTGGCGCAGGGCTCGTCCCAGAGGGCCGGCATCCAGAGGCAGCGCGCGCCGGCCAACAGCGTCATGCGTTGTTCCCCGTACACTGTGCCAACGTACCGGACCCAGCGACTGAAGCTAGGCCGCCAGCCGCCCGCCACCACCAGACGCCGCCGGCTACGCTTCGCTCCCTCCGCGGCCCAGTGATAGCCTTTGGCATGGTGCAGCCGTCCCAGGAAGAGGTCGAAGTCGGTCTTGATCGGCTGGAAGGGATATTCCCTCGGGTCCACGCCGTTGTACACGAACGTGTGGCCACCATGACGCCGAGCATGATCGGCACTGACGAACAGGGTGTTCGGGGGGCAGACCTGGCCAGGCCTCCGGTTGCCGGCCAGGCGCCAGATCCAGGGCACCCGGGGCGGAACATGCAATGGCGAGAAGGCGCAGAGAATATCGATATCAGCAGGCAACCATGGTTGGATATCGAAACTCGGCCCGCGTGCGGCCCGGACGTCCACCGGCACCAGCGTGGTCTCGCGGACCTCTGATCCCGATCCGGCCAGCAGGGTAACGCGGGTTCCCAACTCCGCCAATCCGCGAGCCACAGTGACGATTGCCCGCTGAGTGCCGCCATAACCCTGCACCGGGAGCCGGTCGGGAAAGAAGAGGGCCACGTGCATGGCGCGGTATCATAGTGGGCGGGGTACCGCGAACAAGTGGCGCAACGTGGCGGGTGCAGGAGGGCCACGATATGTTACGGCCGCGCCGAACGAAATCTCCTCGAGGTTTGTGGTGGTCAAAGTCTCCGGGTTTACCATCGTCCGCAACGCGGTGCAGCTCGATTTTCCTCTGGTCGAGAGCATTCGTTCGATCCTGCCGATCTGCGACGAAGTCGTAGTCAATGTCGGAAAGTCAGACGACGATACGCTGAGCCTGGTGCAGTCGATTGCCGATCCCAGGATCCGCGTTCTCGAGACCGAATGGGATCTCAGCAAGCGCAATTTCGTATTCGGTGAGGAGACGCTGCGCGCCATGCGGGCCTGCCAGTACCCGTGGGGCGTGTACATCCAGGCAGATGAAGTTCTGCACGAGGACGGCGCCGTCGAGCTGCGCCGCGCCATCGAGGAAAACGACGGCGACCCGCGGGTGGAAGGACTCTTGGTGCAATACCTGCACTTTTACGGCGGACTGGACACCGTGGCCACCCACCGGCGGTGGTATCGGAGAGAGATTCGGGCCGTGCGTCTCGATCCAGCGTTGGATATCCGACCGTACCAGGGGGCGCAAGGATTTCGTGTCGGCCCCAACGCGCGAAAGATCCGCGCCCGCCTGACCGGAGCCCAGATGTTCCACTACGGCTGGGGCCGCCCGGCCAAAGCGCTGCAGGCCAAGCGCGCAGTGACACGGGGCTTCTTCCCGCACAAGCAGCCGGACACCGCCCCGCTGCTACCGTGGATCCCGGGCATCCGTCCGTTCAGGGGACAGCACCCCGCCGTTGCCCGGGATTGGGTCGAAGCCCGTCGGCATGACCCTGAGCGCCGGATCGGTCCCCGCTTTTTCCACCCCCAGCACGTGCGGCTCTACATCTCCGATGCCATCGAGCGCCTGACGGGACACCGGGTGTTCGAGTTCCGCAACTACACCCTGGTTTGATCACTTTCGCGCTCGTCGAGGTGGGACGTGCTCCGACTGGCAGGTGGCTCGGTCGGGTCGAGAGGGTACCCTTGCCCGTCAAGCAGGAGCGCGAGCCGGTGGGCGTAGGTGTGATGATCGAGAGCGTGGCGCCGGCCTGCTCGTGCAATGGCGACACGGGAGTCTGATTTCCGCAGGTAGTATCGCACCAGGTCGACTGCCTCGTCGGCCGGGTCATACCACACGCAGTGCTCGCCACCCCGCGCCAGCTGGTCGATGCCCTCCACCCAGGGTCCGAGATAAAACCCGCCGCATCCCAGAATCTTCCACATCCGGTTCGAGGCGCAGGCCTGCTCCGAGCGCTGATTGGGAAAGGCGTGACCGCCGATCGAGACCGAAGCCCCTCGTACCACTCGGGCGAACTGCCGGCCGCGGACCGAGCCACCGACAACCGGGAGATCACCCGGTGCCCCTTCCCAGCCCGGCCCCCTGATCTGCAGATCGAAGTTGGCCGCGACGGCACGCAGCAGCTGGTGGCGATAGGGGTACTGGCCCGACCCGACGAATGAGACCTCGCAGCGGTAGCGCCGCCGGCTCCATCGCGCCGGGCGATCGACCTTGGGATCGACAGCCTGGGGCAGGAAGCCGACCCAGTCTACGCCGGCGGTCCGGTACAGGTCGGCCTGTGAGGGACAGGTGACGAACATCTGGTCGACGGCCCGGCCCAGTCGGATGATTCGCTCGTGGGCCTGAGTCACCAGGTCGAAGAACCAGAGGGCGGATCGACGGCCGTGCACCACGGCCTCGAGGCTGCTGCCATCCAGATCGGCGGCGTAGCGGGTCAGGATGACGGTGTCGGGTGCGAAGCCGTCCACGCGCCAGCGCACCATGCGCCCGGCACGAGCGCCGAGACGGCGGTACCAGCGGGGGACATCGATCAGGCGGACACGGTGGCCCAGCGCGTGAAGCCCGCGGACAATCGCGGCCTCGGTGCGGTGTGAGCCACGCCGTCCCAGGACCACCACGCGGCGCGGCCGTGCTGCTTCTCGCGAGTTCATGAAGGACCTAATTTAGCAGTCATGTCCCTCCCCGTCACAATCGTGATACCCACGCTGAATGAAGCGGACCAGATCGCCGACTGCGTCCGGCAGCTGGCCTGGGCCGACGAGATCATCGTGGCGGATGCGGGCTCGAGTGATAGCACCGTCCCGTTCGCCCGCGAGGCCGGCGCGATGGTGCTGGAAGGGATCGGGCCCACGATTGCGGCGCAACGCAACACCGCCATCGCCCGCGCGCGCAATTCCTGGATATTCGCTCTCGATGCGGACGAGCGATTTAGCGACGAGCTTCGGGAGGAGCTGGCGACTACGCTGTCCAACCCGCAACACCGCGCCTACCGGGTGCGACGCCGCAACTTTTACCTCGGCAGCGAGCTTCGTCGCGGCCATTGGGGAAGGGACTGGGTCACCCGGCTCTTCGCCAGGGAGTGTCGCTGGCGGGAGCGCCGGGTGCACGAGACCCTCGAGTTCGAGGGCGAGTCCGGCGTCCTCCGGGGCACCCTGCTGCATTCGCCGTATCGAACCCTCTCGCATCAGCTGGAGAAGATGGACCGCTACGCCCGATGGGGCGCCCAGGATCTCTACGATGGAGGCCGTCGCGCTTCGGCGTGGGATCTCTGGGCTCGGCCCCTGGGCCGGTTCGCCCGGGCCTACCTGCTGCAGGGCGCGATCTTCGATGGCCGCTTCGGGCTGGTGGCCTCCGCTCTGGGTGCCTACACCGGCTTCCTCAAGTATGCCCATCTCTGGGCCCTGGAGCGTGCTCGCCTTTCCCAGTCGACGCCCGAGGGGCGTCCGTGAGCCGCCGGCCGGCCACCGCGGTGATCCCTGATATGCGAGTGGCCTTGATGACCGGCGCCAGCGGCTGGCGTGGATCGGCTGCCAGCTATGCCAAGATCGCCCGAGGTCTGCTGGAACGAGGCCATGAGTCGCTCTTGCTCACTGGGGCGCCCAGGCTGACGGCGCGGTTTATCGAGGAAGGACTGCCGGTCACCCAGCTTCCCGCCCGGAACACCGGCCCGCGGGAGGTCTGGGCACTCAATCGGGTGCTGCGCCGGCTGAGTGCTCAGGCGATCATCGTCGATACCCCTCGTGACCTGCGGCTGGCAGGATATGCCACGCTTCCGCTGGGCACCAGGGTGGTGTATCGCTACAATCTCAATTATCGACCTGCGAGAGGGCACCTGGCCGACCGGATGTATGCCCGGAGAATCTCCTTGCTGGTATTTCAGTCGAGGTTCATTCGGGAAGACGCGTATCGGCAGTCACCCTGGCTTCGTCGTATTCCCGAGGTGCAGATCCCCAACGGATACGATACCGATCGGTACCAACCCGATCCTCAGGCGGGGCTGTCCTTCCGCGCCGCACGTGGGATCGATCCGGAGCGGTTCGTCGTCGTCACACCGGGCAAGCTGGCCCGCAACAAGGGGCACGACGTGGCCTTTCACGCGTTGGCGACGGTCGCGGCGCGGGAGGCGATACCTCTCACCTATGTGGTCCTGGGTGATGGTGTGCGCGAGGCAGAGCTCCGCTCCCTTGCTGAGCGGCTGTGCCTGCCCACGATCTTCACCGGGTTGCTCAGTCCAGCCGAGGTGGCAGCGGCGCTCAACGCGGCCGATCTAGTGGTGCACCCGTCACCTCAGGAGATTTTCCCCAACGCTGTGGGCGAGGCGATGTCATGTGCCCGTCCCGTCGTTGCGACCGACGCCGGCGGCACCGGTGAGCTGGTCGGACGCGACGGGGCCGCGGGCGTGCTGGTGCCGCCGGGTAATTCGGAAGCCTTGGCCGGGGCGGTCGCGGCTCTGGTTCGCGATCCCGAACGACGCCGGTCGCTCGGGATCGGGGGACGCCGGCGGATCGAAACCGAGTTTCCGCTGCGCCGGATGATCGACGGCTACGAGACCGCTCTCGCCGGGATGCTGCTTGCCCGTGGATGACATCCGCTGGTTCGCGCCCAACGCCTACTCATCGCTCATCGTTCCTGAGCTGCGGCGGCGAGGCCTCAAGATCGCCCTGGAAGGCAACGCGCCCGCCCGGCTGGTATTCGCCGCCGGAGCCCGGGTGGCCGACGTCGCCTGGCGCTATTCCCGAGCCATGCGCAGCGGGCTGATACTCTATGTCTGGGATCTCCCGCCGCGAGCCACCGGCACGGGCCGGCCCGACCCGGTGTGGTGGTTGGCCGGGCACTTTCTTCGCGTGCCGAGACCGTTCGGGGGGTATGGGCGCCGACGGGGGTACTTCAGCCGGCTGAATTACATCGCGGCTCGCGCGGATGCCGTGTGGGTGGCGAGCACGCTCACCCGGGAGCTGATGGCTGAGCGATTCGGCGTTGCGGCGGAGCGGGTCCCCTACTGCTACGACTCCGAGCGCTTTCGCCCTGCGGGCGCGGCACCGAGCCGGCCGCCAACTCTGCTCTGTGTCTCTCGCTTGCAGCCACACAAGAATCAAGCGGCGGTGCTTCGCGCGGCGGCCCGCTTTCGCCGTGAGGTCCGGGTCCGGCTCATTGGCCGCGGCCCTGAGAGCCAGACACTCGCCAACGCCGCCGCCGCCCTTGGTGTACGGTGCGACATCGAAACCGACGCATCGGACGCGACCGTGACCGAAGCCTACCATACGGCGGGCGTGGTCGTCTGTCCCAGTCGTTTCGAGGGCTTCGGCCTCACGCCTATCGAAGGCGTAGCCTCCGGCGCTCCGGTGGTGGCATCGGACATCCCGCCGCATCGGGAGTTCGTGGGAACGGCCGCGAAGTTCTTTGAGCTCGAAGACGACGCGGCCTTGGTTGGCGCGATCGATGCTGCTCTGGATGGGGGGCCGGCGGATCCCGAAGCGGTGCGCGCGCTGACCATCCCGGTAGCCGGGGAGCGGTTCCTGTCCTCCCTCGGCCGCTACCTCCGCTAAATTCTCACGGTGGCCACGCACCTCCTCCTCACCTACGACTTCCCCCCGATGGGTGGCGGCATCGCGAGATGGATGGGCGAGCTTGCCCGGCGCTATGCGCCGGGAGCCTTGGTGGTCTCGACGGGCCAACACGCCGATGCAGCCGATGTCGATGCCATGTTTCCCAACCGCATCGACCGTCTGCCCGTGCCCTCGCGGCGGCTGCGGAGCGTTCAGGGGCTTCTGCTCTGGGCTCGCCGAGCCGCGGTGCTGGCCCGGTCCACCGGGGCCGAGTTTATCTGGTGCGGGAACATCAAGCCGGCGGCCTATCCTGCGAAATGGACCAAGGAGCGGCTGGGGACTCCCTTCGGAGTCCTGCTTCACGGGGGCGACATCCTCATTCTCCAGCACCAGGCCCATCAATCGGTGCTCAAGCGCCGCACCGCAAAGGCGCTGCTCTCATCGGCCGCGGTTCTGGTGGCCAACAGCCAGTGGACCAGGGATCGTTGCCTGACGCTGCTGGGTGAGCTGGACATCGAGCCCGCACCCGGGCAGGTCCAGGTGGTCCCGCTGGGCGCCGATCATCTCTTCTTCCGCCCTGGTCTCGATACCCGCGACGTCCGGGCACGCTACGGCCTGACCCAGGGACGCTGGTTACTCTCTGTCGCCCGGCTCACCCGGCACAAGGGCATCGATACCGCGCTTGGGGCGCTCGCCATGTTGAGCCGCGAGTATCCCGATCTGCGCTACGCTGTGGTGGGAACGGGAGAAGAGCACGAGGCACTCGAGGCCGAGGCGCGCGGGTTGGGGATTGCGGACCGGACCCGATTTCTCACCAATGTGCCCGACCGTGATCTTCCCGCCCTCTACAACTGTGCCGAGATCTATCTGGGTGTCTCACGCCTGATGGAACAGCGAGTCGAAGGATTCGGGATCTCGTTGGTGGAAGCCTCTGCCTGCGCCCTGCCCGTGGTGGCCGGCCGCAGCGGCGGCATTCCGGAAGCCGTGCGGGACAGGGAGACCGGTCTGCTGGTGGATGCTGAGCGTCCCGAATCGGTTCGGGATGCGCTGGCCCAATTGTTGAACGATGCCGGACTGCGGAACCAGCTCGGAAGCGCCGGTCGCCGGGCAGTCGAGGAGTTCTATAACTGGGATCGGGTTACCGCCGACCTGCGACGGATCGGGCACGAGTTCGGATTGACCGTGAGCGGCGAGGTTGTCTCCTGATGTCGCCCATACTGCACTCGGCCGCTGCCGAGGAGTATGACCGGCAATACCGAGCCTGGTCCGAGCGGTTGGGACCACGGGCGCAGGACCTCGACTGGCGGCGAACCCACCTCATCTGGCGTCATCGAGCACTGTTGCACCGTTACTCGCCGGCGGGAAAGCGAGTCCTCGATTTCGGCTGTATGGATGGCGTGTTCACCTTGCAGTTGCAGCAGTTGGGCGGTGAGGCGGTGGGGTATGACATCTCGCCGGCGGCGATCTCCCAGGCAAAGGTCTTCCGCGGTACCGCTGCGCGCCCGGTGTTTACCACGGTGCCTCCCGGTCCCGGACAGTTCGACCTGATCTACTGCAATGAGGTGTTGGAGCACGTCGAAGACGACTCGGCACTCATCGGGGAACTGGTCGGCTATCTGGCACCAGGCGGATCAGTGGTGGGAACGACGCCGGTCGGTCGCTACTTCTGGGATCCTGATCACAAGCGTTCCTATGATGCGGTGCTGCTCAAGCGGGCCCTGGTGCCGTGGGGGAAGGTCCGAATTCATCGGTACTACCGCAGCCGCCTTCGCAACTTGCTCCCGCTACGCCAGAAGGGCGCCGCGGTCTTCATCTTCCAGGTTACGCCGCCGAATCCACCGGCCGGGTGCTGATCGCGTAGGTGGGACAGTTGAGCACGTAGGCTCCGTCAATTGGGGACCAGGTCTGAATCGGGGTGTGTACTTCCGCCTTCCCCCGCGCATCCAGCCGGAAGACCTTGGGAGCCTGCACCACGCAGGCACCGCAACCCACACAACGTTCCTCATCCACCAAGACGCGAAGCTGCCTGGTCGGGTGCATGCCGTGGCTGACGCCATCCAGCCGGCCATTCATCTGGTCGAGCGTCTGCGCCGTGGCGCGATACCCTGCCTCGATCAGCTCGTCGGTTCGATCGAAGGCGAACATCGAGATGTGCTCTACCTTGGGCTGCACCAGGATGAGAGGTGGTCCTTTCCAGTCGCGGAGCTGATTCTCGATCTGGGTCTGCATCACGATCTCGAGGCCGCGGATGTAGGTCGCGGCAAAGCCCTCGGTCTCGGTCTCGGAGCGCAGCACGCTGGTGGCGGCGACGTTCACAGCGATGATCGGCCCCTTGCCCACCGCTGCCGCCAGGCGAACCGGGAGGTTCTCGACCACTGCCCCATCGACATAGGCACGGCCGTTGATCACGCGCGGCGAGAAGATGCCGGGCAGGGCACAGGAGGCGGCGATCGCGTCGGCGACTCGGGCCTCCAGCAATCCCGGAAGGCCCCACATTACTTGGCGGCCAGAGTGGAGATCGGCAGTGTTGACCAGAAGACGGCGGGAGAGATCGCGGAAGGTGAGCTTGCCGACCAGACTGGTGATCAGGGATTCGAGCGGCTCCCGGCGGTAGAGTGCCGGGGCGAGGAGGCGCCGGAGAGCGACGTCGACCCGGGCCACCTGAAACACGTCCCGCCGCCGAACTGCCCGGGCCCGCTCAACCATTTGATCATTGGTTGCGCCCACCGCCCACGCGCCGCCGATCAGCGAGCCAATGCTCGATCCAACCACCAGGCTCGGCACGAGCCCACGCTCTTCCAGCGCACGGAACACTCCGATGTGCGCCAGCCCTTTGAGGCCGCCGCCACTGAGCACGAGGGTGAAGGGTCGCTCTGGGCTCACTCGCTTGCACCGAAAGAGGTTGATTGCGTAACCTTTTGGCCACACCATTTTGCAAGAATCATGCGCCAGCGCGCTATGACGGCTCACAGTGCAAAGCGGTGCGCGCTGCCCCAGTTCCCGACGTAACCCAAATCACGGGATACCTATGGCTCGAGGACCATTGGGCGAGCTGGTCCGACGCGATCGGTTCTTCCAGCTGGGACTCAGCTTGGTCGCACTGGTCGTGGGGGCGGCTCTGTTCGCTCCCTGGCTGGCTCCCCACAATCCCCTTTCCGGCGACCTCCGGAATGCCTACCTGTTGGAGCCGAGCGCCCGGTTCCTGCTTGGAACCGACCCCCAGGGGCGTGATGTCCTCAGCCGGGTGCTCTACGGGGCCCGACTGTCCCTTTCTGTGGGACTCATCGCGCAATCCGTGGCAGTCACAGTCGGCGTCCTTCTGGGGCTGTTGGCCGGGTACTACGGGCGGTGGATCGATGCCCTAGTGATGCGTCTTGCCGACATCACTCTCGCGTTCCCCACTCTCCTCCTGCTGATCGCCGTCGCGGCAGCAGTGCGGCCATCTTTACCAGTCGTCTTCGTGGTGATTGGGGTAGTCGGTTGGGCCGGTATGGCGCGACTGGTCCGAGCCCAGGTGCTGGTCTTGAAGCGAGCCGAATTCGTGCTCGCCGCGCAGGCGCTGGGCGCGCTCGACCGGCGTGTCCTGCTGCAACACCTACTCCCGAACGTGCGGACCCAGGTGATCATCGCCGCGACGCTGGGCATCGCCGGCGCGATCATGGCCGAGGCCGCGTTGTCGTTTGTAGGACTGGGTGCCCAGCCGCCAACGCCAAGCTGGGGTGCCATGGTGGCGGATGGGCGGGATCTCCTCCGGGTGGCGCCATGGGTTTCGTTCGCCCCGGGTCTCGCGATCGGGATCGCGGTGTTGGGATTCAATCTGGTGGGCGATGGCTTGCGCGAGGCATACGATCCCAAGCTCCGCAGTGAGCGTTGATCTCGCCGCGCTCCGCCGGGAGGAGTTCCCCTGGTGCGAGCACACGGTCTACCTCAACAACGCCAGCACTGGCCCACTGCCTGAGCGCACCCGCCTGGGGTTGGAAGAATTCAACCGCCGCCGGACGCAGCCATTCCGTCTGCCCGATCGCGATGTGTTCGCGATGCTGGATCACTCGAGAGCTCTCATTGGAGAGCTGATCGGCGCGGACCAGGAGGAGATCGCCCTCTCGGTCAATACCGGTTTCGGGCTGAGCCTGGCGGCCCGGGCCCTGCCGCTCAAGGCAGGGGAGATCGTGCTGGGAAGTGATCGTGAGTTCCCCGCGAACGTGTACCCGTGGATGCGCCTCCGCGAGAGCGGCATCACCTTCGAGCGGACCCCCACGACTGAAGCCGGCTGGCCCGACGAAGACCGTCTGCTGGAGCGGCTGGGGGACCCTCGGGTTCGAGTGGTGGCGATCTCCTGGGTCCAGTTCAGCAATGGGTACATGGTGGATCTGGCCCGGTTGTCAGAGGCTACCCGGAGCGCGGGCGTGTTCCTGGTGGTAGACGCGATTCAGGGTGTGGGACAAGTTCCCCTGGACTTGCGGCGGACCCCGGTTGATGTGCTGGCCTGCGGGGGCCAGAAATGGCTGCTCTCACCCTGGGGCTCTGGATTCACCTATGTGCGTCGGGAGATGATTGCTCGGCTCAGCCCAGCCGTTACCGGGTGGATGGCCTTCGAGGGGACAGACGACTTCAGCCGATTGACCCGCTACGACGACAGGCTGAGGGGGGATGCACGACGCTTCGAGCTGGTTACGCTCCCCTATCAGGAGTTCGCCGGAATGAACGTCTCGCTCGAGCTGCTGCTTTCGATCGGGGTGGAACGCACCCGAGAACACCTACGGGCCTTGCATCGGCCGATTCTCGAATGGGCGCAGCGTGCCGGGGCCCGGGTGGCGTCACCCACGGACGGCCACGGCTCGGGTATCCTCTGCATTGCGCCACCCGCGGTGGACGATGTCTTCCGACGGCTCAAGGCGGCTCGGATCATCTGCAGCCTGCGGGAGGGGATGATCCGGCTGAGTCCGCACTTCTACAACAGCGTGAGGGATATGGAGCGGGTGGTGGAGGAGCTGGAAGGTGAGAGGTGAAAGGTGACAGGTGACAGGTGAGAGGTGACAGGTCAGTCTTTGGGCCCGTACCGCTTTCTCAGCCCCATGAGCAGGGCCTGCGCTCTGGAGCATTGCTTTCGAGCTGGCTGGACGACCGATTTCCGGCACGATGCTCTCCGACATGCAAAGATCCAGCAGCTCTGCTGTCTCGACCGCGGAACCATAGGCAATGGTCAGATGATGTCGAAACGACCGACTCGATTGACGGGCGTACCCTTCAGCGATATTCAGTTGTACTGATAATGACGCCCGCTGCAGTTGACTGAAGACACTCGCGAGTCGAGGCTGATAGTAGTCCCGGGTGATCGCCATGACATGACCAACCAGGGCGCGTGCGACCTGCCAGGCGACGAGGGACCGATGGTCTCGCATACTGGATGATGGCGCGGGCCGCGCGGCTTGTTGTATCGCGATCCCGCAGCCTCAATCCTGGCAGCGCTCCGGCCTTCACCTGTCACCTGTCACCTGTCACCTTCCGATGCCCACATTCACCGCAATGCTCGCCGCCGGTTACGGCTTCACCGACCCCAGCGTCACCCTCGGCGCGGCGCTGGAAGGCCAGGGGATTCACCAGGAGCCCAAGATCAAGATCCCGCTGGCCATGCTGAACCGTCACGGCCTCATCTCCGGAGCCACCGGAACCGGCAAGACCAAGACGCTCCAACTCCTCACTGAACAGCTCTCGGCCCAGGGGGTCCCGGTGTTTGCCGCCGACATAAAGGGCGACCTGAGCGGGCTCGCGATGCCGGGCGAGGCCGGCGATCGCGTGACCGGGCGGGCCAAGGAAGTGGGCTGGGATTGGAAACCGGCCGGTGTGCCAGTCGAGTTCGTGAGCCTCAGCGGTGGCCCTGGTGTCCAGCTCCGCGCCACCGTGAGCTCTTTCGGTCCGCTCCTGCTCGGCAAGGTCCTCTCCCTCAATGAGACCCAGACCAGCGTCTTGACGATGGTCTTCAAGTACGCGGACGACAATCAGCTTCCGCTCCTCGACCTGCCCGACCTGCGGGCAGTATTGCAGTTCCTGAGCTCGGACGGGGGCAAGGAAGCGCTTGCTTCCTACGGCGGCATGTCACCCGCGTCGGTGGGAGTATTGTTGCGGAAGATGGTGGAGCTCGAGTCGCAGGGCGCGGACCGGTTCTTCGGAGAGCCCGAGTTTGATGTGAAGGACATGATCCATCTGACCCAGGATGGCCGCGGGGTGGTGACCTGCCTCGAGCTCTCCGACGTTCAGGACAAGCCGCTGCTGTGGTCCACGTTCATGATGTGGCTGCTGGCCGAGTTGTATCACAACCTTCCCGAAGCCGGCGACCTTCCCAAGCCAAAGCTGGCGTTCTTCTTCGACGAGGCGCACCTGCTCTTCGACGACTCCCCCAAGGCGTTCTTGGACCAGATTCAGCAGGTCGTCCGGCTGATCCGTTCCAAGGGGGTGGGAGTGTACCTGGTGACCCAAACTCCCAAGGACGTCCCGACCGACGTCTTGGCCCAGCTGAGCAATCGGATCCAGCACGCCTTGCGGGCGCACACCCCGGACGACGACAAGGCGCTCAAAGCCACGGTGCGAACCTTTCCCAAGACCAGCTTCTACGACCTGGAAGAAACGCTGACGACTCTGGGCATCGGCGAAGCGGTGGTGACGGTTCTCGATGGGCGGGGCGTACCCACTCCGGTCGTCGCCACCCGGCTCATTCCTCCGAGCTCCCGCATGGCGCCGCTCACTCCTGAGGAGCTTCAGGCCGATATCCGGCAGTCGGATTACCTGCAGGAGTATGGCAAAGCAGTGGATCGGGAGAGTGCCCGGGAGATGCTGGCGTCGCGCATGGCGAAGACCGCCACTCCCACTCCAGTGCCGGCTGAGGCCGGGCCGGTCTCGGTGCCGGCCGGTGGGGCGTCTCCTGAGCCGGCGCGGGGCTCAAGAGTGGGCAAGACCATAGCCCAGGTGGCAGGAGGGGCGTTGGTGGGTGCGCTTACCTCATCCATCGGTCGGACCGTCGGACGGGAAGTCGTGCGTGGACTGTTCGGGTTACTCGGCGCCAAGCCGCCGCGAACCACTATTCGGCGATCGCGCTGGTAGGCAAGACTGCTACGGCTCCAGCACCAGCCGCAGGTAGTTCTTCTTGCCCTTCCGCAAGACCATGAATCGCGCTTCGGGAGGTCCCTGAAGGTCGTCCTCACCGATCTGCAGCTCGACGCTGTCGATCGGCTCACCGTTGAGGTAGAACCCTCGGCCCTGAATCCCCCGGCGCGCATCGGCCTTGGAGCTGGCCAGCCCGCTGGCGACCAGCACGTCTACTACCGGAAGCCCGGCCGGCAGCTGCGATCGGGACACTCTCCGTTCTGGCATATCGGGAGCCCCGTCGACCACCACCGGCTGATCTCCGGCCGAGCGGCCGAAGAGCGCCTCGCTGGTTCGGATGGCTTCGTCCGCGGCCTGCTCCCCATGCACCGTGGCCGTCACCTCTCGCGCCAGCAACCGGTGGGCCGGCCGGCGACCGGGATCGCTCCGGTGCTCCGCCATGGCGGCATCGATTCGCTCGAGCCGCAGAAAGGTGAAGAGCTTGAGGTACCGCTCCACGTCCCGATCTTCGGTGTTGAGCCAGAACTGATAGAAGTGATAGGGACTGGTGCGTTCACCGTCGAGCCAGATGTTGCCCCCGCCCCCCTCGCTCTTGCCGAACTTGGTGCCCGTCGCGGTCGTAATCAGCGGGAAGACCAGGCCGTGCACCTGGGCACTCTCGCGTCGTCGCACCAGCTCGATGCCGGCGGTAATGTTTCCCCATTGGTCGCTGCCGCCCATCTGCAGCTCACAGCCTTCGGCCCGATAGAGATGCCAGAAATCGTACGCCTGGATCAGCATGTAGCTGAACTCGGTGTACGAGATTCCAGTCTCCATCCGGTTCTGTACCGAATCCTTCTGGAGCATGTAGCCGAGCGAGAAGTGCTTGCCGGTGTCCCGGAGAAACTCCATCAGCTGGATGCCCCGCAGCCAATCGGCATTGTTGCGCATTCGGGCGGCATTGGCACCCTCAAATGAGAGGAAACGGGACAGCTGTCGGCCGATCCCCTGGGTATTGCGGTCGATCTGCTCCAGGCTCATGACCGGGCGCTCCTCCCGCTTGCCGCTGGGATCGCCCACCATGCCGGTTCCCCCACCGACCAGGGCGATGGGGGTGTGGCCAAACCGCTGCAGCCAGGCCAGGCCAATCGCGGGCACCAGACTGCCGACGTGAAGCGAATCGGCCGTCGGGTCGAAGCCGACGTAGGCGGTGATGGGACCCTGTTGAAGTCGTTCGGGCAATCCGGGCGTGGCGTTCTGGACGAAGCCGCGGGCCGCGAGCGTGGTAAGGAGGTCGCTCATAGCCGCCAATCGTACCCGCTGGAATCAGGCCTCGCAACCGGCTAGCTTTGCGTTCATGGCCCGCCCGGAAGACTCCAAAGAAAAGCGCGTTCGCCTCTCGCCCCGCGTCCGTCGAAACATCCTCGTGGGTGTTCTCGCGGTGTTCGCCTTCGTGTGCGCCGTGGCCGTTGCGGCGTGGACCCGTGCCTGCGCCGGGAACAGTTGCCCCTCCATCGGCGAGCTGGGCGGGTACGATCCCAACCAGGCGTCCAAGATGTACGCGGCCGACGGCCGGCTGATCACCGACCTCGGCCTGGAACGGCGGACGGTGGTCCCTCTAGGGGAGATGTCACCCTATGTGAAGGCTGCCTTCATCACCACGGAGGACAAGCGGTTCTACGACCACCACGGGATCGACTGGTATCGGGTATTCGGGGCGATCAAGAACAACATCACCAAGTTCCGGGTGGCCGAGGGCTTCTCCACCATCACCATGCAGTTGGCCCGGAATCTCTGGCCGGAGGACATCAGCGGTCGGGATAAGTCCCTACGGCGCAAGCTGCGGGAGGCCCACGTGGCCAGGGAGATCGAGGCCAAGTTCCCCAAGGACAAGATCCTCGAGCTCTATCTTAATCAGATCGACCTGGGCAACCGGGCCTACGGCGTGGAGGCCGCCTCTCAGCGCTACTTCGGGAAATCGGTCCGCGAGCTCAACGTCGCTGAGGCGGCCACGTTGGCAGCCATTCCCAAGGCTCCCTCACGCTACAATCCCCGGAAGAATCCCAATCTCAGCATTCAGCGCCGCAACACGGTCCTCAACCTGCTTCGGGACAACGGGCTGCTCACCGCTGACGAGACCGAGCGCTGGAAGGCGTACCCCCTATTGCTCTCTTCCCGCTCCGACTTCAGTGGGGTGGCGGAATATTTCGTGGAGTACGTGCGACAGCAGCTCGATGCTCGGTTCGGTTCGGACCTCTACCGTTCCGGGTACCGGATCTACACTACGCTCGATCTCGACATGCAACAGGCCGCCGAACGGGCGCTGGAAGCGCGACTCGAGGCCATCGAGAGCGGGGCGGACGGGAAGTTCGCCTATCCCAGCTATCGCCAGTACATGGACTCCAAGTCCGATGCCAGCGACGACAACACCGGCGCGAACAGCCCGTACCTCCAGGGATTGATGGTGACGCTCGAGGCCAAGACCGGCTCCATTCGCGCGATGGTCGGCGGCCGCGATTTCGAGGACAGCAAGTTCAATCGAGCCACTCAGGCGAGGCGGCAGCCCGGCTCTACCTTCAAGCCGTTCGTTTACGCAGCGGCGATCGAGGCGGGATACCCACTCTCCTATGTCATGGTCGACGATCCGCTCAGCGTAGAGATCGATCCCACGGAGCCGCCGTGGAATCCGCAGAACTACGATCTCGAGTTCGATGGAGCGATGACGTTGCGCCGAGCCCTGTATCTCTCCCGCAACATCATCGCCATCAAGCTGGGAATGGAGATCGGTGAGCAAGCGGTGATCAGCGAGGCGACCAAGTTCGGCATTACCACGCGGATTCCACCGGTGCCATCGATCCACATCGGTTCCGCCGACGTCTACCCGCTCGAGATCATCGCGGCGTATACCGCCTTTGCCAACCTGGGCACTCGCACGCTTCCCAACGCCATTCTCCGGGTCGAAGACCGCAGCGGCAAGATCGTCTGGCAGCCCACGGTCCGAAGCGTCACGGTGATGGACACGGCCCACGCCTGGCTGATGACGGACGCGCTGCGCGATGTCGTGCGCCATGGCACCGCGGTGGGCTCAGTAGGATCTCGGATCGATTTTCCCGCCGGGGGAAAGACTGGCACCACCAATGACGGCTACGATGTCTGGTACATCGGATTTACTCCCGACCTCGTCACCGGGGTGTGGATCGGGTTCGATCAACCCAAGAAGATCAAAGCCAACGCGCAGGGAGGGGTGCTTGCGGCCCCGGCTTGGACCACAATGATGAATGAGGTGTACGAGCGGCGCGCGGCTCCGGGGGCATGGCCCCGGCCCGATGGGTTAACCGCCTTGGACATCGATAAGACTACCGGCTACAAAGCGACTCCGTTCTGCCCCAAGGACGTGCACTACATCGAGTCGTTCATCCCCGGGACCGAGCCAACCGCCTTCTGTCCGATCCACTCACCCTTCGGCTCGCTGGGCGGCGTCATGGGCGGTGTCGGGGCTGGGCCCGCGGCGGCTGGTTCGCCGCCAACTGCGCCGGCCTCCGGCACCGGCAAACCTGGGGTTCCGCAGCGGCCTACACCGGCCGACACTACCCCCACTGGAACCACCTCGGGCGTAATGGGGGGTGCAGGCCCTCCACCGAGCTCCCAGCGCTAGCATGCCAGCCCGCCGCCTGGCGGCCCGGTGGGTGATCCCGATGGAGGACCACCCGATCGAGCGGGGTGCGGTGCTGATCGGTGACGATGGCCGGATCATCGCGGTGGGTCCGGATGAGCAGGTTGCTCGTTCTTCCGACGTGCCGGCCGAGGAATTCGGGAATGCCGCCCTGCTCCCCGGGCTGATCAATACCCATACCCATCTGGAGCTCACCGGTCTCCAAGGGGAAGGCGCCGAGCCTGACTTCCCCCGCTGGATCATGAGCGTGCGTGAGCGCAAGGCGGCTCGCACCCGAGAGCAGTTTCTCGCGGCTGCACATGCCGGACTCGCGGCCTGTTGGGCCGCTGGGGTAACCACCGTCGCCGATACCGGAGATTCCGGCGCGGTGATTCAGGCCCTGGCCCAAGCCGGCGGCTCCGGGATTGCGTACCAGGAAGTCTTTGGAGCTCATCCCGACGATGTCGGCGTGAGCCTCCCGGGGCTTCAGGCCAGGGTCGAGGCTCTCGGCGCCTTCGCCACCGGCCGAGTCCGGATGGGAGTCTCGCCCCATGCTCCGTATACGGTCAGCGGTCGACTCTATGCCGCGACGGCCGAATGGGCTCGGGCTGAGTCCCTTCCGCTAGCGGCGCATGTTGCCGAATCGCCTGCCGAGTGCGACCTTCTCGCCCGGGGAATCGGCGGCTTCGCGGAGGCATGGCGGCGGCGCGGCATTCCGCTGCCGAGCCCTCTGGGTTGCACGCCACTCGCGTGGCTGGATGAACACGGGGTGCTGGGCGAAAGCACCCTCTGTATCCACGGCATCCAGGTGACCTCGACCGATCTGGACCGAATGCGAGCTGCCGGGGCGGCCCTCGCACACTGCCCTCTGTCAAATCAGGCCCATGGCCACGGGAGCGCACCGCTGCGGCAGTATCTCGAGCGTGGTATCCGGGTTGGCCTGGGAACCGATTCGGTCATCAGTGTCGGGATGTTGAACCTCATGGCCGAAGCGCGGGCGGCGCGAGGAGCGGCTGGTCTGGACCCCCACCGCGCCCTCGCGCTGTGCACATTGGAAGCTGCTCGGGCGCTTGGGCTCGACGGCGAGATCGGGAGCCTCCGGGCCGGAAAGTGGGGGGACTGCACCGTGATCCTGCTGCCGGCCGATGTGACCGAGCGATCGCTGGTCGAGCGAATCTTGGCAACCGGCCCGGAGGACGTGGTAGCGACCTACCTGTCTGGAGGAGCGGTGTATCGAGCTCACGCCCGAGTATGAAGATCCAACGGCATGCGGCAATCCTGCGCGTGGTGCGCGACCGGCGCATCGAAAGCCAGGATGAGCTGCGTGAGGCGTTGGCCACCGAGGGCTTCGTGGTGACTCAGGCTACGCTCTCCCGTGACATTCGCGAACTCGGCCTGGCCAAGCTGGCCGATCCTCAGGGCGGGGCGTATTACACCCATCCGCATCGTGCGGCCGTGCGGCCGGACTTGGCCCAGATCCTGCCGACATTGCTGGTGAGCGTGGATGGGGTAGGACCCCTGCTCGTGATCAAGACGGCCAGCGGGTCTGCCGGTGCCGTAACCGAAGCCCTGGACCACGCGGGCTGGGCCGAGATCATCGGGACCATCGCCGGGGACGACACGGTCCTGGTCGTCACCCGCAGCCAACGGCTGCGTGAATCCATCGCTTCCCGGATCCAGGGACTGGTCAAAAAGTAGACAGGCAACGTCATTCCCTTGCTCGCCTGCTCGGCGTTCATTACGATTCCAGAGCGCGATTAGCCGGTCTGCATCAGTCCAGCCTACCGGTCCTATCCCGCCGGGCCCGTCTCCCACCCCCGGGGCGAGCGAGGCGGGTTTCGTGCGTCCTCAACCCGTTTTCGCCACGGAGAAAATCGCGTGCGGTGCCTGGCGTTGAATGCCTCCTTCGAGCCACTGACAATGGTGCCGGTGCGGCGCGCCTTGCGACTCGTCATCGAGGGCAAGGCGGAGATCGTGGAATCCGACGGTCCCGACCTGGTTCGAAGTGAACGCCTGACGCTGCCCAAACCTGCAATTATCCGGCTCATCAAGTTCGTGCACGTTCCCCGCCGCTTCCGTCGCCAGGTCACCAACACATTCCTCTTTGCTCGTGATGGTTACCGATGCCAGTTCTGCCACCGGGGACAGAACGAGCTGCGTCATCGGGAATGCCTGACCCGGGACCATCTGGTCCCGCTCTCTCGCGGGGGCGACAACGAATGGACCAACGTGGTGACCGCCTGCAGTTCCTGCAACACTCGCAAGGGTAATCACCTGCCCGAAGAGTGCGGCATGCACCCGCTGATCGTGCCGAGGGAGCCGCACTTCGTACACCTGTCGTGGGCTGTGCGCCGGCTCTCGGCGGCGCAGGCGAAATACATCAAGTTGTTCTACGGTGAGGAAGCCCTGCGGGCGTTGGGGGGGACGGTCTGAGGGCGTGAAGCGTGAAAGGTGAAACGTGACAGGTGAAGCGTGAGAGGTGAAAGGTGAAAAGGCGCCAAAATTCGGCTCCTTTTTACTTTTTACGGTTCACGTTTCACGTCTTTTACGTTCTTTTACGTTTCCCGGTTCACGTTTCACCTGTCACCCGTCACCTGTCACCTGTCACCTTCACCCCTCACTTCACTCTAAACGCCGGGCTCCTCGCCTCCAGCCGCAGACTCGGTAGCCCCGCCAGTCGTAGCAGGAACCGCGTTGCTCCGCGGCCCATCGCGTCGCCAATGCTCTCCTTTCCTCGTGCCACCTCTCCCAGGTCGCCGGCGAGGAAGCGCTCCAACTCGTCAAGATCGGTATCCGACAACGTAGACACCTGCAGCGAGGCGGCATAGTAGTAGGTGCCGGCGTCGGCAGGCAGCACGTTCACCTGATAGGAGAAGGCGAGAGCGGCACTGAGCGCGTCCAGAGTGGCATATCTCCTCTCCTGTGCCCGGCCTCCTACCAGTGTCAGCATGGTGTACTGATCGAGCAACGGCTCGTGACGCATCACGACGTCCCACTCCGCCTGTCGGATGAAGGCGTCGAACCAGCCGGGCTTCGACCGCCACACCTCAACTCGGTAATGCAACCGCACCGGGAGCCCGGACCGCAGGGCGGAGAGCCACCGGGTATCCCCCAACAGATTGTGCGAGCGGACAATGGGCGCTCGAGCACCGTCGGCGGCAGAATCCCGGGCCAGCCTCACCTCGAGCGACACCGACCCGGTGTCTTGTGCAGCGGCGGGCTCCGCGGGGATCGTCCCCAGAGCTAGAGGGATGGCCACTGCCCAGGCTCGCCAGACAGCGGTGCCGGGCAGAAGAGGCATCGCGAAGAACACTAGAACCGGCGCTGCAGCCTGACCACGAACTTGACCGGCTCGGCGTCGGTGAGGGCCTTCACCAGATACGCGCCGATCTGGCCTGCATCGATCCCGACCCCGACATCCCACTTCCACTCGTGCAGGGAGGGAATGCGGTTGACCGGCACTTGACTCGGCCCATCCCCCGCGAGCCAGGCCTTTCCAGCGTCACCCAGCAGCACCAGATCGGCCTCTTCGATGCCGATGAAGCGCCCGTTGGGTCCACCGTCTCGGTCCCGGAAGCGGTGGCCGAGGTTGAGGCCCAGCCTGGTCCGCACCTCGATTTGGGCGGCGATCATGCGGTCGCAGAGCGCCAGCTGGGACGGATCGTTGAAGCCTCTCGGTGCGCAGGTGAAGGCCCGGAAGTCATAGCCCGGCATCAGGTCCAGCCCGCCCAGTGAGACTCGGCGCTGCACCGGCAGCCGGTCGCCGCCGACCCATCCATCCGCCCGGAGCCGAGCGTTGACCCGGAGCGAGGGCGTGAGCCGTGAATACCGCCGCAGGTCCAGGGAGAGACGATCGAAGTGGTAGCCACCGAAAAGCGGGGGCGCGGGACGAATGACCTCGGGTAAGGTCACCGGCGCGACGTTATCGCTGGTGGAGTGCTCGAACCGGGCTCGGAGGAACCAGCCGGTGCTGGGAAGGTCCCGCTCGTTTCGAGTATCGAAGTCCAGCGCCAGGCCGGTGGTAAAGTAGGCGCCGTCGTCGATCAGCGGATTTCGCCGCCACCGGTCGCTGTTGCGCAGGAGCGACCATGGGTCAGTGGCGCGGACCGAATGTTCGCCGTCGCGACGGAGACTGAGCTCGAATCGGAGCGGACGCAGCGGCTGAACCCAGGCCGCCGCGCCGCCACCCTGGCGTTCGAAGTAGTCGTGGTAGTCGCGTTGGAGCAGGAACGCGGACCAGCCATTCTCGCTGGGTGAGAGTGGCTGGTCCTCGATGGAGCTGGTCTCGCTGTACACTCGCCCCGTGATGCCGGCGACAGCGGTCTTGACCTCGAGGCGGAGGTTGTACCCGAAATCGCTGCTCAACCGCGAGCCTTCGCTCGCACTCCGCAGGATCCCCCGTAGGTCGAGCCTTGCCACCGAGCCGCGAGTCGGGCGCAGCTCGAACATCGGCCCGAACACAATGGGCAGCCCTTCTATCCGGTTGTAGGTGCCTCCGGTCCCCAGCGTGAGTGTGGTTCTGACTTTTCCGGTCTGAAAGCTGGTCCGCGCGGTGGCCAGCTCGGACAGGGGGCGCCGGCGCTCGCGCAGAACCAGTATGCCGTCGGCGTTGCGCAGCACCGGTGCGGCATCCCAGTACACCCGCTCGCGGCCCTCGTGCTGAGCGTTGGGGGAGCGGATCAGGCGTCCACCAACCACCAGGATGTCCCCGTCCACCACCGCGCCCGGCAGCAGATACAGGGTGCCATTGGCGACCGCGATCGGACCTGAGACCCGGCCCGAGATGCGGAGCGCGCCGCGATACTGCCCCAGACGGCCCTCGAACCGGCTGTCAGGTGGTAGGCTTACATCTCCCTGCATGCGAGTGGTGGCGGAATCGTTGTAGAAGGCGATCAGGTCGCTGACGACGCTGGACGGAGGCCCGCCGCGCATCACCGTGTCAATCGGAGGGGCGTCGGGATCGATGACGATGACGCTGTCCTGAGCCCGCAGGCGCGTGACGACGCCGAAGAAGAGAAGAGCATGAAAGGTGAAACGTGAAACGTGAAAGGTGAAACGTGAAAGGTGAAGGGCGGAGCGAGGTGATATGGGCATACGATGGTCCTTCACTGTTCACGTTTTATGCCTTTGGTGCTGCGCTTCAGGTCTCACGTTTGTCGCTGTTGCCGATGCCCAACCGCCGCATGCGCCGATACAGGTTGGCCCGATCGGTCTGGAGTACGCGCGCGGCCTCAGCCACGTTGCCCTGGGACTGAGCCAGCGCGGCCGCGATGAGCCCGTGCTCGAATTCATCCAGCGCATCGTTGAGTGGCCGGCCCAGGGCCGCCGCCGCTGCCGGCGGGATCGGAGTAGGGCGAAGCACCTGGCGCACCGCCGGCGCGTCCACCACGGGGCCGCTCAGGATGCTGAGCCGCTCGACCAGGTTGGCCAGCTCCCGCACGTTACCCGGCCAGGGGTAGGAGCCCAACGCGTCTATCGCTGCCGGAGTGAACGCTACGCCGTCTCGGGGCCGTACCCGCTCGGCCAGATGGGACACCAGCGCGGGCAAGTCCTGCAGCCGCTGCCGGAGCGGCGGCAGGTGGATGGGGAAGACGTTGAGCCGGAAAAACAGATCTTCTCGAAAATTTCCCTCGGCAACCTCGACGTCTAGCCGGCGGTTGGTGGCCGATACAATCCGGACATCCACTCGCACCGTGTGCTCCGCACCGATCCGCTGGAGATCGCCGGTCTCCAAAGTCCGCAGCAATTTGGCCTGAGCCTCGGCGCTCAGGTCGCCGATTTCGTCGAGGAAGAGCGTGCCGCCATGCGCCAGCTCGAAACGGCCCAGGCGCCTCTCGGTGGCCCCGGTGAAGGCCCCGCGCTCGTGCCCGAACATCTCGCTCTCCACCAGGTCGCGAGGAATGGCGGCGCAGTTCACGGTGACGAACGGCCGCTGGGCCCGTTGACTCGCCGCGTGGATCGCGGCAGCGACCAACTCCTTCCCCGTACCCGAGTCGCCGGTGATGAGTACCCGTGCCTCGGTTGGGGCGACTCTGGCGATGAGGGCCCTGACGTCCTGCATGGCCGGGCTATCGCCGATGAGGGTACCTCGCGGTGCCAGCTCCGCCCGAAGCGCGCGGTTCTCGGCCCGGGTCCGATTCAGCTCCAGCGCGGCCCGTACGGTCACGAGGACCGACTCCGGCGCGAGCGGCTTCTCCAGGAATTGGAAGGCGCCGAGCTTCACAGCGCGCACCGCATCGGTGAGTTGAGCCTTGCCGCTCATCATGATGACCGGGATGTTGCGTCCCCGCTCGCGCATGCGAGCAAGCGTCGCCAGTCCGTCGGGGCCCGGGGGCATCAGCAGGTCGAGCAGGACGACGTCGGGATCGGCGTCATCCAGCATGAGCAGCGCGGCGTTCCCATTGGCCGCCTCCGCCACGGTGTAGCCTTCCTCCCGCAGCAGCGCGGCCAGCATCCGGCGAATGTTGGCTTCGTCATCCACCAGGAGTACCTGTACCGAGCCGGCGCTCATTTGCCCAGCATCCTGACCACGAAGGTTGCGCCGCCGCCGGGTGTCTGCTCGACCGTGATCGTCCCCCGGTGCATCTCCACCGTCTGTTTGGCGAGCGCCAGGCCGAGTCCGGTGCCGCCGCTCTTTCCGGTGCAGTAGGGGTCGAAGATCCGGCCGTCCAACTCCGGCGGAATGCCTGGCCCGTGGTCTCGAATCACGACCCTGACCGCTCCGTCGGGAGCTGGAGCGGCCATGATCTCGATGTCCCCCTGACCATCACACGCCTCTACCGCGTTGCGTAGGATGTTGCTGAAGGCCCGGCGTAGCGGATCGTAGTGACCCAAGAGCGGCGGCGTGGTCGGATCGAGCGATAGTTGGGGGCTCATGGTGATTGGCAGCGTGGTCCGCGCCAGCTCATCCAACAGCTCGACCAGATCCACCGGCGCGGCGGGACCCTCGGGAAGACGACCGAACTCCGTGAACTCAGTCGCCAGCTGCTCCAGCCGTCCCGATTCCGCGTTCAACACCTCGATGGCATCGCGCTGTGCCGTCGAGGAGGAGCGACTCAATTGTGCCACGGCGAGGCGGATCGGCGTGAGCGGGTTCCGCATCTCGTGCGCCACTCGGCGGGCGGTCTCCCGGAACGCGCGCAGCCGCTCGGCCTCGATTTCCTGAGACCGCGCCCGTTCCAACGCATCGGCCATTTCTCGCAGGGCGTTCCGCAGTGCCGCGAATTCGGGGGCACCGCGGCGCGGGCTGTCAGGTGGCAGCGGCTCCAGCCGCCGGATGTTGCCGGTCCAACCGATCAGCTCATCGATCGGCCGGCTGAGCTGACGGGAAAGATGTCCGCCGAGCCGCACCGAAGCATAGAGAAATGCGGCGCCGAGCAGGAGCACGACCAGTCCGAGGCCGGCGTAGTAGTAGCGGCTGAAGGCCTCGGCACGCTGAAACTGAGCCAAGGCATTGTTCAGTTTGCTGGCATGGGCATTGAGCGCGGCGCGTTCCGCCGGACTGAGGCGAAGGGTGTCGAGCGATTGCAGCAGAGTGCGGCCGGAGGCAGCTACCTCATCCAGGGCGCGCCCGGGACCGGTCGCCGGAGTGGTGGAACGAACTGTCAGGCCCCATCCCAGGACCGCGACGGCCGTGGGAACCGCGCCGAGGCAGATCAGGATGAGGAGAATTCGCTGATGGAAGGAGAGGCGCATCGGGTCTCAAGATAAGCCGCGGGCCGATAGAGAGCCCAACCGGCTGTCACCCCCGCGAGAGCTCCGGCCCACTCGGACCAAGGGACCGGCGGGTAGCCGGCCCAGGCCGGAATGATGCCGAGGCCGAGAGCGAGAGTTCCGGCGATCAGGCCAATCGCACCCGCCGGCATTACGCTTCGTGCCGCCCAGTAGCCCAGCGGAAGGAGCCAGGCCACGAGGTAGAGAGCCGTGACCAGCTGGCCGTAGGGACCGAGAGCCCAACCGAAGACGGCTACCAGGACCCATCCTTGCGCGGGGCTGAGTTGCGCCTCGGAGGTGTACACAACGCCGCCGTACGCCGAGGAGATCCGAAGATGATGCCCAACTTCGCGCGCGTTTAGCCGGATCCGCACGCCGGCCGAATCCGGAAACCCTCTGGGCAATTCGATCGTCGGCGACCGGAGTCCCAACCGGGCCGCTAGGACTGGAATCGAGAACAGCAGGGTCCTGCCGCGCTGATTGAAGATCGGAGACCACACCCACCCCAAATCGATCGCGTACACCCAGGCACTCTCTGCCTTCCGCGAGCCGGAGACGGCGTCGACCTGCAGGGCGACCTTCTCTCGACGAAGCGCCTCCCTGAGAACCTGGGCGACGGTATCCGCGACTTTCCCGCTGGGAAGGGAGAAACCGGCTGCCATCGCATTGGTCACCCGTCCGCCAAAGGGCTGGCGCGCCTGCGCCGCGGGCGCCCATCGGCTCCAGATCACGGTATCGCTTGGCACCCAAGGCCGCATCAGCCAGGCAGAGACTACCAACCCAGCGAGCCAGACCGCGGCCCAGAGGCACATCAGTCGGCGCGCGTATTGGGGGCTCGCACCCAGGGCCGCAGGAATCGGAGGAGCCGCGATGGCGCCCACCGCACTTCCCAGCGTGTTGGTGAGCAAGTCGCTCAGGCTGGCATCCCGTCCTGGCACCACCGCCCACTGCAGGGTCTCGACAGCAAGAGAAACCAACGCCGAGATTCCGACCACGCGTCGCCACGACAGTCCCGAAAGACGTAGACCGATTGCAAACGGGATGAAAAGGAGGAGGTTGAGGAGAACATCAGCGCCGCCGTCGCTGCCGCATACGAGACACCACAACGGCGTCAGGACCGCCTCTTTCGCGTTATCCGGGGATGGGTATAGCGTGGTGATCAGGATACCGGCGAGCCCCATGCCGGCAAGAGCTTTCCACGCGCCTGTGCCTGGGATGCGGCTCTCCGTTTCTTTCAGATTCACGGCGCCGGCACCACCACGGGCGCGACGGACCGAAGCCGGCGGGCGGAGATGCCGATGCCGATGACCGCTCGGAGCAGCCAGCCGAGGCCCACCCCGTAGATGACGCCAGGCAAGCCCCACCTGGCGCCGACTGCCGCCGCGGCAACAGCTATGCCCACGGACACCCAGCCGAAGACATTGACCGTCGTCACCTCGCGGGCCTCGGAGAGCGCGGTCACCAGCGCCTTGGCAAAGGCGTTGAGCACCTTGGCAACCCCGCTCGCCAGGGCGGCGATGATCAGAGGGATGGTGAGATGGTACTTACCGCCGAGCAGCCAGCGTTCCACGAGCGGGGTGACGATCCAGATCAGCACCGCTCCTCCCACAACCAGTGCTCCTACCAATCGTACTTCTCGGCGGATCAGGCTTCTGCGTTCGGGCAGGCTGCCCGCGACACGGAGACGCGGAATCAAGGTGTATCCCACTCCCATCTGGAGCACCCGAAAGAGGGAGCCGACGATAGCCGCAAGCACCCCGTACGTCGCCAGCTCACCGAGTGAGAGCAGGCGCGCGATCAACAGCCGATCGAGCTGCACCAGCAACAGGCCCGAGGCGTCCATGCCTGCCAGAGAGAGGGCCTCGCCCCAGATCAACTCCTCTTTGCGCTCTCGGCCGAACCCAGGCTCCCGGACGAGCAGCCCCCAACCTAGAGCGGCCGCGCCAACGTATCCTAGAGTGGCGATGAGTAGGGGAAGATGGGCGCTGTCGGAGCGGGTGACCACGACCACCAGTGCCGCCAGCAGGAGCACGAAATTGGGACTCTGGGTAAGGGTCAATGAGAGACCGAAACGCTGCTCCGACTGAAACCGGGCACCTGCCACGGCCATCGCCGCACCAGTGACCGATGAGACAAGGACGAACAGCAGGAAGACGGGAGTGAGATGATAGGTGAAGTGCCCGACCGCGACAAAGATCAGAGCGATGATGGTGGCCGCGACGAGGACCCGCCGGAGAAGCAGCGGCCCCGCCGGGAGCCCTCGCCTGGTAACCAGGAAATCGAACCCGGCGGGACCGGCGGCATAGCCCAGATTGACAAGCGCTACCACCAGGGTGAAGAGGGCGTACTCGTCGGTCGGCAACGCCCGCGCGAGAACGAGATTCGCGCCTGCGAACCCCGCTCCTGACGCACCATACACGACGACGCTGCGAAGAGTCGGGGACCGCCACAGCCGATTCACACCTGCTCGCGGACCCGGTACGCTCGGCGGTGCGGTGCGCGCAGATGAACGATGATCTCCCCGACCAAGCCGAGCCCGATCAGCTGCACGCCCAGGGCGACGAGGAGCACTCCGAACAGGAGGAGGGGACGGTTGGCGATCGCCTCGCCGGCGATCTTGTCGACCAGCAGAATCAGCGAGATCACGCTGCCTATTCCGAGGAAAATCGAGCCAATGAGTCCAAAGAATCGGAGCGGCTTCTCGGTGAACTTGGCGAGAAAGAAGAACGTGGCGATGTCGAGCAAGCGCCGGAGATAGACGCCCGGGCCGTACACCCGCATGCGAATGTCGTTGGGATGCTGCGGAACCGGTACCTCGGTCACCCGGAACCCTTCGCGGAGGGCGATCGCCGGGATGAACCGGTGCATGTCGCCGTAAAGCGGGAGGTTCTCCGCTATCCTGCGGTGCATGGCCCGGGCACCGCACGCCATGTCGTGAAACTGCTGGTCGGAGAGGCCGCCGAGCATCTGGTTGAAGGCGCGTGCCTGAACTCGATTGAGCCAGCTGTCCCGTCGAGGCGAGCGATACGCCACCGCAAGATCGGCCCCATGGTCCACCGCCCCCAGCAGTGGTCCCAGCCCCTCAGGCTGCACTTGGAAATAGGCCGGCAGCGTCAAGATCACGTCGCCACGACTCCGGTCCACCCCAAGCCGGAGGGCAGCGGTCTCGCCGAAGCGCTGGGAGAAGCGTAACAGGTGAATGTGCCGGTCCTGCTGGCTGAGCGTGGTCAGCTCCGGGCTGGGAGCGAAGCCGCCGTCGAAGACGAAGAGAAACTCGAATTCTTCACCCAGTCGCTCCAGCTCCGCGGCGAACGCCTGGTAGAGGGCGACCAGATCGTCGATCCGCTCTACGACTGGAACCACGACGGAGATCAGCCGCTCGCCGGCCTGACCCGTACGGCGAGCGGGCTCCTCGAGCGGCTCGACTACCGTCCCCTTGGCCGTCATCTCAGACTACCTCCCAGGCGTGAGGAATGGCGCCTGCGCTCTCGCGCTCATTGCGCAGCGCGACCTCGGCGACCAGCCCCAGCATGATCAGATAAAATGCGGTTCCCAGCCACAGCAGCCCCGCGCCTGGAAACACCAGCGCGCGGGCCTTCTCCGGCCCGAATTGGGTCCACGCGATGGCCCACATCACACCGAACATCAGAGCGGTGGCCAGGGCGACAACCGCGACCACGGCGAACCCGATCAGCGGCCGCGAGCGGAAGGTGGTGATCATCTTCAAGGTGAGAAGATCGACGAGCACTTTGACCGTGCGGGAAATCCCGTACTTGCTCTCGCCGAACCGGCGCGCATGGTGGCGTACCGGCATCTCGGTAATCCGGGCACCAACGCTCGCCGAGAGGGCCGGGATGAACCGATGCTGCTCGGCATAGAGCGAAAGGCGATCCAGCAACTCGCGGCGATAGGCCTTGAGAGAGCAGCCATTGTCCGTGATGGGGACTCCCGTGAGCCGACGAATGATCCTGTTGGCTACCCAGGACGGAACCTTTCGAAGGAGGAACTTATCCTGCCGCCTTTGGCGCCAGCCGCACACCAGGTCATAGCCTTCATCAAGTTTTGCCAGGAGAGCCGGAATGTCTCGCGGGTCATTCTGCAGATCGCCGTCGAGCGACACGACCACGGTGCCGCGGGCGTGATCGAAGCCCGCCATCATGGCGGCGGTCTGACCCGCGTTGCGTCCCAGGCGCAGCCCTCGCACGCGGGGATCCGCGGCGGCCGAACTTACCTGAGCCCAGGTATCATCCCGGCTGCCATCATCCACCAGGATGATCTCGAAGGGCTTGGGGTACTCGCTCAGGGCCTGGAGAATCCACTCCACCAGCGGCCGAACGTTCTCCGACTCGTTGTAGAGCGGTGCCACGACCGACAGGACTGGATCGCTGCCGGCCCCTGGTCGGTTACTGGGCTGACTCATCCTGAGGGGGCTCACCGGGCAGTGGGTGACTGGAAAATAGGGGCGAAGCCGCCGCCAAACCAGCAATGGCCGTTCCGCCGAGATGTCGTCCCGGACTGTTACACGAAGATGTTTGGGCTGTGCGACTTAGAGCGCTGCGGATAGTAGAGTCGAGTCCCCTCGTTGGACTGGGCGGCGCATGCTCTGTAGCGCAGCGGCAACAGCGCCCGAGGGGTCAGTCGGACAGTGAGCTCACCAGCCGCCGCGCCGCAGGAGGATGACGGGGATGGTCTTCAGCATGATGCGGATGTCTTCGCCCAGGCTCTGCCGCCGGATGTACTCCAGGTCGTATTGCACCTTGGTGCGCACATCGTCC